>NZ_JOGV01000027.1:0-87108 GCF_000721365.1 Streptomyces sp. NRRL F-5650 | reverse complement strand
TGGCTATCACTCATGCACACCCCTACGGCTCGGCCTGCCCCCAACCACACGAACCTACTGGCCTTCGACCTTGACCAAACACATAGGGGCACCCCCCCGCGCCGCGGCGTCCTGGCACGCGGTGAGGACCAGGCCGGCGCTGTCGCCCGCCCGGGCCGCACAGGCACTGCACCGCATCTTCGGGCTCCCGGTCAGACAGCCCGGGAGAAACTCGACGTCTCCCCCGCCGGGGACGGACTGTGCCGGTGGCTGACGTACGGACCGTCCCGGCCGAGCAGGACCCGCCAGGGGCTCAGCCACGGGTCTCGGACACCGTGAAGGACTGATCCCCGTAGTACTTGTCACCAGGCTGCACCCGCGCGCCTTCGGTCTTCGCAGGCCCGGCCCACAGGCTCGCCATCAACATGAACTCTGCGACAGGGGATCCGTTCGCCCTCGCCACACGCAGGGAAGCGCCCGGCCGCCTGCGGCGAAATCCTCACAGAACCGTCCCCCGACGCCAGAGCCCGGGTGGCGAACCGGTCGCACGGTGCTCGGTGAGACGGCGGTGACGCGGCTGCCACCGACGCGACGGCGACGGCTCGTCCTGCCGCTGCTGGCCCCTCGGTCCCGCCGATCCCGTTCTTCCCGACACCGCCGATGCCCGTGGCGCTGTCGCCGCCGGCCCTCTCCTGGACGGGCCTCGGCAGGTGATCGCCCGGCCGGCCGGGCTCGGGTCAGCGGGTGCGTTCGTAGTGGCGGCGTGCCTTTTCGCGGTTGCCGCAGACGGCCATTGAGCACCAGCGGGCGCGGTTGGCGCGGCTGCGGTCCAGCAGGAACATCTGGCATTCGCCGTTGGCGCAGGGGCGCAGTCGGCCGGGCAGCCGCTTCTCGGTGGCCGCCCAGGCGAGCACCGTCTCGACGGCCAGCCGGGCGTGCGGAGGAGTCTCAAGCGTCCATTCCAGACCGTCCGACGTGATCTCCGGTGTCTGACGGACCCCGTCGAGCAACGGCTTGAGCACGTCGGGCGCGCGTTCCCCGCGTACGACGTCCCGCAGGGCGTCCCGGGCCGCACGCAGCAGCGCCAGTTCGGCGAGGCTGCCGTCGCCGCCGTGCTCCCGCGCCCAGCGGGTGCCGGTGGCAGGGTCGCCGAGCGCGTCCTGTTCCCTTCCGTCGACCAGCGGCCTGCTGTTGAGCAGGTCCAGCAGGGCGTCCATCGCACACCACCCTCTCTCTAACCAGATTGCGTCGCTTGACAGGTTAGTCCACCCCGTGCTTGCCTGGCGACACCTAACCACATCAAGCATCCAAAGGGGTTAGACATGAGTTCGGTGCACCACCGGACCGCCACCGTCGGCGGCCACAGGGTCTTCTACCGCGAGGCCGGCCCCGCCGACGCCCCCGTGATCGTCCTGCTGCACGGTTACCCGACCAGTTCGTTCATGTTCCGCGACCTCATCCCGCTGCTGGCCGACAGGTACCACGTCATCGCGCCGGACCACCTCGGCTTCGGCCACTCCGACGCCCCCCTCACCGACGAGTTCACCTACACGTTCGACGCCCTCGCCGACGTCACCTCCGGGCTGCTCGACCATCTGGGCCTCGACCGCTACGCCCTGTACGTCCAGGACTACGGTGCCCCGATCGGATGGCGCCTCGCACTCCGGCACCCCGAGCGGATCACCGCCGTCGTCACCCAGAACGGCAACGGCTACGAGGAGGGCTTCGTCGAGTCGTTCTGGAAGGACGTGTGGGCCTACGGGGCCGACCCCGGCCCTGCCACCGAGCCCGCCGTCCGTGCCGCAATGGACATCGACGCCATCCGCTGGCAGTACCTGCACGGGGTGTCCGAACCGAGCCTGGTCAGCCCGGACACTTGGGAGCACGACTTCGCCCTCGTCTCCCGCGAGGGAAACGACGAGGTCCAGCTCGCACTGTTCCGCGACTACCGGAACAACCGCCCGCTCTACCCGCTGCTGCACGAGTTCCTGCGCAGCAGTGAGGTGCCGGTGCTCGCGGTGTGGGGACGCAACGACGAGATCTTCGGCCCGGCCGGCGCAGAGGCCTTCGCCCGTGACGCCAAGGATGCGGAGGTGCACCTGATCGACGGCGGCCACTTCCTGCTGGAGAGCCGGCTCGACATCGTCGCGGGGTACCTGCGCGGCTTCCTCGGGCGGGTGCTGGGCTGAAGTCTGCCGGTGGATTCGAGTGCAGCCATTACCGAGGGGGGAACGACGCACGTCAACGACGGGCAGCACACCCCGGAGGGGCCGAGGTCGGGGCCGGCTCCGGGGGAGTCCTTCGGCTGAATGCGGAAGCGGGCCGGCTCGGGCCCGGCCCGGCAGGCCGCCCGCCGGCTGTGCACACGGCCGGTGGCTCCGAGACGCAGTCGGCACCGGCCACCCCGGTCTCTTCGCACTCACCGGGCTGCTGCCGGACCCGATGCCGCCGGTGCCCGGCTCGCGCATGGTGTCGGTCAGCAGCAAGGCCACCGCGTCCGGGTCTCCGAAGATCTCACCGGCGTGAAGTTTCCCGTCATTCGGCCCAGCGGAAGCGAGAGTGGTTCGCAACAGGGCGTGCACAGGTGCGAGTCCTTGCCCTCGTCGGCGCACGACTTGCCTTCTGCTTCATTCCGGCAACCTCGCGACGCCGACGTGGAAGGCGCTTCGCTCCGGCAGCGGCGCCGGGCCCTCCTGGTACCACTCGGTGGCGTACACCAGCCCCGGCGAGACGAGTTCCAGTCCCTCGAAGAACGGCTCGACCTCGCTGCGGGTGCGCAGCCGCAGCGGGATCGCGCCCTTCTCGAACCCGGACTCGATCCTCCTCCCCCACTCCGGGTGCTGGTCGACCGTCCCGTGCGAAAGCAGCAGGTGACTGCCCAGGGGGGAGACCCTTCACCAAGGTGCACACGACAGCGTAGGGTTCGCGTCGTCGGGCAGGAAGTGCCGGACCGCAAGCAGGGACAGGGCGATGGGCCGGTCGAAGTCCAGTACCCGGGCGGCGCGTTCCAGGAGGGCCTGCGGCCGACGCACATCCGCGTCGAGGTACTCGGTGGCACCTTCCGGGGTGCTGGTCAACAGCGCTTCCGCGTGCGGCAGGACGCTCGGGGATACCGGTGCCGATGTCGAGGAACTGGGTGATGCCCTTCTTCGCCAGCCAGGCGGTGGCGCGGTGCATGAACGCCCGGTTGCGGGCCGCAATGCCGCGAGTCTCCTCCGGCAGGTTCTGGGCGACCTCCCGGTCGGCGGGGTAGTTGTCGCTGCCGCCCAGGAGCCAGTCGTGGACGCGGGCGGGGTGGGGCTTGTCGGTGTCGATGCTGGGACGAGATGGAGCAGTGGTCACTGAGCACTCCTCGCTGTGGGGAATTTCGGTGCGACGGATCCAGGCCGGATGCCGTACCGGGTCCTGCGTCCGGCGTGGGTGGACGGCTCCGGTCGCACGGCGGACACGGCGCCCTCGTGGATGACGCGACTGCCCGCCACGCTCACGGATGGATTCAGCCGAACGCCGCGCCGCCACCGCCGATGACGGCGAGCCGGCCGGGAACCGTGCGCGCGGCGGCGGCCTCGCGCCTGCTCCACGGCTTCGCGTCGGCCAGACCGGGGGTGTCCGGCAGCAGCGCGGCGGTGCCGCCGGTCGCTACCACGACCACGTGTCGCGCGGTCAGCGAGGTCGTGGCGCCGGACTCGTCGGTGACCTCGACGACCCGGTCGGAGCCGTTCCGTCCGTGCGCCCGGTACAGGGTGATCCCGGCCGTCCCGAGCCGGGACACCTGCCCGTCGCCCTTCCAGTCCGAGGCGGAGACGTCGCGACGGTGGAGCACGGCCGCGACGGCGCGGTCGCCGGAGACCGCCTCCCGCACTCCCGGCAGTTGCCCGGCGGCGCGCAGCGCCGCCGGGTGCGCAGCAGCGCCTTGGTCGGCATGCACGCCCGCTGGGAACACTCGCCGCCCACCGGTCGACGGCACGGGCGGGAGAGACCGGCACGGGGCGGGCCTTCGGCGGTGGGCAGGCCGGCCCCGGGGCGTGGCTGCCTGGTCCCGCGCCCGTGCCGGAGCCCGGTCAGTGGGTCTCGGTCACCTTCGCCAGGGCGCGGGGGGCGTCGGGATCCTGGCCGCGGGCGACGGTGACCTCGTGGGCCAGCAGTTGCAGCGGAAGGATCTCCAGGATCGGCTGGACCTCCTCCGCCACCCCGCCCGGCAGGACGAAGCCGGCCGGTGCCGTGTCCACCTGGTCCCGCTGTCCGATCACCGCCAGGTCCGCCCCCTGTCCCCGGAGCCGCTCCAGCACCGGCCGCAGGGCGTCGCCGCCGCGCCCGTCGGGCACGACCGCGATCACCGGCGAGGCGGTGTCCACCATCGCCAGCGGCCCGTGCAGCAGGTCCGCCCCGGAGAACGCGAGAGCCGGGATGTACGTGGTCTCCATCAGCTTCAGCGCCGCCTCCCGGGCCGTCGGGTATCCGTAGCCGCGCGACGTGAGCACCAGCCGCTGTGCGAACCGGTACCGCTCCGCCAGCGCCCGGACCTCCTCACGGCGTTCAAGGAGGGAGGATGCCAGCTCCGGCACCACCCTCGCGGCCCCGCCGTCGGAACCGCGCAGCCCTTCCACCAACAGGTACAGCGACAGCAGTTCGGCCGTGTAGGTCTTGGTGGCCGGCAGTGCCTTCTCCGGACCTGCCAGGACGTCGATGTGGTACTCCGAGACCGCTGCCAGCGGTGAGCCGGCGTTGTTCGTCACCGCCAGTGTGATCGCGCCCGCTTCCCGTGCCGACCGGGTCGAGGCCACCAGGTCGGGGGACCCGCCGGACTGGCTCACCGCTATCACCAGGCAGTCGCGCAGGTCCGGCTCGGCGCCGTACACCGTCGCCGTCGACATCGAGGTCAGCCCGGCCGGTCTGCCGAGCACCACCTCGACGAGGTACTTGGCGTACAGCGCGGCGTTGTCGCTGGTGCCGCGCGCGGTGAGCAGGACGAACCGCGGGCCGCGGGCCGCTATCGCCCTCGCGACCCCGAGGATGTGCGGCGCCCCCTCGTCGAGCACGCGCTGCAGTACGGCCGGCTGCTCGGCGATCTCGCGCGCCATGATCTGGCCGGGGCGAGCGGAACCGGCGCCGACCGAAGGGGTGGCCGAAGGGATGGACATGGGGAAACCTCCAGGTGGATGGTCTGCAGGAGGGGGGATCGCGGGTGTGACCGGCGAGACCCTGGCCAAAAAGCAGAATACTGTTTATTGTCGCGGTGTGAACAGCATCGATGAGCCCCTCCTGAGCCGGAACGGCCTGGCGGCACGGCAACTCGCGGTGTCGCTCCTCGACCACGAGGAAGAGACCCGACTGCCGCGCCTGCGCGACTTCGCGGAGGAGCTGGGCGTGGGCAACGGCACCGTCCAGGCCGCCTTCCAGCTCCTGGAGGAGGCAGGCGCGATCAAGACGGTCGCCCGCGGGCACCTGGGCACTTTCCTGGTCCGCGCGGACCGGTCCGTACTGTGGCGCCTGTCCGGTCTCGGAACCCTGCTGGCCGCGATGCCACTGCCGTACTCACGCCGCTACGAAGGGCTCGCCACCGGCCTGCGCAGTGCGTTCGAACAGGCCCGGGCGCCGTTCGCGGTCACGTTCATGCGCGGCGCCCACACCCGTGTCGCCGCCCTGCTGGAAGGCAAGGTGGATCTGGTCGTGCTCTCGCGCTTCGCCGCCGACCGGCTGATGGCGCAGCACCCGCTGTCCCTGGTCGCCGACCTGGGTCCGGCCACCTACGTCGGTGCGCACGGCCTCCTGGTGCGCCAGGGCGTCGACGTGGAATCCGCCGGCCTGCGGATCGCCCTCGACCGCAGCTCCGAGGACCTCGAGCTGCTCACCCAGCGCACCTTCGCGGGCCGTACGGACGTGCGATGGGTGGAGGCGTCGTACATGCAACTGTGGGACCTGTTCGCCCGCGGCGAGGTGGACGCCAGTCTGGCGAACCTCGACGAGGCGCGGCGGCACAAGGGGGAAGGGGTCGACGTGCTGCCGCTCGGCGACGAGGTGAGCCGTGAGCTGGCCCTGCGCAACTCCTGTGCGGCGATCGTCGGCCGGGCCGACACCCCGAGCGCCCTGCGCGCGGTACGCCGATCCCTGGACCTGACGTTGGTGACCGCATTGCAGGACGAAGTGGTACGGGGCGAACGCCTCCCCTCCTACTGACCGGGCGTCAGCCGGCCCTCCTCGCGAGGAGCTGACGCGCCGTCGGAGAATCCAGAATCCCGAATACTGCTGAGTCAAACGAGCGGCGAGTGCCGCCGGACGGGCAGTGGACCAGGAAGGACCCACGCAGATGGAAGAGCGGCTCGCACTGAGGCTGCAGATGTTCCGCGAGGGCGGCCAGGCCGAGCCGCGGGTGACCGACTTCGTCGCCGGCGAACTCGATGCCCTGGCGGCCGCCGGAAACGTCGTCACCGAGGAAACCGCCGGCATGCTCACCAGCCATCTGGTCATGGCGCTCACCCGGCTGCTCAGCGGCGAGGCCATCGAACAGTTCCTCACCGACGAGCAGGTGGTGGCCGAACTGGCCCAGCACCCCGAGGCCGTCGCCTCGGCCCGTGCCGTGGCCGCACGGGCCGAGGCGGCGCTGGGGGCGGCCCTGCCCGAGTCGGAGATCAACTTCCTGGGCATGCACCTCGCCGCCCTGGCCCAGCACTCACGCACCTGACCCCGCTCCGGCCCCGCGGCCCCCAGACGGCCCACGACCCGGCAAACCCGGGTCACCCCGTACAGCCCGTACAGGACCTACGAGAAGAATCGAGGAAAGACCATGACGAAGATCCTCACCGGCGGTGTCGGCAAGACCGAGGTCGCCCAGACCGTCACCGCGATGGCGCTCGACGGCATCGAGGCCGTCGTCTCCAACGACATGGACGCGGCGATGAAGCTGCGTGCGGGCCAGGCCCAGTACTACCTGGGCACCTGCCACACCGGCGCGGGCGCCTCCCTCGGTGTCCTGGTCGGCCTGATGGGCAAGAAGGCCTGCCACACCTTCGGGCGCTCCGTGCCCACCGAGGACGAGGTCACCGCGCTGCTGGACGACGGCATCAAGGTCTTCGGTTTCAGCATGGACCAGATCGACAGTGTCGCCCCGGTGATCACGCGTGCCATCGCCGCGAAGAGCAACTGACCGTTCCCGACCCGCAGGGGCAGGGAAAAGGAGCCACCCTTGACCACGTTTCTCGCCGCCGGCAGCACCGATCTCAGCTTCTCGCTGCCCCAGGCAGCCGTCGTCATCGCCCTGTGCGCCCTGACGGCCCTCATATCGCACCAGGCCCTGGCGGTCTTCAACGACGGAGTCCGGCCCTTCATGCTCGACTTCATCCGGGGCGAGAGCACACGCAGCGCCACCACCGCGGTGTCGTTCGGCCTGTCCGCCGGATTCATCTTCGGCCTCGGGGCCCCGATGGCCCTGTCCACCGGCGTGCTGAACCCGTGGCTGGTGTTCCTTCCCACCGACATCCTCGGCATCCTCTCGCCGAAGCGGTGGCTGGCGCCGATCCTCGGAGCGGCCTGGGGCGCCGTCGTGGTCTTCGGCCTCGGCGGCGCCAACAGCGCGGCACACCGCCTGCCGGTCGACTTCCTGACGGCCCTGCAGGAGATGTCCACTCCGATCCTGTTCCTGTTCACGCTCTTCCCGGTGCTCGCCATCACCAAGCAGTTCGGCAGGCTGCGCGGCGGCATCGCGGGCGTGGTCGAACTGGCGCTGGTCGTCGCCACGATGAAGCTGTGGCCGAACGTGTTCGCGGGCTCGATCGCGATGGCCGCGGGCGTGCTGATGCTCATCGGCTTCGCCGCCTCCCGTGACATCCGCCAACGCCGCGCCGAGCGGGCCGCCGCCACCGGCGGCGCCACGGGCCAGGACACCGCGGGCACCGAGGACGACGACCCGATGGCCTCGCTGTTCGGCGCGAGCGCGGCCCGGCTGCGCAAGCACCTGCCGCTGTTCATGCTGCTGGGAGCGGGCGTGTGTCTGCTGGCCCAGCTCCACATCTTCGGCGGCGGCGAGGCCACCAGCTTCCTGATCGCCAAGGGCGACTACAGCGGGGCGGCCCAGGTCGACTTCTACCGCGTCTTCGGATTCATCCCGCTGATCGCGACGACCGCGCTGGCCTCCGGCGCCTACGGCATCGCCGGCTTCACCCTGGTCTACCCGATCGGCTACCTGCTGCCCAACCCATGGCTGGCGCTGGTCTGCGGTGCCCTCGTCTTCGCCGCCGAGGTGCTGCTGCTGTCCCGCCTGGGCAAGCTGCTGAGCGTGTTCCCCTCGGTCCGCGACAGCTCGGAGCACCTGCGCAACGCGATCACCGAGACCCTCGCGCTGGCGATCCTCTTCGGCTCGCTGATGGCCGCCAACACCATGGGCGGCGGGCTCGGCATCCTCGTCGTCGGCGGGCTGTACCTGCTGAACGAGGCCATGGGCCGGCCCGTGGTCCGCATGGCCGCCGCTCCCGCCGCGGTCATCGTCGGCGGCGTCGTCCTCAACCTCCTGTACTGGCTGGACCTGTTCACGCCCGTCAAGGGCTGAACGGGAACCGGAAGGCACCCTCATGCACCACATCCGGACCGTCACCGGTCCACTGGACCCCTCCACCGTCACCGGCCCCGTCCTCGCCCACGAGCACCTCGCCCTCGACCTGCGCCGCGACAGCGACGACGAGGCCGTGCTCGACGCGCGGCACGCCGACCCGGTCATCCGTGAACTGGCCGGCCTGCGCGAAGCGTTCGGGCTCTCCCTGGTCGTCGAGCAGACCTGTCGCGGCATGGGCCGTGACGTGGCGTCGCTGGCCCGTCTCAGTGCGGCCTCCGGCGTCGCCGTGATCGCCGCCACCGGGTGGTACTACGAGCCCTTCCACCCGCAGGAGGTGGGCGCGACGGACGTCGGCCTGCTCACCGACACCCTCGTGCGCGACGTCCACGAGGGCATCGACGGCACCGGCATCGCCCCGGGTGTCATCGCCGAGGTCGGCAGCCACGGGGAACGGCCCAGCGAGCCCGAGCGGCGCACGCTCACCGCCGCGGCCCGCGCCGCCGTCCGTACCGGGCTGCCGGTCGCCACCCACGCCCACCTGGGCGTGGGCGGCCCGGCCCAACTCGCCCTCCTCACCGCCGAGGGCCTGCCCCCGCACCGGGTGGCCCTCGGCCACCAGGACCTCCTCGACGACCCGGCCGTGCACCGCCGGCTGGCGGCCGAGGGCGCCTACGTCTCCTTCGACACCGTCGGCAAGAACGGCTACCAGAGCGACGAGACGCGGCTGCGGCTGGTGCTGGAACTGATCGAGTCCGGACACGCCGACCGCGCGCTCCTCTCCTGCGACATCTCCCGCCACGGCTACCTGACCGACGAGGGCGGCACCGGCTACGGCCACCTGTTCCAGTCCTTCCTCCCCGCACTGCGGAAGGCGGGCGTCGACGCGGACACGCTCGACCTGATCACCCGCCGCAACCCGCTGCGCTTCCTGGCCGGCGCCGACCCGCGGGAGAGCTCCGATGACTAGTCCCGCACCCCGCCTGCCGCAGACCTTCCCGCTGCCGACGGTGCCCCTGGACGACGCCGTCGCCACGCAGTTCCGGCTGCTGGAGTGCACCGCCCGCCACTTCGAGGGCGAACAGCTCTTCGCGGCCGACGCCGGAGTCGTGCCCGGGCTGGGCCGTCCCCGCACGACCGCACGCGTGGAGGCCGTACTCGCCGACTTCTTCGGCGCCGACGCCGCCGCCCTCGTCCAGGGCGCGGGCACGGGAGCCATCCGGGCGGCGCTCGGCGCCGTGCTCGACGCGGACGCCGAACTGCTGATCCACCGCGCGCCGGTCTACCGCACCACCGCAGCCACGCTGCGCGCGCTCGGTGTCCGCACCGCCGAGGTCGACTTCAACGACCCCCGCGCCCTGGACGAGGCCCTGGCGTCCGGACGGTTCGCCTGGGCGTACGTCCAGCACACCCGGCAGCGGCTGGCCGACCGCTACGACCCGGGCGCGGTCCTGGCCGCCTGCCGCGCCCACGGGGTACGCACCGTCGTCGACGACAACTACGCGGTGATGCGTGTCCCCGCCTGCGGCGTGGAACTGGGCGCGGACGCCTCCTGCTTCTCGCTGTTCAAGCTGCACGGCCCGGAGGGCGTCGGCGTCGTGGTCGGCTCGCGGGACCTGGTGGAACGCGTCCACGCCGACAACTACTCCGGCGGCGGCCAGGTCCAGGGCCACCAGGCGCTGGACGCGTTGCGCGCCCTCACCCACGTACCGGTGATGTGGGCCGTCCAGTCCCGGGCGGGCGCCGAGGCGGCCGAACGGCTCGCCGCCGGGGAGGTCGACGGTGTCGCCGAGGTCCGCGTCGCCAACGCCCAGGACCGCTGCCTGCTGGTTCGTCTGGAGCGGCCCGTGGCCCGGGAACTGCCCGCCGTCGCCGCGCGGTACGGCGCCGCGCCCTACCCGGTGGGGTCCAACTCCCGCTACGAGGTGGCGCCGCTCTTCTACCGGATGTCCGGATCGAACCTCGACGACGCTCCCGAACTCGCCGACTGGACGGTCCGCATCAACCCCATGCGCGCCGGCGCGGACCTGGTGCTGGACATCCTGCGCCGTTCCCTCGCCGACCTGTACCACCGCAAGGACGACTGACCGTGTTCCTGGACACCGTGCTGACCCGCAATCCGGAACTGGTGGAAAGTGCCGCCGAACTGCACACCAGTGGCGCGATCCCGCCCGACACGTACGTGATCGACCTCGACGCCGTCGAGGCCAACGCGCGGCTGCTGGCCGCCGAGGCCGAACGCCTGGGAATGACGCTGTGGTTCGTCGCCAAGCAGTTCGGCCGCAACCCCGAGCTGATTCGGGCGATCGCCCAACACATCCCGAGGTTCGCCGCCATCGACCTGCCCGAGGCCCGCATCCTGCACGCCTCCGGGGCCCGGGCCGGAAACCTCGGCCACCTGGTGCAGATTCCCACCCGCTCGCTGCCCGAGGTGCTCGCCTGGCGCCCCGAGGCCGTCACCGTTTACGACGCGGCCAACGCGGAGGCCGTGGGCCGGGAAGCCGAACGCCTGGGCACGGTCCAGGACGTCCTGGTCCGGCTCCAGGGCGCCCCCGGAACCGTCTACCCCGGCCAGGAGGGCGGCGTACCCCTCGACCGGCTGGACGACTTCGCCGAGCGCGTGGAGCGGCTGCCCGGCGTACGGATCGCGGGTGTCACCGCCTTCCCGTGCGTGCTGTGCGACCCGGTCACCGGAGAGCCGGAGCCCACCGCCAACCTGCCGCTGGCAGTGGCCGCCCGGGACCGGCTCGCCGCCCGTGGGCACGAGGGCCTGAAGCTGAGTGCGCCCAGCGCCAGCTCGGTGACCACGCTCGCGCTGCTGGCCCGCCACGGCGCCACCCACGCGGAGCCCGGACACGCGCTGACCGGCACCACCCCGCTGCACGCCGTCGACACGCACCAGCCCGAGCGCCCCGCCTACGTCTACGTCACCGAGGTCGCGCACACCCTCGCCGACGGCCGCCCCGCCGTCCTCGGCGGCGGTTTCTACCCCCGCGCCCGGATCAAGCAGGCGCTGCTGCCCCGCTCCGGAGCGCGGCTGGCCGTGCAGGACGCGCCCGCCGAGAACATCGACTACTACCGGCTGCTGGACGTGCCGGCTACGCCCGACGCCGCCCGGATCGGCGACACGGCCGTCCTCGCCTTCCGCACCCAGATCTTCGTGACCCGCAGCAACGTCGCCGTCGTCGCCGGACTCTCCCGCGGCACGCCGAGGTTGTGCGGCCTCTACGACGCACTGGGCCGGGCCCTGGACCAGGAGACCCCCTCATGAGCAAGACCGTCATCGTCGTCCTCGACGGATTCGGCGTCGGTGCCATGCCCGACGCGGGAACCCTGCGGCCCGGGGACGCCGCCGCCGACACCCTCGGCCACCTCCTCGACCACTGGCGCACCGCCCACGGCCGGGACCTGAAGCTGCCCGCCCTGGCCGGCCTCGGTCTGGGCCTGGTCCACCCGCACCCCGCTCTGGCCGCCCGCACCGGCCTCCCGGTGGCGGTGGGCCGGGCCGCCCTCGGTTACCCGGGCGCGGACACCTACGCCGGCCACCAGACGATGATGGGCGCCGACTTCAGCGCGGTGACCGTGGCCCTCCTGGCCGACCACCTGGACCCCGTGGCCGGTGCGCTGCGGGCCGCCGGGCACGCCGTGGAGCCGCTCAAGGACCTGCCGGTGCTGGTCGTGGACGGGACTGCGCTGGTGCACGACAACCTGGAGGCCGACCCCGGCATCAACTGGAACGTCTCCGGCCGCCTGGAGGACCTGTCGTTCGGGCAGATCCTCTCCATCGCCGAAACGGTGCGCTCGGTGGCGCCCGTCGCCCGCGTCATCGCGGTCGGCGGCCACGCGGACGGCCCGCTGTCCGCGTTCGTCCGCCGCGGCGACGGCGGCACCGTCGGTCTGGACACACCCGCCAGCGGCGTCTACCGCAACGGCGGTCTCGAGGTGCAGCACCTGGGCGCTCCGCTGGACCACACCCGCCAGCTCCCCGACCTCGCGGCCCGTGCCGGAATCCCGGTCACCCTCGTCGGCAAGGCGGCCGACATCCTCGCCTGCGACGCCGCGGTGCGCCGGCCGGCCGTGCCGACCGCCGACGTCCTCGCCCACGCCCTGGAAGCCGCCCGCGCCGACGGCGACGCCCTGGTCGTCGCCAACGTGCAGGAGACCGACCTCGCCGGGCACCAGCAGGACGCCGACCGCTACGGCACGGTACTCGAACGCGCCGACCAGGGGCTGGGCGACCTGATCGCCGTGCTGGACTCCCCCGGCGACCGCCTGATCGTCACCGGCGACCACGGCAACGACCCCACCCTCGGCCACGCCTTCCACACCCGCGAGTACGTGCCCGTCCTGGTGCGCCGGCCGGGCACGGCCACCGCGCACCTGCCCGACGCCGCCAGCCTGGCCGACCTCGGCGCGACGGCGGCCGAGAGCCTCGGCCTCGCGCCCGCCGGAATGGCCAACGGCACGGCTCTGTCTGTGTCCTGACGCTCCGTCACTACTACACGCGGTCCGCCGGTCCGACCGGCGGCCGCTCCCGACGAAACCCCCGAAACAGGCTCCCGAAAGGAACACCGCCCATGCCCAGCATCCAGGCCACCGTCGCCGCGGCCGAGGGGCTGCACGCCCGCCCCGCCTCCCTGTTCGTCCAGGAGGCCGCCCGCCAGCCGGTCAAGGTCACGGTCGGGCGGCCGGGCTCGGCGCCCGTCGACGCCCGCAGCCTCCTCGCCGTGATGACGCTGGGCGCCCGGCACGGCGAGACGCTCGAGCTCAGCGCGGAGGGAGACGAGGCGCTTGCGGCCCTGCACACCCTCGCCGCCCTCCTCGCAGCCGACCCCGTGCAGTAGGCCCTCGCCGCCGGAACGGGCCCCGGGCCGTGACGAGTTGCCGGTGCCGGCGCTCTCACGCCTGGTGCACGGTCTTCACCGCCCTGCATGCGGTCTCCGCCGGAATCGTCGACGCCGCCCGGGTCGGACTCATGGGCGGCAGCTACGGGGGGTTCATGTCCTCCTGGCTGGTCACCCAGGACACCCTCTTCACGGCGCGGTCCCCGTCTCCCCCGTCACCGACCGGTACAGCCAGTCCCTGACCGGCAAAGTCGGTAAGTGGGGCAACTCCTTCCTCCGAGCCGACCACACCGAGCCGGAAGCGCCCGCCCGCACACGCAGCCCCGCGCTCCGGGCTCGCGGGGCGCACGCCCTGTCTGGTCGTCTCGTCCGTGCCCGGCGGACCGATCATGGGGGATCTCCCCCGGACCCGAGGACGCGGGCCTGGAGGGGGGTTCTACGTCGCACCGACCGTATTCGCCAACGCCGGCAACGCCCAGGCCATCGCCCGCGAGGAGACCTCCCGTCCGGTACTGTCCGTGATCCCCCACACCGACGAAGACGAGGCGGTGGCGCATCGCCAACGACTCGGAGCACGGCCTCGGGAGCACGGGGTGGACGGACGTGACGAGCACGGCATGCGTGAGAACCCTCCGACCGGTGGTCGTGTCCCGTCGCACTGCGGCCGGACACGACCACCGATCCGTCATCGAGCCGTTCTTGCTCCTCGAGTCCCGGCAAGGGCGAGGGCTCATCCGGCGGCGCCCGTTCCTGACGTGGCGTGAGGCGCGGCGTCCGGCCCCTCTCATACCCCGTCAGGAGCACTTCCAGCTACCAGCCCCCGCCCGTCGACCCACCCACGGAGGCATTCATGTCCGCTTTCGCGGTCGGACCAGCCTCGACCGGACGTGGTGCTGCCGTCGAGGGAGGTACAGGTCGGCCTCGGCCTGCGCGGAGGACTGGTCCTGACCGCGTCTGACGTCCGCGGCGCAGACCGGCATGCCCGCCGCCGTCGTCCGGCAGCCGGAGATGGAACAGGGAGCGGTAGGGCATCTGCCACCAGCGGAACCGCCGGAGCGGCCGGCCGTCCCCAGGGGTGATCCGCCGGGCGGCACTGCGGTTTCGCATCGCCTCGAACATCTCCGGCTCCTTTGTCACTCGCTCACTTGGCCGGTCGCGCCGCACAGGCGAG
The DNA here is from genome assembly GCF_000721365.1 of Streptomyces sp. NRRL F-5650. Classification (NCBI taxonomy): domain Bacteria; kingdom Bacillati; phylum Actinomycetota; class Actinomycetes; order Kitasatosporales; family Streptomycetaceae; genus Streptomyces; species Streptomyces sp. NRRL F-5650. The sequence continues at coordinate 72,572 of NZ_JOGV01000027.1, read as the reverse complement.
GTCCCGCGCAGGACGTTCACCGGTAGTCAGGAACCTCGTCGCCGCGTCGTTGGCGCAGGTGTTGCGGCCGTACGGATAGACACCGTGGCCGCCCTGGTCGACCGTCACCAGCGTGGCCCGCCCGCCGAAGGCCCGCCGCAGCTCCCGGGCGCCGGCGAGCGGGGTGCCCGGGTCTCGCTCGTTCTGCAGCATCAGCACGTTGGACGGCCCCCTGCCGGTGATGCGTACCGGCGGTTCCGTCCGCTTCCGGGACCAGAACGCGCAGGGGTTGATGCTCGACGTGGAGCCGCCCAGCATCGGATACCTGAGCCGGTCGGCGGCGACGTTGCGCTGGTACTGCCGTATCGTCCCCGGCCAGCGCGAGTCGCCGCAGACCACGGCGAAGCGCGAGGCCATGAGGTTCTCCAGGTCCGCGGGTGGCTCCGGGAGGGGCAGTTGCGCGCCGGTGTCGGCCGCCTGCCAGAACTCGGCGAGTCGCGGCATGGAGCCGTCCGCGTAGAGCAGTTCGAAGGTGTGCGCGCGGAACGCGGTCCCGTCGACGTCCTGTTGCGGCTTGGCGTCCAGTCGGTCCGCCAGCTCGAAGAACTTGGCCCTGATCTGCTGCGGCGTGGAGCCCAGGCCGTACTCCGGGTGCGCGACGGCGAACTCGGCGAAGTCGGGGAAGCGGTCCTCCAGCCCGCGGGCGAACAGCCGCATGGCCGTGATGTCGTAGCCGCCGGGCCCCATGTTGCTGTCGAGCACGATGCGGTCGCCGCGCCGCGGGTACAGCGTCGTGTAGACCGCGCCGAGGTAACTTCCGTAGGAGGCCCCGAGGTACGACAGCCTCGGCTCGCCCAGCGCCGTCCGGATGCGGTCCATGTCGCGTGCCGTATTGGCGGTGGTCGTGTGCGGCAGCATCCACGCCGTCCGCGAGCTGTCGCACTGTTCGGCGATCTTTCGCGCGGGCCCGGCCACCCGGGTGACGTGGGCCGCGGTGTGCGCGTACGGCGGGAAGTTGCCGCGCCACTGCTGCTCCCGCGTCAGATCGCAGGTCACCGGCGTACTGTGGCCGACGCCGCGCGGGTCGAAGCCAATGATGTCGTAGGAGTCGAGCACCTTCTGGGGCAGCCCGGAGACGGCGAGCACGGCCGGGTACAGAAGACCGGAGGCGCCCGGGCCGCCCGGGTTGGTCAGCAGGACGCCACGCCGCTGTGACGGCTTCTCGCTCGCCAGCCGGGAGACGGCGACCTCGATCCGGCGGCCGTCCGGGTCGCGGTAGTCCAGCGGCACCCGGAGCGTGGCGCACTGCAGGCGGGGAGCGGCGGCACCCTCGGGGCACGGGCCCCACTGCAGGGCGCCCGGCGGTGCCGTCGCGGCCGCAGACGGTGACGGCGCCGCGGTCACCGCCAACGCGGCGGCGGCGAGAGCGAGGGACAGGCTTTTGCGCATGAGGTGTCCTCCTGTGGGGGGGGGCGACCGGGACGTGAACGAGTCTGTTCATCGGGCGCGGTCGGCACATCGGCCCGGCGGACGGCTCCGCCTCCGACCGCGGGAGAGGCAGCGGTTAGACCTGGGTCGAAGGCGCCTCGGTCCCCGGTCTGATCCGTCGGTCGCACGGTCTGGCGACAATGGCCTGGTGAACAATGACGTTGTGCCGCGGCTCGGAGAGTGGCAGCACGCATGGCGGCTGCTGGTCGCCGCGGTCCTGAGCGTGCCGGTCTGGCTCGCGACCGTCGCGCTGGCGCGGAAGGGGTCCGGCGACCCGGGGTTCTGGATCCTCGTCGGAGATCCGCTGGTGGCCCTGGGCTGCCTGACGGTGCTCCGGTGGCGGCGGCGGTGGCCCCGCGCGGTCGCGGTGACGGTCACGATCGCCTCGGCCGTGTCGGCGCTCGCCACCGGCGCCGCGCTGTTGGCCCTGTGCTCGGTCGCCACCCGTCGTCGCCCGGTGGAGATCGGGGTCGTCGTCGTGGCCTACGTGGCCGCGTCACAGCTGGCCGGCGGGGTCTACCCGGTGCAGGACGTGGCCGAGGGACTGTGGTGGGTCCAGGTCGTGGTGTCGGCGCTGACCGCGGGAATCGCGGTGGCCGCCGGCATGGCGGTCGGGGCACGGCGGGTCGAGGTACGGTCCCTGCGCGAACGAGCGGAGAGCGCGGAACGGGAGCAGCACGCGCGGGCGGCGCAGGCACGGGCCCTGGAACGCAACCGGATCGCCCGCGAGATGCACGACGTCCTCGCGCACCGCATCTCCCTGGTCGCCATGCAGGCCGGGGTACTCGACCACCGCGGTGACCTCTCCGCCGACGAGAGCCGGGTCCTGGTCCGCGGTATCGCCGAGGGCTCCCACCAGGCACTGGAAGAGCTGCGGGAGGTCCTCGGCGTGCTCCGCGCCGACCCCGGCAGCCCGGAACCCCCGCAGCCCTCCCTCGACCGCATTCCCGACCTGGTGGCCGACACCCGCGCCTCGGGTCTCGACGTCAGGCTCACCGACACCGTGGCGGGGACCCCGCCCGACGGCGTGGGACGGACCTGCTACCGGATCGTCCAGGAAGCGCTGACCAACGCCGCCAAGCACGCCCCCGGCGCGGTCGTGCGGGTCACCCTCGGCGGCGCCGCGGGCGGCACCCTCGACATCGGCGTCCGTAACGGCCCGGCCCCGCTTCGCCCCGCAGGGCCGCCGGCCTCCGGTTTCGGCCTGCTGGGCCTCGGCGAGCGGATCACCGTCGCCGGCGGCGAACTCGGCCACCGCCCCACATCCGACGGCGGGTACCTTCTCACCGCCCGGCTCCCCTGGCCGCACGGCCCCGCCCACCGCCACGAAAGGGGCGCATGAGTGGACACTCGACGTGATCCCGTACGGGTTGTCATCGTCGACGACGAGCAATTGGTGCGCATGGCCCTGCGGCTCGTCGTCGACGGCGAACCGGACCTGACCGTCGTGGCCAAGGCGGCCGACGGGAACGCCGCTCTCGCCGTGGTGGCCGAGCAGCGGCCCGACGTGGTGCTGATGGACGTACGGATGCCGGGCCGGGACGGTCTGGAGACGACCCGGGAGTTGCTCACCCGGCCGGCGCCGCCGCGGGTGCTGATGCTGACCACCTTCGACTCCGACGACCTGGTGCTCGGGGCCCTGCGCGCCGGAGCGCTCGGCTTCGTCCTCAAGGACACCCCGCCCGCGGGGATCCTCGACGCGGTGCGCACCGTGGCCGACGGCCACCCGATCCTGTCCCCGGCGGCCACGGCACGAGTGATCGCGGCGGCCACGGGCCCGGACTCCTCGCACGTTCGTGGCCGTTCCCGCGAGGACGCGCGCGAGCGGCTGTCCGTGTTGACGGAACGGGAGCGGGAGACCGCCCGGGCCGTCGCGGACGGACTGGGCAATCCGCAGATCGCCGAGCGGCTGCGCATCACCGTCGCGACAGTCAAGGCCCACACCGGCAGCCTGTTCGCCAAGCTGGGGGTCGAGAACCGGGTGCAGATCGCGCTCCTGGTCCGCGATGCGGAGGATCCTCCGCAGGCGTGACCCGGCAGCCGTTGACACGGCCGTGCCGGACCGGCACGGCGGCGGGTGCCCGCCCGCTCTGTGCCCGTCGGTCTCGGCGGCTCCCCACCGTCAGCGTGGTCCGTCGGTGTGGTCGGTAAGCCGGATCACGTTACCGTGACCCGGCCCTCTCAGAACCGGACGTGCGCCTTTCAGCGCATCCGGTTTCAAACAAGCCCCGTGGGCTTCGCAGGTCAGCAGGGTTATGTGGCCCTTTTGCCGTCGCCAGCGTGATGTTGGCGGTGGCGTTCGGAGTGCACGAGGCGAAGGTTGTTCCGCTCGTCCGTGCCTCCGTCTCGCCGGTAGGTGAAGTGATGCCTGTGGAGCATCTTCTTCGAGGCTGCGAACCAGTTGATCCACTCGCGTGGGCTGTCTGGTTCGTACTCGGCTCCGACGATCAGCGCTTGTTTGCAGAGAGAGCAGAGGCCCTCCTGCCGGACCGCGAGGAGAAGACTCTTCTTGTCCATCGGCGGTGGCGCCTTCCTGCGGCGGCGATCCCGCCAGTACTCGGTCAGCGCGAGGTCGTCCGGGGACGTCTCCGCCCTTGACGAGCTGGTGGCGGACGATGCCCGTCCAGCGAACCTGATGAGGAAGGCCCGTACCTCGACTTGTTGCGGTGACGACGCCTGGCCCATTTGAAGGTCAGCCGCCACACGCAGTGAGCCCGTTTCAACCTGACGTTGCTGGTCGCGGGGCTGGTGGGGGTGCGGTGGCCGGTGCCCGTGCAGGCCGTACGCGGTTGCTGAGCATCGTGATCGTCTGACAACGAGCCCCGATCGATTCCGTGGCCGGCCGCGACGTGCGCGACGGATCGACATCCCGCTGTTCAGGCTTGCGGACGGGGTCAGTCCTTGCGGATGCTGAGCAGGTCGCCGGGTTGGCAGTTCAGTTCGCGGCAGATCGCGGTGAGGGTGGAGAAGCGGATCGCCTTCGCCCTGTCGTTCTTGAGGATGCAGAGGTTGACCACTGTCACCCCGACCCTGGCCGCCAGTTCGGACAGGGTCATGCCGCGCTCGGCCAGCAGTCGATCCAGGTGGACCTGAACCCGGTGCTCCTCTTCTGGAGGCATCAGACCAGCCCCTCCATATCAGCGCGCGGCTTGGTTCCGCGTCGGAAGACTTCCCCCAGCGCAAGGATGAGGAAGGCCAGTAGCACGTACTCGCCGGTGAAGGTGACCGAGAACGGAACCTGCTCGGCCATGGGGGTACCACTTACCAGCATTCCTGTGGTGAGGGTCGGCAGTACCGGGGCGAGGACGGCGTACACCAGCACCACGAGCCCTATGACGCTCAGGCGTCGCGCGTTCACGGGCACGAAGACGTCGCCGCCGCGCAGGGTCCGGGCCATCTTGAAATGGAGGGCGAGGATGAGGAACAGGAGTGGGCCAGCGACGATTTCGGGCAGGGCCAGCAGCAGGCGCTGACCCAGGTCGGGGTCGGCAAAGACGAGATCCGCCTGGTGGGTGCCGGCGAGAATCACATCGTGCCCCGCCACCGCATCAGTCACGATGTCCGGTACCTGGGTCGCCGTCGCGGCCTCAACCTCGCGGGTGTACGTCGGCTCCCTCAGACCGGCCACTCCGAGGGCCGGAAACAGTACCCCGAAGACGCCGACCACCAGAGCAGCCAGGCCCAGAGCTGCCTCCAGCAGCCGGCTGTCGGTCTGGCTCCACCAGGACTTGGCACCCATGTTTTCCCTCACCCACTGCATCCCGCCCGCATCCGCCCCTGCACCTCCTGGGCCGACGGCGCCGCCCTCGCCTCCGCCCCGCACCGCAGGGACCGCCGCTGACCGGCACGGTCCTCGCTCTGCCGGCCCTGGTACCGCTCGGCCTGCCGGCCGCCACGCACCGTACGGCGGCACCGGCACCGGCACGGGCACCCGCACCGGACCGGCCGAACGAACAGGCAGGCCAGGACCTCGCCTCCGGCCAGTCGGCACCTCGGTCCGTCACCGATCCGGCCGACACCCGCGGCGTTGCTCCCACCCCTGGACCGTCGTCCCGCCGACGCTGACCACACCCCTCCCTCCCGAAGGAGCACCCATGCGATACCGCAAGCTCGGCAGCTCGGACCTGGAAGTCTCGGAGATCTCCCTCGGCTCCTGGCTGACCTACTCCGGCGGCATCGACGCCGACCGCACCCGCGCCTGCACCGAAGCGGCGTTCGACGCCGGCATCAACTTCTTCGACACCGCCAACGTCTACGGCCAGGGCGCAGCCGAGACGGCCTGGGGCGAGATCCTCTCCGCCCACCCCCGGGACTCCTACGTCCTGGCCACCAAGGTCTGGGGCCCGATGTCCGACGACCCGGCCGACCAGGGATTGTCCCCGGCGCAGATCGCCAAGCAGATCGACGCCTCCCTCACCCGGCTGAACACCGACTACGTCGATCTCTATCAGGCGCACCGCTTCGATCCGGCGGTTCCGGTCGAGGACATCGTCGAGGCGTTCCAGAAGGTCGTCGAGCAGGGCAAGGCCCGCTGCGTCGGCTTCAGCGAGTGGACCCCCGAACAGATCCAGGCCGCGATCGACATCGCCGGAGCCGACCTGTTCGTCTCCTCCCAGCCGCAGTACTCCATGCTGTGGCAGGCCCCCGAGGCCCAGGTCTTCGGTCTGTGCGCCGCGAACGGCATCTCCCAGATCGTCTGGTCCCCGCTCGCCCAGGGCGTGTTGACCGGCAAGTACAAGCCCGGCCAGCCCGTCCCCGAGGGCAGCCGCTTCGCCTCCGCGGACATGGCGGTCTCCCAGGACCTCGTCTACAGCGACGCCGCTCTTGAAGCGGTCCAGCGCCTCGTCCCGATCGCCGAACAGGCCGGGATGAGCATGCCCACCCTGGCCCTCGCCTGGGTCCTGCGCCGTAGCGAGGTCGCCTCCGCGATCACCGGCGCCTCCCGCCCCGAGCAGGTTCACGCCAACGCCGCCGCCTCCGGCGTCCACCTGTCGGACGACCTCCTCACGGCCGTCGACCAGGCCCTCGGTGACGTCCCCGTCACCGAACCCACCCTCGCCCCCGGCGCCCAGCCCGGCATCCTGCATCGCTGACCGGCCCGTCCCTCACCCGGCCCCGCCGGACAGCGCATGGGGTATGTCCACGTCGCCGACTTCGCCGGGTACAGGCTCTCCGGAAGCGTGCCACAAGCCGGGTGAGGGCCTGATCGGCGCTTCACACACCTGCCTCCGGCAGTTGCTCGAAGCGACGCTGCTCCGGGGCGAGGCCAGGGCCGGCCTGCTGATGCTGATGGCCGAGTCAAGACACAAGAAGCCGGGAAGCGTCCGCCGCTACGTCAAGCCCTCGCCCGAACGCCCTTGTGGAGAGCAGCAGTTGCTTCGCGCCAGGCGCCAGCAGGCGCTCATCGCGGCGCCTGCCATGAGGTGGGGTCGGCCCACAGATCGGTGCTGTGGGCCCCGATGAGTGCGCTGATGTGGGCGAGTGCGTCACTGACCGGCCGCGGCGCGAGGCGACGTCCGTCACGCAAGCGCAGTGCGACGTGATCGTCGGCGGTCTCCTTGGCACCGATGACGGCTTGGTAGGGAACCAGGCGGGCCTCTCGGATGCGGGCGCCCAGGCTGCCGCGGTCCGGTCCCGCGATCTGGGCGCGCAGTCCGAGGCGGGTGCAGCGTTGGGCGAGGGCTGCGGCGTTCGGCAGTTCGGTGTCGGAGATCGGGAGGATCTCCATCTGAGTGGGGGCGAGCCAGGCGGGGAAGGCACCGCCGTGCTGTTCGATGAGATGGGCGACGGCTCGTTCCACGCTGCCGATGATGCTGCGGTGGACCATGACCGGGCGGTGTTTGGCGCCGTCCGCGCCGATGTAGTGCAGGTCGAACTGCTCGGGCTGGTGGAAGTCGACCTGGACGGTGGACAGGGTGGACTCCCGGCCGGCGCCGTCGGTGACCTGCACATCGATCTTGGGGCCGTAGAACGCGGCCTCTCCCTCGGCTGCCTCGTAGGGCAGGCCGGAGCGGTCCAGGACGTCGGTCAGCAGGGCGGTGGAGCGCTGCCACTTCTCGGGTGCGGCGACGTACTTGCCGCCGGGCCCCGGGAGGGAGAGCCGGTACCGAGTGGGGGTGATGCCGAGCGCCTCGTACGCCTGGCGGATCATCCCCAGCGCCGCCTGCGCCTCCTCGGCGACCTGGTCCAGGGTGCAGAAGATGTGCGCGTCGTTGAGCTGGATGGCCCGCACCCGGGTCAGCCCGCCGAGCACGCCAGAGAGTTCGGAGCGGTACATGCCGCCCAGTTCTGCCATCCGCAGCGGCAGTTCGCGGTAGCTGTGGGAGCGGGAGCGGTAGATCACCGCGTGATGAGGGCACAGGCTCGGCCGCAGGACGACCTGCTCTCCGCCGAGGTCCATCGGGGGAAACATGTCGTCGCTGTAGTGCGCCCAGTGCCCCGAGATCTCGTACAGCTCCCGCTTGCCGAGGACCGGTGAGTACACGTGCTGGTAGCCTGCCCGGCGCTCGGCCGCACGGATGTACTCCTCCAGGGTGTGCCTCACGGCCGCACCGTCGGGCAGCCAGTACGGCAGGCCGGCGCCGATCAGCGGATCGGTGTCGAACAGGCCCAGTTCACGGCCGAGCCTGCGGTGGTCGTGCACGGCGGTCATCGCGGTCTCCCTGCTGGTTGCGGAGCAAGTGACCCGGGCCTACGACGAAGCCCCGGGGCACTCGCCCCGGGGCTTCGGATCAGATCGTCTGTCAGCGCGCCGGGACACTCTCCGGCGTCGTCGTCACAGCGGCGCGCTTCATGTCGCAGACGTTAGCAGGACGCAGCGATGTCCACACGGTCATTCCTCGTCAGGGTGACCGGGTCACGCAGAGGTCGCAGGCCGCCGGGCAGAGCACGAAGCGGGAAGGAGTACCGGCCCAGCATGGTGATGTGACGCCGTACAAACGGTGAGAGGCGGGCCACGTCCTCGACCCTCACGATGTGCTCCTCCGCACCGGCGCGAGCCTCGGCCAAGCCGGCCAAACCAGCCAGGCCGACGCCGCCGCCCACTTCCATCGCTTGGCCGAGACCATCGGCCACCGCCTGGGCCCTGAAGGGGAAATGGCCGTTGAGGAGTCAACCATTTCCGCGAGCAGCGCACCGTCACCGCCGTCACGCATGGTGACTTCGTTCACCTGCCCGTTCCCCGACTCAGATACCGTGCGCCGATATCGATGCTCGTCATTGAGAGGCCAGGGCATGGACACGTCCGCTCCACCGGCCGGACCGGGAGAACTGAAGCGGCACCTGGGCGTGTTCGACGCCGTGGTGATCGGCCTCGGCTCGATGATCGGCGCGGGCATCTTCGCCGCCCTCGCCCCCGCCGCGGCGGCCGGTGGCTCCGGGCTGCTGCTCGGCCTGGCGCTCGCGGCCGTGGTCGCCTACTGCAACGCCCTCTCCTCCGCCCGGCTCGCCGCCCGCTACCCGCGGTCCGGCGGCACCTACGTCTACGGCCGCGAACGCCTCGGCGACTTCTGGGGCTACCTGGCCGGCTGGGGCTTCGTGGTCGGCAAGACCGCCTCCTGCGCGGCGATGGCCCTCACCGCCGGCTCCTACGTCTGGCCCGCCCAGGCCCACGCCGTCGCGGTCGCCGCCGTGGTCGCGCTGACCGCGGTGAACTACGTCGGCGTGCAGAAGGCCGCCTGGCTCACCCGCGCGGTCGTCGCCGTGGTCCTGGCGGTGCTCGCCGCCGCAGTCACCGCCTGCCTCACCGGCTCGACCGCCGACACCGGCCGCTGGACCATCGGCACCGGCAACGGATGGCACGGCGTGCTCCAGGCCGCCGCCTTCCTGTTCTTCGCCTTCGCCGGGTACGCGCGGATCGCCACCCTCGGCGAGGAGGTCCGAGCCCCGGCCCGTACCATCCCCCGCGCGATCTCGACCGCGCTCGGCATCACCCTGGTCGTCTACGCCGTCGTCGCGCTCGCCGTGCTCGCGGTACTCGGCCCCGACCAGCTCGCCCGTACCACCGCGCCACTGGCCGACGCGGTCCGCGCCGCCGGCGTGCCCGGCCTGGCCCCGGTGGTCCGCGTCGGCGCGGCGGTCGCGGCCACCGGCTCGCTGCTCGCGCTGATCCTCGGCGTCTCCCGCACCACCCTGGCCATGGCCCGCGACCGCCACCTCCCCCACGCCCTGGCCGCCGTCCACCCGCGCTTCCAGGTCCCGCACCGCGCCGAACTCGCCGTCGGCGCCATCGTGGCGGTCCTGGCCGCCACCGCGGACGTGCGAGGCTCAATCGGCTTCTCCTCCTTCGGCGTCCTCGCCTACTACGCGGTCGCCAACGCCTCCGCCTGGACCCTCACCCCGGCCGAGGGCCGCCCGCCGCGCATCGTGCCCGTGCTCGGCGCCGCCGGCTGCCTCGTGCTGGCCTTCGCCCTGCCCGGCGCCTCGGTGCTGTGGGGCTCGGTCGTGCTCGCGCTCGGCGCCGCCGCCTACGGCGCGCGCCGTATCCTGCACCGCGGCTGAGCGGGCGTCAGGGCGGGAGCTGGTCCGGAGGAGCACCTCGCGGCCAGCTCCGCCGTCGCCGACCGGTCCTCCTCCAACGCCCGTTGTGCGCATCCCGTACGAGCGGTGCGTGCTCGTGTCGCTGCGCGACGCGGTACGGCGCCGGGACGGGTGGTGGGCGCGGACCGGTGGCGCAACAGCGCGATGCCACGCTTGGAGTCGTCGCTCACACCTCGGTGTGTTCCATGCGGGTGCTTCAGGAGGCACGTCTTTCGCAGTAACTCATGAACCATGACTGCCGCAGGCTGACCGCCGGGCGGTCGGGTGTTTCACGGGCACACCTATGGAACGCGCCGAGGCGAAGCCGCACTATCGGCGCGGGTCTCCGGGCCGTGTTGGGTGATCAGCTGTCTGCTGGAAGTGGTCTTGGCGCCGGGTGGCGTGCAAGGAGCCGAGCAGGTGGAGGGAGTGGGCGCTGGGGCTGCCGGGTTCGGCATGGTAGATGACGAGCTGCTGGCCGGGTGCCTCGCGTACGTCGAACGCCTGGTAGGTGAGCGTGAGCGGACCGACGTCCGGGTGGAGGAAGTGTTTGGCGTCCTGCGTCTTGCCTCGCACGGTGTGGGACTGCCACAGGCGCACGAATTCCGCGCTGTACTCGGTGAGGGTGCCGACGAGTTCGCGCAGCCGCGGGTTGTCCGGTTCGAAGCCGGTCGCCTCGCGGAGGTTGGCGACAGTGGCTTGTGCCGCCCGGTTCCAGTCCGTGTAGAAGGTGGGGCCGGCCGGATCGAGGAAGGTCATGCGGGCAAGGTTGTCCGCCGGGGTGAACGCCGAGTAGAGGGCCTGGGCCAGCGCGTTGACCGCGAGGAGGTCGAGGGTGCGGTTCATGACGAACGCCGGGGTGTTGGGGTAGCCGTCCATCAGCTGTCGCAGGGCTGGGCTGACGCGCCCGGTGGAGTGAGGCGAAAGTCGGTCGCCGGGCGTGGCCCCGGCCAGTCGGTACAGGTGCGCCCTGGCGTCCTCGTCGAGGTGCAGCGCATGACTGAGAGCGTCGATCACCTGGGGCGAGGGGTTGCGTTCGCGGCCCTGTTCCAGACGGGTGTAGTAGTCGGCGTTCACTCCGGCCAGGACGGCGACCTCCTCGCGGCGCAGCCCCGCGACTCTGCGGGTCCCGTGGCTCGGCATCCCGACGTCGTGCGGGCGCAGGGCGGCGCGGCGGGCGCGCAGGAAGTCCCCCATGCGGTTGTCGTCCATGCCTTCAGGCTAGGCGGCGCGCCGCCGGGCTGCCTGGGTGTGGTGCACCCAGGCAGCATGCGTCCTGGTTGGCCGCCGCTGACCTGCGCAGACTCGGTGGAGCGGAAGAGACCGCACCGTTCGAGGAGAGGGGGCCGCCATGGCCGAGATCGAGGACGGCCACGTGGATGTGGTCGGTATGTGGGTGACCGAGGACGGGCACATCCGGCAGGAGCTGCTGCCGGACGGCCGTTACGACGAGGCTCGCGGCGAGCGGGCCAGTGCGTACACCGGCCGTTACACGGTCACCGGTAGTCACCTGGACTACGTCGACGACACCGGGTTCACCGCCACAGGAGACATCCGCGACGGAGTGCTCTACCACGAACACCTCGTGCTGTACCGGGAGTCGCGCCCGTCGTAGCGGGACAACGGAGTTCGGGGGCGGTCGCTCCGGTCGGGGAGACCGACTCCTCGTGGGAGGGGACCGGCTGCCGAGGCCGGCACCAGTCAGCAGTCAGCAGTCAGCAGTCAGCAGTCAGCAGTCAGTGACAGGCGTATCAACGCAAGGAAGGACCGTATTCATGACCGGACGACGCCTTGAGGGCAAGGTGGCCCTGATCACGGGAGCGACCGGGGGGATCGGTGCGGCGACCGCGGAACTCTTCGCCCAGGAGGGTGCCCGGCTGGTGATCACCGATGTGGCCCAGGAACCCCTCCAGAAGCTGGCGCGGCGCATCGAGGCGGGTGGCGCGGAGGTGGCGACCGCCCTCCTCGATGTCTCCTCCGCCCGGAACTGGGAGGAGGTGACGGCCCTCGTACGCGATCGTTTCGGCGTGCTGGACGTGCTGGTGAACGTCGCTGGAATCCTGGACTGGCCGGGTATCGAGGACACGCGGGAGGAGGTGTGGGACCGCGTGATCGACGTGAACCAGAAAGGCACCTGGCTCGGTATGAAGGCGGCGATGCCGCTGCTGCGAGCGAGCGGCAACGCGTCGGTGATCAACACCTCGTCCGTGCTCGGCCTGGTGGGCAGCGGCGCGGCCGCGGCCTACCAGGCGTCGAAGGGCGCGGTGCGCCTGCTGAGCAAGACGGCCGCGGTCGAGTACGCCAGGCAGGGCGTACGGGTCAACTCGATCCATCCCGGAGTGATCGCCACACCGATGATCCAGGACCTCCTGGAGGAGCAGGGCGACCAGCAAGCGGACATCCAGCGCACCCCCATGCGCCGAGCCGGCCGCGCCGATGAGATCGCTCCCGCGATCCTCTTCCTCGCCAGCGACGACTCCTCCTTCGTCACCGGCTCGGAAATCGTCGTCGACGGCGGCCTCACCGCACACTGAACAACCCGCCCGCCGAGCGTCCACGACGCCACCGGTGCGCACGCCCGGCAAGCGCGCTGTGTCGTCTGCCTCGTGAGTGCGTGACCGTACAGCAGCCCAGACAGTCGGCGCGGGAAACCGCGCGCGACCCCGATCCTTACGAGAGGGCCTCATCATGACGCCCACCGCCGCTTCTGCCGAAGCATCCGAGTTCGCCGGGAAGACCGCGCTGGTCACCGGGGCCGCGCGCGGCGTCGGCAAGGAGACCGTGGCACTGCTCCATGCCCGCGGCGCCCACGTGGTAGCCGTCGACCTGCGTCCCGACGTCACGACCCTGCAGGAAGAATTCCCCGGTGTGCTCGCGATGCGGGGCGACATCACACGGGAGGAGACCGCCGTCCACGCGGTCCTCGCCGGCCAAGGCATCCTGGTCGTACCGGTCGCCCGCACCTACACCCTCGACCAGATCCAGGAAGCGGCCAAGCTCAGCCAATCCCGCCGCCCCGGCGGCAAACTCGTGCTCGTCCTGTGATCACCTTCCTGGCTTGGTCAGGCGAAGGTAGTCCACACACCCCGATGATCACACGGTGACCGCACCTGCCGCACCACAACGGCGGCACTCCTGGGCTGACCACACCCCTCCGTCACCACCGACTACGGAACAGACCCAATGGTTCGGTGTAACTCCCGATCATGGACGACGCATCCATGACCAGTGGGACCGGTTGATCGATGAGCCGGTCGGCCGGGCCCAGGCCGAGGGGCCCTCAGTTGACCGGCGAGGGCGGGCTGCTTCAGCATCTGACCAAGCGACTCCACCTCGGCTATGACAGGCACGATGCGGTCGGCAAGGACGGCGGCAACTCCCGCAACGGCAAACGCTCCAAGACAGTGCTGACCGACGTCGGCCCGGTGGAGACAACCGTGCCCCGTGACCGTGACTGCTCCTTGGCACCGAAGATCGTCAAGAAGCGGCAGAAGCGTCTGACCGGCATAGACGAGATGGTCATCTCACTGGCCGTGAAGGGCCTGACCACCGGCGAGGTTCAGGCCCACCTGACTGAGGTCTCTGTCTCACAGCCCCACAGGCGTGCAGTCGACTTCGCCCACCTGGGGAAACGGCCTGTGAGCCTGCCGGCATCACCGCGTGACACCACCTGGGGGCGGGTCTGTCACTGACCCGTGGCGGCGAACTTGGACCGGTTGCCGTCGAAGAGGGACCGGCCGCAGTGCGGTGTCGGTGTCGGTGTCGGCTCAGGATTCGACGCCTCGGGGATGGCTGCGGAGAATCCGGCTGCGGACGGACACGGAGCGCCAGCCGCTGGTCAGCGCGAACGCTGTCCCATGAAGAGGCGGTACAGCAGGAGCACGATCACTGATCCGACGATCGCAGCGATCCACGTCGAGAGGTGGAAGAAGCCGTTGATGGAGTGCACGCCGAAGATCACCTTGCCGAGCCAGCCGCCGAGCAGACCGCCGGCGATGCCGATCAGCATCGTGACGAGGCAGCCACCCGGGTCCTTGCCGGGCATGAGCGCCTTGGCGATGGCGCCCGCGATGAGGCCGATGAGAACCCAGGCGATGATGCCCACGGTGTGCGTCCTTTGCTGTAGGTGTGCTGTGGGTGCCCGACGGGGGTTCCGCCGGGTTGTATGCCAGTTGCTCCGCGCGAACGACCGGCGACGTACGGATATCCGTTCGGGATCACTCCACACCTGACCAGGTCCCGTTCTCTCCGACTGGCCCACTCAGCCCGTCGGCCGATCCGGTATGCGGCGGGTTCGGTTGACGGCGGATTCGGTCGACCTGCGAAGAGCGAACGATGGACAGTCCCCCTCGGGGGCGCTGGTGGCCACCAGGTCCTCGGTCGCACGGACCGCACGCTCGAGAGCCCCTTCGCCGGTCGCGTCCTGGGTGCACCGTTGGTGAGTACGCCCCGTGCACACCACGTGGCTCACCGGTAGGCCCGGGGCGTACTGGGCTGGGGCGCGTGACGCATCCGTCGGCCCGCCTGAAAGAATCGCGTGTATGGAGCAACGAAGTGGGACGGGTGCTGAGCCGATCCTCGGTCGGGAAGAGCGCTTGGTCGTCGTGGCTGCATCCGTTGTCGAGCAAGGACGGTTGCTGGTCGTGAGCAAGAAGGCGGCGCCGAAGGTGTTCTACCTGCCCGGCGGAAAGCCCGACCCGGGTGAGACGCCGGCCGAGGCGCTGGCGCGGGAACTCGACGAGGAACTCGGGGTCCGCCCGGTGGATCCCCAGTTCCTGGCTGACATTGAGGCCGTGGCCGCATTGGAGAGGGTGCCCATGCGCATGACGGTCTTCACTGCGGGGATCAGCAACCTCCCCCAGCCCGCAGCCGAACTGGCGGACATGCGGTGGATCAGCGGCGACGAGCCGGATGTCCAACTGGCTCCGGCGGTGAAGGATGACGTTCTGCCGCTCCTGAAGCGCAGCGGCCTGCTGGCTGCGTAGGATCCGGCCACAGCGGCGTGCGGATCAGGTCGTGGTCGGAATAGGCAAACTGAGGACCATCTCGCGGCCCGCGCGGCGCAACGTCACCTGCCGACCGCCGTTCCAGCAGGGCCGGCCCGCAAGAATTGGCGTCTCTTCCATGTGTTCCGGCATGCGCCGCAACCGCATCTGTGCCCATGCTGCCACCGACCGTCTGCTGGGCTCGGCGCAAACGTGGCAGGCGGTGACGGCCCTGGGCCGACCGGTGTCGAGGGTGGCGTCCCGAGACCGTCGAGCCGCCCCGGGCATGACACCCCGGACCATGCCCGGCCAGCCCCTCCCCCGGCCTGCGCGGGAGGAGGCCGGACGGGGACCGGCCTGACGGGGGGGGGCGTGCGTGCTGCAAAGTCCAACGACGCAGTTCCCCGGGCCTTGTCCCTTGTGGGTGGACATCGTTCGAAACTCGCCGTCGCTCGCCGGCAGATACGCGATGTCCCCGACGTACTTGGTGTTCGGCACCGCGGCGGCGAAATCGCCTCGCAGCGGGTCAGGTAGGGCTGCGGCGGACGGTTCCGGCACCGTGGTGACCCAGTTGGTGCTGTGACCGCGTAGGTTCGCCGGTTCGGATGCCTTACAGGTTGTTCGCGTAGAAGCTGGTGAGTCGTTCGACGGCGGCGTCGACGTATGCGGGTTCGTCGTACATCTCGTAGTGGCCGGCGCCGTCGATCACCATGAGGTCGACGGGGTTGGGGGCCAGCTTCCACAGCTGCATGCCGGTGTCGTAGGAGCCGGTGTTGCCGATGCGTCCGGCGAGGATGACCTGCAGTGGCTGGGTCATGAGCTGATCGACCAGGTGGAACGCGTCGTAGCCCAGCAGGAGGGAGTCGCTGCGCGAGAGGCGACGGTTGGTGGAGTGCTCGCTGCCACCCCGCTCCGTGCGGTAGTAGGTGATGGCCTGGGTGGTGTCGATGTCGGTCAGACCGGCTGCCGCGGCGTCCTCCAGGGTGTCGGGCAGCCAGTTCACACGGGTCATCTCGCCGGAGCGTGTCTCTTCGATGCGTTCGTCGGCAAGGGCGTCGAGTGCGGCTGCCGGACCGTCGGGCTGGAAGCTGCGGAACGAGGTGCCCATGTTGCCGGGAACGACGGTCGCGACCGCCTTGATGCGGTGGTCCGTGCGGGCGGTGTGCACAGCGTAGCCGCCGCCGGCGCAGATGCCGAGGACGCCGATGCGCTGCGGGTCGATGCCGGGAATCGTGCCGAGTGCGTCGATGGCGTAGGAGATGTCCTCACCGCGGACGTAGGGGTCTTCGAAGTCGCGGGGCTCGCCTCCGCTCTGCCCTTGATGAGCCGGATCGAAGACCAGCGCCGCGATGCCGCGGGCGGCGAGGCGGGACGCGTAGTTCGCACCGATCTGCTCCTTCACGCTGCTGCCGGGCGTGGAGACCACCACGGCGCGCAGCGGCGCGGCGCTGTCGAGGTTGCCGGGCAGATGGAGGTCGGCCGCGAGCTCGATCGGTCCGCGGGGAATCGTGAGGTGCTGAAGCATGCGTGGCTTCCTTAGAAGATCGTTGCCCCATAGGGGTTCAGTACAGAATGGCACCTAGTACGATCTGGAACTAATACGAAACTGTACCACCTGGACGGAGGCTCGCATGTCAGTCGACGGGGCGGAGCTGTGGACGCTGAACCAGCGGCTGCTGGGCGTCGTGATGGATGCCTGCACTCGGGAGCTGGCGGAACTCGGGTTGGAGACGAAGGAGTTCTTCGTCCTGGCCGAGGTGGAGGCGTCGCCGTACCCGGCCGAGATCGCCACTGCGCTGCTGCTGCCCAAGGCGAGCGTGACGGTCTACGTTCGCAATCTCGTCGCCAAGGGCCTTGTCCGCCGCGAGATCGACGAGGCGGACTTGCGGCGTCATCGGCTCGAACTGACCGCCGAGGGCACACAAGCACGTGATCGAGCACTTGCAGCGCTCGCGGCGGAGTACGACCGAAGGCTGGCGCTGGTTACTCCCCAGGACCGCGTCGAGCTGCACCGCATCCTCAAAGCGATGCTTGCCTCGCCCGCGTCAGGCCGTACGCGCGACTGATTCGTCTGTCCGGTGCTCTGCTGCACCTTCGGGCCGCGACCGCATGGATTCGCCAGACCGTTCAGCTTGCGACGGCAAGGGATGCCCACTCCGGCGGGTGCCCTTCTCGCTTCGGACACGGACACGGACACGTTCGCGACGCTGCGCCGCGAGGACGTCGGGGGGGGCGGGAATTGGTGCTGCCCCGGCGCACGATCTGCTTCAGCTTCTGCCCCTCGTGGTCGGTCAACCTGCGCAGACGGACAGGCTCCGTCACCGCACTCCCAACGGTCGGACCGGACGTCTCCGGACATCCAGCACTCCAGCACCTGACACAACCGCTGCACGCCCCGGCCTGCCGGCCCTCGATGAACCGGCAGCGGTTCAGCAGTTCATCTCGGCGGCGAAGCACTTCGTCGCCTTGCGCGGCTTCGGGGCCTCGCCCGCCAGGGTGTCCTTCGTGTTGCCGCCACCCCCGCGGCGGGTCCGATCCAGCAAGGACGTGGCTGCGCGGTTGCACTCCACCCCGCATGCGGTGGGCCGGTGGCGGAAGCGGTTCGTCGAGCACCGGATCGCCGGCCCGGGCGGCATACCACGCTCCGGTGGGCCCCCGGACGGCCCCCGGCAAGCAGGTCGCCCCGTGGTGACCAGGACGCTGGGAGAACCGCCACCGGCCCGCCCGTGCGGTCAGTCACGACGGCCCGGGCCGCCAGATCCGCCCAGACATACCGGGAAGGCTTGGAGGGGCCGGATCGCCACGCCTGGCCTCCGGCTGCCGGGGCCTGCGTCCCTTTCGCGACCCGGACGGGCCCGAGGGCGGCGATGAGTAGCGATGAGTAGCAGTGAGCCCGACCTCGCATAAGCGGTACTAACCGATTCCGCCACAAAAGCTAAATGGAACTTTTCGTTCCGGGCAAGCATGCTGGACCGCATGCAGCCGAGCCCGATGTCCTCTCGCTTTCTCGCCCTGACCGGCACCGTCATCCTGTGGGCCTCCGCCTTCCCCGCCATCCGGGTGGGGGTCGACGGTCTGGGTGTGCAGGCGCTGTCGTTCCTGCGGATCGTGATCGCTGCGGTCGCCCTGCTGCTGGTGGCGCCATTCGCCAAGGTCCGCATGCCCCGGTGCCGCGATCTGCCCATGATCGCCCTGTGCGGGGCAACCGGCATGACCGCCTACCAGCTCCTGCTCAACTGGGGCGAGGTGAACGTCGCAGCCGGTACGGCGAGCTTGTTGATCGCGACCGTCCCCGCCTTCAGCGTGCTGCTGGGAAGTCTGTTCCTCCAAGAGCGGCTGAGCCGCAGCATCGTCGCCGGCAGCGTCGTTGCGCTCACCGGCGCGGCCATCGTCAGCCTGGCCAAGGGCACCGGCGGGTTCACCGTCTCCGCCCTCATCGTCCTTGCCGCCGCCGTGGTCCAAGGGGTGTACCACGTCGCCACCAAGCCCCTGCTGCGTCGCTACACCGGCCTGGAGGTCGCCACCTACGCGATGGTCGCCGGCACGGTCTTCGCCCTGCCACTGGCCCTCGCCGCCTGGCACGCGGCCCTGAGGGCGCCGGCCGGTGCCTTGGCCTCCGTGCTCTACCTGGGCCTGCTTCCTTCCGCGCTCGGCTTCGTCATCTGGGGCTACGCCGTCGCCCGCCTGCCGCTCGCCACCTCCACCGCCGCCCTCTACCTGGTCGCGCCGGTGACCCTGGTCGTCTCCTTCGTCTGGCTGAGCGAGGTGCCCCACCTCGTCGAGCTGCTGGGCGGAGCGGTCAGCATCGCAGGAGTGATCATGATCAACCGGCGCAGCACGGACCAGCGCCGCCGCGGAGAGCAGGGACGTGCCTCCGGCAGCGACAGCGTCCCCCGCGGTCCGCGACTCACCGTGGAACCCGTCATCGGCCCCGGCCCGACCAAGGAGTAGAAGACCATGCTCGACGTACGCCGCCTGCGCATCCTCCAGCACCTCGCCGCGTACGGGACCGTCGCGGCCACCGCGGAGGCTCTCCACCTGACGCCACCAGCGGTCTCCCAGCACCTCGCCGCCCTGCAGAAGGAGGCCGGCACACCGGTGGTGGAGAAACAGGGCCGCACGCTGCGACTGACCGCGGCCGGGGAACTGCTGGTGGCTCACGCCGAGATCATCCTCGCGGAACTCGCGGCAGCCGAGTCCGGGCTGGCCGCCCTGCAGAGCGGCCGGCGGGGCATCGTGCGGATCACCGCCTTCGCCTCCGCCGCCCGGGCTCTCGTCGCGCCCCTGTGGCAACGGCTGGCCGGCATCGACCCCAGCCCCGGACTGTCTCTGCGACTGTCCGTGCAGGAACCCGACGAAGCCCTCGACGAACTGCACAAGCGTGCCACCGACCTTGCCCTGGTCCACAGCTACACCGTGCTGCCACGCAGCTTTCCCGCAGCCTACGAGCAGGCTCTCCTCATGGAGGAACCGGTGCTGCTCGCCCTGCATCCCGGCCAGGCCGGGGAGTGGGGCCTGCAGCCCGGTCAGCCGGTGGACCTGTCCCGCACGGCGGACCTGCCCTGGCTCACCCCTGGACCGGAGACCTCCTGCTACGAGATGATCCAACGCGCTTGCGGCGCGGCCGGCTTCGTCCCGGACATCAGGACCCGCAGTGGCGACTTCAGCGTGCTGGCGGCTCTGGTCGCCGCGGGAGCGGGCACCGCCCTCATCCCGCGCATGGCACTTCCCGACGCCACCGAGTCCCTCAGCCTCCATCCCCTGCTCCACCCCGTCTCCCGGTCCGTCTACACCGTCAGCCGTGCAGGCACCCGCAAGCGCCCCGACCTGCGACGCGTCCTCCAACTGCTCCACGGTTCGGCCGCATCTCCGACACCCCACGACGCACAAGAATGACGCCGTGCAGTGACCCTCTTGCGCGAGTCGCGTCGCCACAGTGAGCCGCCTCCAGCCGGGGATGCCGGGCGGGGGCTCTCACTCCGCTCCTTGGAGGGAACCGGGGCCCTCAGGTCGCGGTGCAACCGCCGTCCACGGCCAGGACGGATCCCGTGACGGCTGTGAAGTCGCGGTCCAACAGGTCCGCAGCCCGCGCCGCCGGGTGGTGTGCGGCGTGCCTCACTCGCCCGACTGTGCTCGTACCCGGCCATGCCCGTCGCGGCCCGCTGCTTCGAGCACGCGGGCCGGAGCAGCGCAGACGCGCGGCTCCGGGAATCGGTACGGGTGCGCGGTCACGAACAGGCGTCGCGTCCCGGGTCGCATCGCGTCTCGCCGACGCGGGCCCTGAGTACGGCGGCGACCAGCACAGTCGGCGGCCGGCGTCGGAGGAGGCCGCGCCGAATCGGGCGAGGGCCCGTGTCGTGCGCGCACTCCTGAGCGGTCGTTGAGTCCGCCTTCGGTGGCTGCCTGCCGTCACGGGGCGGGGCGCCTTCAGCCGGCGCCGTTTCCCGCCCGCACCAGGCCCAGTTCGTAGGCGGCGATGACGGCTTGTGCTCGGTCTCGCAGCTCCAGTTTCGCGAACAGCCGGTTGATGTGGGTCTTCACGGTGTGATCCGTGATGGTGAGTCGCGCCGCGATCTCCGCGTTGGACAGTCCCCGGGCGATCAAGGTGAGTACCTCTGCCTCACGCGCCGTCAGTTCCCCGACGGAGTGGACCGGCAGCCGTGACGCCCGCGCGTGCACGTACTCGCAGATCACCCTCTTGGTGATCTCGGGCGACAGCAGTGCGTTCCCGGCGGCCACCACCCGGACCGCGTGCAGCAGTTCGGGGAAGGTGGCGTCCTTGAGGAGAAAGCCGCCCGCCCCGGCTGCGAGAGCGTCGTACACGTACTCGTCGAGACCGAAGGTCGTCAGCATCAGGACTTTCGTCGCGCCGTCGGAGGCGGCCAGGATCTCGCGGGCCGCGTCGATGCCGTTCTTGTGGGGCATTCGGATGTCGAGGAGCGCGAGGTCGGGCCGGGTCAGGGCGGCGATGCGCACGGCCTGTACGCCGTCCTCGGCTTCGCCCACGACCTGGATGTCCTCCTGCGTGTTGAGGAGGTTGACAAAGCCGGTGCGGACGACTGCCTGATCGTCGGCGACCAGTGCTCTGATCACTCTCGGCTCCCTCTCCGTTCCGACCATCCGGTCCCCCAGGGAAGCTCTGCCTCCACCAGGAACCCTCCTCCGGGGCCCGCTCCCGCGCTGAGCCGGCCGCCGACCAGGGCCGCCCGCTCGCGCATCCCCGTCAGGCCGTGACCTGCGCCGGAGCCCGGGCGGGGCTCCGGGCCGGGGCCGTCGTCGTGGATGCGGAGCGTGAGCAGCCGACCGGTGCCGTATGCGATCTCCACTACGGTACGTGCTCCGGGAGCGTGCTTTCGGGCGTTGGTCAGTGCCTCCTGGATGATCCGGTAGGCCGACAGCTCCCATGCCGCGGGCAGCGGCACCCGTTCCCCCGTGATCTTCAGCTCTGCTTCGCCGCCCACGGCCCGGTGCTGTTCGATCAGTTCCGCGAGATGGTCGAGGGTCGGCTGTGGGGCGGTGAGGCTCGTGTCCCCTCGGGTCTGCGGGGTGCGCAGGACACCGAGGAGGCGGCGGAGTTCGGCCATCGAGGAGCGGGCGGTGCCGGCGATCTGCTGGAAGCCGTCGCGGGCCTCGGGGGTGAGGCCGGGGGTGGTGTAGGTGGCGCTCTCGGCCTGGACGGCGATCATCGATACCGAGTGCGAGACGATGTCGTGCAGCTCGCGGGCGATGGCGGCTCGCTCGGCCTCGGCGGCCTGTTGTCGTTCCATCGCGATCAACTGGTCCTGCGCCAGGTTGCGTTCATGGCGGCTCTGCTCGCGGGAGCGTACGGCGTCGCCCATCATCACGGCGGCGAAGATGACCACGGTCAGCAGGAAGGACTCGGCGAACAGACCGAGTGAGTCCTTCTGCCACAGCGGCGGCACCGGCAGGTCCATCCGTGACCAGGTGTTGATGTGCACCAGGTTCACGCACACGGCCCCCAGCGCCCCGCCCACAACGGTGACTGCCGGGTGGCACACCCGGTAGCGGCCCAGGGTGTAGAAGCCGATCAGCCCGCTGGCCGTGATGGAAATGTACAGGCTGACGTCCCCGGCGAACCCCAGCAGCCCGGCGGCGACCGTGACCACCGCCACGGGCGGGAAGGACCGTCGCCACATCAGTGAGGAGGAGGAGACGAGGACCCCGATCACGGTGGTCACGGATCCGGGATAGGCGATCAACTCGGCCACCGCACCGACGGCCAGGGCCCCGCCGGTGACCCAGGGGTAGGCGGGGGCGGCGATCCAGGCACGGAACCGCTGCTGAAGGGACGGACGCATGCGTCCATGGTCCGTGCCGACACGGCAGTGCGCATCACCGCACGGGTTGAGTCTGAGGCCCGATGTCATGCCACGGGTTGAGTGTCAGGTGCGGAGCGCCGGTTGACGCCCTCCCACCTGCTGATTCCTACCGTCGATGAGCATGACGAAGCGGCTTGGACAGCACGTACGGCATGCCCGGTACGTACGCGACGAACGGTGGGTGTGGGCCGTGTACGCCCTCGTCGCGCCGGCATTCGCCCTGGTCTCGGATCTGGGGCCGCACCAGGCGTGGGGTGCGGCGGCGACCGCGGGTTACGCGGTCGCGGCGCTGCTGGCGTGGCGGGTGGGCCCCCGCCCCGCCGCTCGGACGGCCGCGGTGGCGGGGGCCGTTGTGGTGCCGCTCGTCTCGTTGGTGACGGCCGGGCTCGGGCAGTTGGAGATCGCGGTCGTCGAGCGGTCGGGGCATCTGCTGCTCACCACCGGCAGCCCGTATGTCACCGCCCCCGCGGTCGTCGCCGACGTCAACCCCTACCTGCCGGGGATGGCGCTCCTGGGCGCGCTGCCCGGGGACGCGCGTTGGTGGACGGGCGGGGTCTTCGCCGCGGCCCTGGCCGCGGTCGGCCTGCATCGTGCCTGGCTGCTCGCCTGCCCTGTGGTCGCGCTGCCGCTTGCGGTGGGCGGTGTCGATCTCCCGGTGGTCGGCCTGATGTGCCTGGGTGTCGTGCTCGCGGGACGGGGGCGGCCGGTCCGGGCGGGTCTGGTGCTCGGCGCCGCGGCCGCGCTCAAGTGGACGGCATGGCCGGCGCTGCCCGTGGCGTTGTCACTGATCGCGGTACGCCGGGGCCACTGGTGCGCGCTGCGGTATGCGGCCGTGGCCCTGACCACCGCGACGGCGACAGTGCTGCCCTTCGCCCTGGCCGACCCGGTGGGTTTCTACCGCAACGCCATCGCCTTCCCACTCGGCCTCGCCGACATCGCCTCGCCGGCCGCGAGCCCGCTGCCCGGCCGTCTGCTTGCCGACTGTGTCCCGGGCGGAAGGGTAATCGCGCTCGCGCTCCTTGCGGCGACCGCGCTGCTGCTCGCGGTGTCGCTGGTGGCGCGGCCTCCGGGCAGGACTCGCACGGCGGCCGCCCGGCTCGCGCTCGGTCTGGGCCTGGCGATGACCCTGATGCCCGCGACCCGCTTCGGCTACCTGATCTATCCGCTGGTCCTCGGGGCGCTGGCGTCCAACAGGCCGCAGCACGAAGCCACTCCTGGCGCCACCCCCGCCCTTCCTGTCGCACCTACCGCGGAGAAGGCCCTCGCATGACGAACGACTCCCACCGGCGCACGCTGATCGTCACCAATGACTTCCCGCCCCGGCAGGGCGGTATCGAGACGTTCGTCCGTGAACTGGCCGACCGGTTCCCACCCGACGAGGTGGTCGTCTTCACCTCGTCGCCGCACCCGGTCACGCCACAACCGGCGTCGGACGGCGCTTTCCCGTACCCGGTGGTCCGCCACCCGGTGCGCACGCTTCTGCCCACCCCGCGGGCCACCGCGCACGCCGCGTCCGTGGCCTGCCAGTACGACTGTGACCGGGTGTGGTTCGGCGCGGCGGCACCGCTCGGCCTGATGGCCGGCCGACTGCGGCAGACGACGGGCATCCGCACCGTCGTCGCCACCACGCACGGCCACGAAGTCTGGTGGGCCCGCACCCCCGGCGCCAGGACGCTGCTGCGCCGCATCGGCACGCAGGCCGACACGCTCACCTGGCTCGGTACGAGCACCCGCCGCCCCATCGAGGCGGCCCTGGCACCCGGTACCCGCACCGCCCGCCTGGTCCCCGGCGTGGACACCACGGTGTTCCGCCCCGGCCTGGACGGCGGCCCGGTGCGCGACCGTTACGGACTGGGCCGCCGCCCGGTGATCCTGTGCGCGGCCCGGCTGGTCCCGCGCAAGGGCCAGGACACCTTGATCCGGGCGCTGCCCTGGGTCCGCAGGACGGTCCCGGACGCCATGCTCCTCCTGGTCGGTGACGGCCCGAACGCCCTCGAACTGCGGCGACTGGCGCGGGCGGAGGGTGTCCTGGACTCGGTGGTTTTTGCCGGGGGTCATCCCCACCACGCCCTCCCCTCCTTCTACGCCGCCGCCACTGCCTTCGCCATGCCCTGCCGCACCCGGAAACGCGGTCTGGAGGTAGAGGGCCTGGGCATCGTCTACCTGGAGGCCGCGGCATCCGGACTCCCGGTCGTGGCGGGCGACTCGGGAGGCGCCCCCGACGCGGTGCGCGAGGGGGAGACCGGCCATGTCGTCGACGGGCGTTCGGTGGCGGCGACGGCGGACCGCCTGACCAGGCTCCTCCGCAATCCCGAACTCGCCCGCGCGATGGGCGAAGAGGGTCGCCACTGGGTCCGGACGGAATGGACCTGGGATCGCTCCTACGCCACTCTGACAGGGCTGTTCGACTCGGCGGGGTCCACGGAATGAGTGAGCACAAGCCGTCTCCGAGCGGCTTGGCAGCATCCCCCGGTGTCAGCTCTTCACGGGGCCGCCGTCGATGGCGACGCGCTGCCCGTAGCGCGCGGAGGGGTAGTAGTCGTACGTCGCGTGGTGCTGGACGCAGCGGTTGTCCCAGAAGACGAGCGTGCCCGGGGTCCGGCGGACGCGGCAGTGCGGGACCGGCCTGCGGGCGACGAGGGGGTGTTCGCTCTTGGGATGACGTAGCCCGCGGGCGGTGTGTGTCCCGCCAGGGCCTGCGCGCCGTCGTGTGTCGCGGTGAGCGCGTCGAACAGGGAGCGCATGGCCGGTGAGAGCATGTCGTGGGCGAGGTGCATGTTGGCGAAGAGGGTGTCGCCTCCGCAGCCCGGTTCGGGTGTCGCGGTGATGCAGAGCATCGACCCCAGCGGCGGTTCGGGGTCGGCGTTGCCGTCGGCGTGCCAGCAGATTGGCCCGGCAGCAGTGGGCCAGCCTCTCGGCGTACGGCTGCGCGTGCTCGGTCGGCAACGACACCTTCCAATGGTCTTCGTCTACCAGGACGAGTCGTTCGGTCCCGGTCTCGACGGGGCGATCCGGTCGGCCCTCCCGATGACACGGGGACCGGTGGCCCTCGTCCTTCCGGACACCGTCGTCACGGGGCCGGAGACACGGGGCAAGCTCCTTGACGCGCTGCGGCAGACGGACGTGCCGGGCTGGAGCGTGGTGGCCGCCGAGGAACGGGATCACGACACACTGCGGCAGATGGGCGCGTTGGCCGTGACCGGGACGGGAGCTGTCCTGACAACACTCCCATGTGACCCCGTGGGCCGCGCTCTGCCGACCGTCGACGGGCACATCTCGGATTCACGTGCCGCCCGCGTGTCTCAGGGGGTGGTGAAGGCCGCCACCACCAGGTCGGTCAGGAGGGCGCCCGCGCTGCCGTCGGGGTCCAGGTCGGGGTCGTAGATGGTGATGTTGAGGCCCACACAGCGCGGGGACCGTACGAGCGGGCGCAGCAGGGCGGTGAGTTCGCCGGGCAGCAGGCCGTCGGGGTCCGGGCTGTCGACCGCGGGCATCACCGAGGGGTCGAGGACGTCGGCGTCCAGGTGGACCCAGAAGCCGTCGAGGGCCGTCGCCTCAAGGTCTTCGGCGGTCGCGGCGCCCAGATCGGCGGGGTCGGCGCGGCGCAGGTCGGAGACGGTGGTGACGGGGACCTTCAGCGCGCGCAGTTCGGCGACGTCCCCGTCGTCCACGAACGCGTCCCGGGTGCCGAAGAGCCGGATGTCCTCGTCCCGGAGGTAGGGCCGCAGTCCTTCGAGGTCGGTCAGGTCCTGCTGCCCGCGCCCGGTGGCGAGGGCGAGTTCCTCGCCACCGGCGGCGCCGATCCGGTCGGAGGTGCCCGGGTGACGGAAGTCGGGAGAGGCGTCGATCGAGACGAGGCCGTACCGGCCGAGGCGGCGCAGGGCGAGCGCGGCGCCGAGCTGGATGGAGCAGTCCCCGCCGAGGACCAGGGTGAAGTGACCGGCGGACACGTGCGCCTCGATGCGGTCGGCGAGGGTGCGCGTGTAGGCCGCGATGGCGGGTGCGTTGAAGACGCCGTCGCCCTCCTGCCAGTCGCCCCGGTCGTAGCGGGGCGGCACGACGACACCCCCTTCGAGGGCGCCGAGTCTGCTTACGATCCCCTTGTCCCGCAGCGCCCCGGCCAGTTTGTAGCAGCCGGGGACGGTGCCGGGGGCCGGTGGGCGCAGGCCCAGGTTGGAGGGGGCGTCCAGGATCACGGTGCTTCGCATGGAGCCATCCTTGCTGGCGGGCCGACGGCCTTCAACCGTCCTGTCGCAAGGCGTGGGTTGTTCGTCGGCCGGCGATCCAACCGGGGCCGTGGCTCCGGCTTCCGGGCCGGTGGCCGCCCCGGCCGGCTGCGGACCGTTGTTGCGAGCGTTGTCGAGTGCCGTCGAGGCAGTCAGAAGTCGCAGGCGAGGAGCGGCTGGCGCGCGCGGTTGCCGCCCGGTTCCCGCCCGGCGTCCCATGCTCCGCTCGGTGCCAGGCACCTCACTTCGGCCGAGGCCGTGGGCCGCGGATGTCGGACGGTCGTCGAGGCACGGTTCTCACAGTGATTGGTTGATCCAAAGTGTTGACCTTGCTGTCTGGCGCGCCTTAATCTCCCGACATTGGTTAAACCAATCTGTTCGGCGGCTCGGGAGGGCGCCGGCGTGAGGAGGCTTTGATGGCCATGGACCTGGGCCAGTTGGTGCGTGCGCTCTCGCAGCAGAGCACCCCGGACGCCGACGGCGGGCCGCTGCGGCTGCCCACGGAGCGGGCGCTCGTGGAGAGCCTCGAGATCAGTCGAGGGGCACTGCGCGAGCAGTTGTCGATCCTGGAGCACCTCGGTTTCCTGGACCGCACCCAGGGCCGGGGCTCCTACCTCACGGCACCGAACACGGGCTTCCTCCAGCTCTACTTCGATCTGGCGGGGCAGCTCGGACACCTGACCCAGCCGCAGTTCCGCGACGCGCGGGAGATCCTGGAGACCGCGCTGGCCGAGGCCGCGGCCCGCCGCGCCACCGCCGACGACGTCGACGCACTGCGCGCGCTGGTCGACGAGATGGTCCGGGCCACCACCGCCGGGGAGCACGGCGCCGCACTCGAAGCCGACCTGGACTTCCACCGCAGGCTGTGCGAGATCGTCGGCAACCCGGTGTTCAGCATGCTGCACGACGCCCTCAGCCATGCGCTGCGCAGTGAGCTCGTCGAACGGCGCGAGCTGGCCGGACGCGTCCCGCTGCCGGCCGGCCGCAGCCTCGTCATCGACACCGTGCACTACGGAATCGTCGAGGCGATAGACGGACGTGACGCCGAGGGCGCGCGCGCCGCCATGCGCCGCCACTTCGAGGTCTGGTCCACGCTCACCGACGCCTCCGCCCACGAGACGGTCCGCCCCCGCTCCGCTTCGGACCACTGACGGGGACCGGCCTCCGTTGCCGGTCGCGCGAATCACGATCCGATGCCCGTGACCGGGCGGCCGCGGGTTCGCGGGAGCCGACACGGCCGCCGGTTCATGGCCCCGCCCGCAGCCCAGGGGCCCGACCCCGCCAAACCTCCGACCTCGCCCCAGGTCGCTGAAAGGAACAACCGCATGACTCCCCTCCCCGTCAGCTTCGTCGGCATCGGTGCCATCGGTCTGCCCATGGCCGCGCGCATCGCCGCCGCCGGGCACCAGGTCACCGGTGTCGACCCCGCCCCCGGCACGGCCGACCGTGCCCGGGATGCCGGGCTCGCCGGAGTCGTGGCATCGGTGGACCGGGCGCCGGACGCCCTGGTCACCGTCGTCATGGTGGCCACGCCCGAGCAGTTGACCACCCTTGTGGACACCGCACTCGACGCCCGTCCCGACCAGGCCGGACGCCACTGGGTGATCATGAGCACGGTCGGCCCGGAGGCGGTGCGCACCGAGGGCGAACGGCTCGCCCAGGCCGGGGCGCACGTCGTCGACGCACCCGTGACCGGTGGCGTCGCCCGAGCCCGCACCGGCGAACTGACCATCTTCGCCGCCGGCGAGAGCACGGACCTCGCCACCGTGACCCCGGTACTGAGCGCCTGCGGCACCGTGCGCCCCGTCGGGGGCCGGCTCGGTGACGGCCAGGCCATCAAGGTCGTCAACCAGCACCTGTGCTCGGTCCACATCGTGGCCGCCGCCGAGGCGCTCAACCTCGCCGACGCCCTCGGCCTCGACCCCGCCAAGGTTCTCGGCCTGGTCGAGACCGGTGCCGCCGGATCGTTCATGCTGTCCGACCGCGGCCCGCGGATGCTCGAGGGCACCGACACCGAAGTGACCAGCACCGTCTCGATCTTCGTCAAGGACAGCGGGCTGGTCGCCGAGGCGGCCCGCGCCGCCGGCGCCGACACTCCGCTCCTGGACGACGCGCGCCGGCGATACCTGGCCGCCGTCGAGCGCGGCCTCGCCTCCCGCGACGACTCACGAGTGATCGAGACGTACCGGAAGACCCCCTGACCGTCCCCGCAGGGCGCCGGCGCCGCCCCCTGAGCGCCGACCCGGGCAGGCCCCGTCCGCCCGGCACATCAAGGAGCCGCCGATGAGTGCCGTCAGCAACGCCGCCGACGCGTCCCACCGCGACAACCCCGCCAACCCCGCCAAAGTCTCCGTCGCCTCCATGGTCGGATCGGCGGTGGAGAGCTACGACTTCTTCATCTACGGAACAGCCTCCGCCGCCTACTTCGGCACCGCCTTCTTCCACACCGACAACAAGCTCGTCGGTGTCCTCGCCTCCTTCGCCACCCTGGCCGTCGGCTTCTTCTTCCGGCCCCTCGGCGGCTATCTCGCCGGCCACTTCGGCGACCGCATCGGCCGCAAGACCGTGTTGAACGCCTCCCTGCTCCTGATGGGGACGGCCACCGTTCTCGTCGGCGTACTGCCCACCTACGCGCAAGCCGGCATCGCCGCACCGCTGTTGCTGATCCTGCTGCGCATCCTGCAAGGCGTCGGATTCGGCGCCGAGTGGGGCGGCGCCGTCCTGATGGCCGTCGAACACGCACCGCCGCACCGCCGCGGCTGGTTCGGAGCCGTACCGCAGATCGGCATACCCGCCGGCCTCATCCTGGCCAACGGCGCTTTCCTGATCAGCGAGCAACTGTTCACCGGTACCTGGGTGTGGCGCGCACCGTTCCTGCTGTCCGTCGTGATGGTGGCCGTCGGGCTCTTCATCCGGCTGCGGATCGAGGAGTCGCCCGAGTTCACCGAGATGAAGGACCGGGGCGAGATCCGCAAGACACCCGCGCTCGACGTGCTGCGCCGCGACTGGCGGCTCATCCTGCGCATCACCGCCCTGCGGCTCGCCGAGACCGGCGGCTACTACATCGCCACCAGTTTCGTCCTCTCCTACGCCGGTCTCGCCGAT
This sequence comes from Streptomyces sp. NRRL F-5650, assembly GCF_000721365.1. NCBI lineage: Bacteria > Bacillati > Actinomycetota > Actinomycetes > Kitasatosporales > Streptomycetaceae > Streptomyces > Streptomyces sp. NRRL F-5650. The sequence continues at coordinate 42,932 of NZ_JOGV01000027.1, read as the reverse complement.
CTCGGCACCAGCAACGACGTACTCCTGGGCACGATCATCGGTTCCGTCGTCGGCCTGGCCAGCCACCTCTTCTTCGGTGCCCTGTCCGACCGCATCGGCCGCAAACCGGTCTTCCTCATCGGCGCCGTCTTCACCATTGCCTTCGGCTTCCCGATGTTCCTGCTGGTCAACACCGGTACCACCGCACTGATCGTGATCGCCGTCGTGCTCGCCCTCGTACTGAGCCACGATCCGATCTTCGCCGTCGAATCCTCCTGGTTCTCCGAGCAGTTCCCGCGCGAGGTCCGCTCCTCCGGCATCTCGCTCGGCTACAACCTCGCCTCGCTCATCGCCGGTCTGCTGCCCTTCGCCGCCACCGCCCTGTACGGCTGGGTCGGCTGGGTGGGACCCGCCGTCCTGTTCTGTCTCCTCGGCGTCGTCTCCGCGGCTGCCGCGATCGGCGCCCCGGAGACGGCTCCGGCCCGGACCGGTGTCGCCGAGCCCTCCGAGGACATGCCCACCGCTTCGTCCGCCGTCCTGATCTCCGAGAAGGTCCGATGACTGCCGCAACCTTGACCGGGGGCCGCGACACGGCCCGCACCCTCCCCGAGCGCATCGCCCACGTCGGCGAGGCCGCGTACCGCATGCGCCACCACATCCTGACCATGGCCGAAGGACAGGGCCAGGGGTACGTCGGCCAGGCCCTCGGCGCCGCCGACACCCTCGCCGCCGTCTACACCGACCAGTTGCGGCTGCGTCCCGAGGACCCCGAGTGGCCCGACCGCGACCGCTTTCTGCTGTCCACCGGCCACTACGCGATCGGCCTCTACTCCGCGCTCGCGGAGGTCGGCACCATCCCCGTCGGCGAACTCGCCACGTACGGCACCGACGAGTCCCGACTGCCGATGTCCGGCATGGCCTCCTACACGCCCGGCATGGAGGTGTCCGGCGGATCCCTCGGGCACGGCCTGACCGTCGCCGTCGGCATCGCCCTCGGCCTGCGCCACCAGGGAAACGAAGCACGCGTCTTCAACTTCCTCTCCGACGGCGAACTCGACGAGGGCTCCACGTGGGAGGCGGCCATGGGCGCCCACCACCACGAGCTCGGCAACCTCACCGCACTGGTCGACATGAACGCCCTGCAGGCCGACGGCGCCACCGGCACCGTGCTGTCCGTCGAGCCGGCCGAGGAGAAGTGGCGGGCCTGCGGCTGGTTCACCCAGCGCGTCGACGGCAACGACGTCGAGGCCCTGCTGCGCGCCCTGGACGCGGCAACCGAGCAGGCCGCCCTCGTGGGCCGGCCCTCCGTGATCCTGTGCGACACGCGCGTCGGCCGCGGCGTCCCGCTCCTGGAGAACCGCGAGAAGGCCCACTTCATGCGCATCGACGCGCACGAATGGGCGATCTGCCGACAGCAGTTGACGACCGGGCACGACACCACGGCCACCACCGGAACGGAAGCCTGAGCATGACCACCACCACGGCAACCGCTGCCGCGTCCACCGCACCTGCCGCAACGGGCGCACCTGCCGCTCAGCCCAAGCGCCTCACCACCTCGGCCATGATCGCCTCCTTCGCCGACCCCGGCCAGCGCACCTCGCCCGCCCCCTTCGGCAGGGCCATGGTCGAACTGGCCGAGCGCGACCCGCGGGTCGTCGGCCTCACCGCCGACCTCGGCAAGTACACCGACATGCACGTCTTCGCCCAGGCCCACCCCGGCCGGTTCTTCCAGATGGGCATGGCCGAGCAACTGCTCTTCGGCGCGGCCGCCGGCATGGCCGAGACGGGGCTGGTTCCGTTCGCCTCCACGTACTCGGTCTTCGCGGCCCGCCGCGCGTACGACTTCATCTGCCTGGACATCGCCGAGCCGAACCTCAACGTCAACGTCGTCGGCGGCCTGCCCGGTCTGACCACCGGTTACGGGCCCAGCCACCAGGCCACCGAGGACGTCGCGATCTTCCGTGGCATGCCCAACCTCACCATCGTCGACCCGTGCGACGCCCTCGACATCGAGCAGGCCGTCCCCCAGCTCGCCGCCCACGAAGGTCCCACCTACCTGCGCCTGCTGCGCGGCAAGGTGCCGCTCGTGCTCGACGAGTACGACTACACCTTCGAGCTCGGCAAGGCCAAGGTGGTACGAGGCGGCCGGGACGTCGTGCTCGTCTCCAGCGGTCTGATGACCATGCGTGCGCTGCAGGCGGCCGAGAAGCTCGCCGCCCACAAGGTCGATGCGGCCGTGGTACACAGCCCCACGCTCAAGCCGTTCGACGAGGAGACCGTGCTGCGTGAGCTGGCGGGTGACCGTCTGGCGGTGACCCTGGAGAATCACACCGTCGTGGGCGGCCTCTTCGAGACCGTCGCCTCCGCCGCCGTCCGCACCGGACTCGGCAAGCAGATCCTCCCCGTCGCGCTGCCCGACGAGTTCATCGACGCCGGTGCTCTGCCCACCCTCCACGACCGCTACGGCCTCGCCACGGACCGCGTGGTGGAGCGGGTGCTCGCAGCGATGTGAACACCCGCCCCCGGCCCGCAGGTGTCAGCCACTCCTCAGAGATCTGCCCCGGCACCGGCCATGGTTCCACCATGTCGGACACCGACGCTTTCAACGCCCCTGGGCTGAAGCGTCACCGGACCTCCTGCTTCCTCGTTCGGTTGTTGCGGTGGCCCGGCAGCACATGGCCGGGCCACCGACCGTTCAGGGGGTGGCGGTCCGCTTCTCGAGACGGGTGCCGTTGCGCAGAGTGATCGACATCAGGTCGCTGGGGGCGTCCAGTTCCAGGCGGTGCCAACGGCCGCGGGGCACGATCACGGCGGTACCTTCCTTCAACCGCACCATCTCCTCGGCGTCACCGGGCCTGTCGGGGCGGAAGTGGACGCGGACGCCGCCGGCCAGGCAGCACACGGCTTCCTCGGCCTCCGGGTGCATCTCCCAGTGGTCGGCGTGAACGTCGGCGTCGGTCTCCACGTGGAACGTGGCGATCTGCCAGGCGCCGGAGTCGCCGCTCGTCATCTGCCGTTCGACGGCTCGGACGTCGCCGTCGGGGCGGAAGTGCAGCGCCGAGGCGAACAGGTCGACGGTGGTGGTCTTCATGACGGTGTTCCTTCCAGTTCGTTCTCTTCGGGGGCGGTGGTTTGCGGGACTGGTGCGACGGGCCGGCGGCGGCGCGGCAGCACACCGATCGCCACGACCGCCGCGAGCACGAAGACGGCGGCGGCGACGGCCAGCCCCAGGCCGTAGCCGTCGTTGAGCGCGGCGGGGTCGGTTGCTGTGCCGGTGTGGTGCGCGGCGAGGGTGGCCAGGACGGCCAGGCCGATGGAGCCGCCGAGTTGGCGTGAGCTGTTCATGAGGCCGGAGGCCATTCCGGCCTCCCGCGCGGCGACTCCCGTGGTCGCGGCGGCGGCGACCGGGGCCAGGACCAGTCCGGCACCGACGCTGGTGACGAGGGAGGGGCCGAGCACGTCAGTGAGGAAACTGCCGTCGGGACTGATGAGGGCGAACCAGGCCAGGCCCGCGGCGGCCAGCAGGGCGCCGGGCACCAGGGAGGCGCGGGGGGTGCGTGCCGCGGTGATGCGGGTCGCGACGACGGTCCCCGCGACCAGGCCCAGGGAGAAGGGCAGGAATGCGATGCCGGTGGCTGCGGCACCCATGCCCAGGACCTGCTGCATGTACAGGGAGACGAAGTAGAACGCCGTGAACTGCCCGGCCGCGGCGAGGAACACCAGCACGTTCGCGCCGGCGACCCAGCGGCTGCGCAGCAGGCCGAGGCGCAGCAGCGGGGCGTCGGCCCGCGACTCGGCGAAGACGAAGGCGGCCAGCAGTACGGCCGCGGCGGCGAGGGTCCCCCACGTGAGCGGGGAGTCCCAGCCAAGGGTGTCGGTGCGGACTACACCGAGCACCAGCAGCCCGACTCCGCCGGTCGCCAGGGCGGCGCCCAGCGCGTCCAGCCTTTCGCGCGGCGCGGACGCTGCTGTGGCGGGCACCCCTGCGGCAACGAGGGCGAGGGCCGCGGCGACGATGGGCAGGTTGACCAGCATGACCCAGCGCCAGCCCGCGTACTCGGTCAGCAGCCCGCCCGCCAGCACGCCCAGCGCGCCGCCCGCGGCGTTCACCGCGCTCCACACTCCGAGCGCGCGGACCCGCCGGGGGCCCTCGGTGAAGGTGGTGGTGAGCATCGCCAGCGCGGCCGGTGCGGCTGCGGCGGCGCCCAGGCCCTGCCCGGCGCGTGCGGCGATCAGCTCCCAGGGCGTCTGGGCCAGCCCGCCGGCCAGCGAGCACAGGCCGAAGACGACCAGTCCCAGCACGAACATCCGACGCCGGCCGTACAGGTCGCAGGCGCGGCCCCCCAGCAGCAGGAACCCGCCGAACGTGAGGGCGTACACGTGCACGACCCACGACAGGTCGAGTGGTGCGAATCCCAGGGCGGTACGGATCGCGGGCAGGGCGACATTGACCACGGACAGGTCCAGGGCGACGACGAACTGGGCGACGGCGGCCGCCGCCAGCACCACGCCCGGCTTCTCCCGAGAGTTTCTATACATGTAAGAAAAGTAGCGCCGCGGGCCGCCGCTGTCGACACCCGAGGGATGATGGGGGCATGCCGCAACCGTCCGCACCGCGCAAAACCCTGGGCCGGCCTCCCCGTATCTCCCGCGAGGAGATCATCGAGACGGCCCGCCGGATCGTGACCGAGAAAGGCGTGGACCGGCTGACCATGCGGCGGCTGGCCACGGAGGTCGGCAGCACGCCGATGGCGCTCTACCACCACGTCCGCGACAAGGAAGAGCTGCTCCTCCTCCTGCTGGACGACTACGCCGCACGGACACTGCGCCGGCCCGAACTGCCGGCCCAGCCTCGTGAACGGATCGTCGTCGCCGCCACCGCGATCCACGAGGCGCTCGCCGCCTGTCCGTGGATCGTGGAGGTACTGACCGCCGACGACCTGTTGTCCACCTCCGCGCTGTGGTTCGTCGAGCAGATCGTGGACGGGCTGGTCGAATGCGGCCTCTCCCTCGACCGGGCCGTACACGGCTACCGTGCGATCTGGTACTACACCGCCGGAGAGATCGTGGTCAGGACGACAGCCGCCCGGCGGCGCGCGGACGACGACCGCGCGACCTATCGGGAGCAGGTCTTCGCCGATCTCGACCCGAGCGAGCTGCCCCGCCTGGCGCAGGCCGCGGACCGCTGGGCGCCGCTGACCGCCGAGGACATCTACCAGGACGGGCTCCGAGCCCTGGTGGACGGCCTTCTCACCGGCCGCTGACACGCGCCGCCGACGCGCCCGGCCGCACCCGCACCAGGGGCGACTGCGGCCGGGCCCCGGCGCCGGCTGCGCCACGAACCAAGCGGTCGCCCCCGGTTCGGGCGCCTGGGGTGCGGTCCCCGCCTGTTCGACTGCGGGGAGCAGCGGTCTCGGGGTTGAAGTTGCCGTTGCGGCAACTCCTACCGTTCTGAACAGGGCCGGAGGGACCGGCCCGACGACACATGTGCGAGGGAGACGTTGATGGACTGGCCGATCGCGGAGGTCGCACGGATGTCCGGCGTGACTGCCCGGACGCTACGGCACTACGACGAGATCGGCCTGCTCCCGCCCGCCCGAGTCGGAACCAACGGCCACCGCTACTACGGGGAGCCCCAGATGCTGCGGCTGCAGCAGATCCTCGTCCTGCGGGCCCTGGGCCTGGGGTTGCCCGAGATCGGCCGGGTCCTGGCCGAGCAGGTCGACGAGGTGGAAGCGCTGCGGGGCCACCACAGGCGGCTGCTCGCCGAACGCGACCGCCTCGACGCCCTGGCCGGCACCGTCTCGCGCACGATCGCCGAGCTGGAACAGTCCAGGAAGGACGGCAGACCCATGACCATCAACCGACCGGAGAACCTGTTCGAGGGCGTGACGGCCGCCCAGTACCCGCAGACCCTGCGCGACTTCCCCGAGCACGCCCAAGCGGTGGCCCACCGGGTCGCCGGGATGAGCCCGCAGGACATCGAGGCCGGGCAGCGCGAGCGTACGGCGCGGATGGTCCGGCTGGCCGAGCTCATGGCCGCCGGGCACCGTGCCGACGCCGAGCCGGTGCAGGCCGAGACCGACTCCCAGTACCGCCTCCTGACCGCGCTGCGCACCGTGACCGTCGACGAGTACCGGGCCATGGGCCGCTCCTGCGTCGACAACGACGCCTGGCGCGCCGCGTACGAGGCGATCGCCCCGGGGCTGGCCGCCTACCAGCGCGATGCCATCGAGGTGTACGCCACCACCCGGCTGAGCTGAACACCGGCGCGACCGCCATCGCGGGACCGGCCCGCGATGGCGGTCGCGGTCGCACTGTGCCACGGTGTCCGGAGCTCTCCCGACAGTCGGCTCAGTAGTTGCCCAGGCCGCCGCAGACGTTCAGGGCCTGCGCCGTGATGGAGGCGGCGGCGTCCGTGACCAGGTAGCCCACGAGGCCCGCCACCTCCTCAGGGGTGGAGTAACGGCCCAACGGGATCTTGGCGTTGAAGCGCTCATGGACCTCCTGCGCGGTCACGCCCCAGTGCCGTGCGTAGCCCTCGCGGACCCGCTCCGCCATCGGCGTCTCGACGTAACCGGGGCAGACGGCGTTGACGGTGATGCCCGTCTTGGCCAGTTCGAAGCCGACGGACTTGGTGAAGCCGACGACGCCGTGCTTCGAGGCCGTGTAGGGGGCGGCGTACATCACTCCCTGCTTGCCCCCGGTGGAGGCGATGTTGACGATCCTGCCCCAGCCCGCCTCGCGCATGCCCCCGGCCCGCAGCACCTCCCGGGTGACCCGGAAGACACCGGTCAGGTTGGTGTCGAGGACGTCCGCCCAGAGGGCGTCGTCGAGGTCGGCGGTCTCCCCGCCGCCGTTGCGGCCGGCGCTGTTGACCAGGATGCCGATGGGGCCGAAGCGCTCCACGGCGGCCGCGACGGCGGCACGCACCTCGTCGGTCGACGTGACGTCGCAGGAGGACCCGTCGACGTCGTGACCGGCGGCGCGCAGACCCTCGACCGCGGCCGAGACGTTCTTGGCGTCCCGGGCGCATCCGAAGACGGCGACCCCCCGGGCGGCGAGGGTGCGGGCGACCGCCAGGCCGATTCCGCTGCTGACCCCGGTGATGAAGGCGGTCTGGGGACGGGACATGGTCGGATCCTCCGATTCGTCGGGTGCGGACGGGCCGGTCAGGCCGCGCAGGGGGGCAGGCCGCCGTGGAGAGCGACCATGTCCTGGAAGGCCGCCGCTACGTCGATGCGTCCGCCCGGCGGCATTCCCTGCGCCTCGGCGCAGGCCCGGTGCAGGTTGGCGGCCAGCCGCTCCGGGTCCTGTAGCTCGCCGAAGGGACCCAGGTCAGCCGCCCGTGCAGCGGCGAGCGGGGTGCGGCCGGCGCGCAGCCCCTCCCGGGCGACGTCGCCGAGGAGGCGGAGGTACGCCTCGGTGGCGTCCAGTGCCTCGGTGCCGGACACCGGTCCGTGCCCGGCGACCACCACCTCGGGCCGGAGACCGCGCAGGCGCTCCAGCGCCTCCAAAGAGCCCTGTACCGAGCCCATCAGGACGAACGGCGTGACCCGGGACCACACGACGTCCCCGGCGAAGAGCACCTTGCGCTCCGGCACCCAGGCCACCACGTCGCCGGGGGTGTGCGCGGGTCCGACGTGCAGCAGACGGACCGTCAGGTCTCCGGCATGGAAGGTGAGTTCGTCCTCGAAGGTCACGTCGGGCAGTACCAGGGGAATGTCGCCCCAGTCCACCGTCGGCCACAGCCGGCAGAGCCCGTGTCCGGACTCCGCGACGTCGGACCGGGTCTGTTCATGGGCGACGACGGTGGCCCGGGGGGCGAACTCGACGTTGCCGAAGACGTGGTCGCCGTGGAAGTGGGTGTTGACCACGATGTCCGGACCGCCGGGCGCCACCGCGTCCACCGCTTCGGCGAGATGCCGGGCCCGGGCCCGGGTGGCCGCGGTGTCGACGAGGACCGCACGGCCGCCGCAGGCCACCAGACCGGCGTTGTTCAGACACCAGCCGCCGGGCAGTTGTTCACGGGCGTAGACGCCGTCGGCGATCTCCAGCAGGCCGGGGCCGGCGACGGTGTGCGGAACGGCCATCACACCGCCTCGGCGAACCGGGCCAGCGTCTCACCGGGACTCGGCCCGTCCAGGGCCTTGAAGATGCGTTCGCCGTCGCTGTCGCCGAGCCTGTCGAGCCGGGTGTGCGCCAGCTCGACCCGGGTGCCGCCGCCCGGTTCCGGGGTGAAGGTCACCTCGATCTCGCTGGCCCGTTCGTCGTCGGGCAGCGGCCGGAAGGCGCCGTCCACCCGCCAGGTCAGCCGCAGCAGACGCGACGGCTCCCACTCCAGCACCCGGCCCCACACGGCCTCCCGGCCCTCGGCGTCCCACTCGTGGTAGCGGCCGCCTACCCGGGGTTCCATCGCGAGGCCGACCCGCGGCGTGGTGAGGAGCACGTGGGTGGGCGGCCACCAGTCGGACAGCCTCTCGGTGAACGCCCGGAAGCAGACGTCGGGCGAGGCGGCGACGACGACCGACTTGCGTACGTCGGGGATCGCGTGCGGGGCCATCGGTGTTCCTTTCCCGGGAGGGGGCGGTGCTCGGGTGCGGATACCGTCGCCGCGGCTCCTCGACCGCCCGTGGAGCCCCGCTCGACAGCGGGGCGGTCACGGGCGGCTCCGACGCGCCTGGAGCGCGAGTCGAGGGGCGGGCCGCACGCTGCCGCCACCGAACTCTCAAGGAGGTCCCATGGTCCGAGACACGCCCCGCAGGGCAGTGATCACCGGCATCGGCGTGACCGCACCGGGGGGCATCGGGGCCGACGCGTTCTGGCAGCGACTGGTCAGCGGCAGGCCCGCGACCCGGACGATCAGCCGGTTCGACGCGAGCGGCCATCGGTGCCGGGTCGCCGCCGAGTGCGACTTCGACCCGTTGGAGCAGGGTCTGACCCGGCAGCAGGCGCGGCGGACCGACCGCGTGGTGCAGCTCGCCCTGGCCGCCGCGCGGGAGGCGCTGGAGGACAGCGGCCTGACCGTCGACGGCGAGCGCGCCGAGCGCACCGGAGTGGCGCTGGGCAGCGCGGTCGGCGGCACGACCACCATGGAGCAGGAGTACGCCGTGCAGTCCGCCGAGGGCCGCGACTGGCTGGTCGACCCCTCGTACGCCGTGCCGCACCTGTACGACTACTTCGTGCCCACCTCGCTGGCCGCCGAGGTCGCGCTGCTGACCGGGGCGCTGGGCCCGGCCTCGGTGATCTCGACCGGGTGCACGTCGGGCATCGACTCCGTCGGCTACGCCGCCGAGATGATCCGGGAGGGAACCGCCGACGTCATGGTCACCGGCGCTTCCGACGCGCCCATCTCACCGATCACCCTGACCTGCTTCGACGTCATCAAGGCCACCTCCGCCCGCAACGACGACCCGGAGACGGCCTGCCGCCCCTTCGACCGCACCCGCACCGGGCTGGTGCTGGGCGAGGGCGCGAGCGTGCTGGTACTGGAGGAGTACGAGCACGCCAAGCGGCGCGGCGCCCGCATCTACGGGGAGATCGCCGGCTACGCCTCCCGGTGCAACGCCTACCACATGACCGGTCTGAAGGCGGACGGTCTGGAGATGTCCGAGGCGATCGACGCGGCGCTCGACGAGGCCCGGCTGAACCCGGTGGACATCGACTACGTCAACGCCCACGGCTCCGGCACCCGGCAGAACGACCGGCACGAGACCGCCGCGGTCAAGCGCAGCCTGGGCGAGCACGCCTACCGCACGCCGATGAGCGGCATCAAGGCGATCGTGGGGCACTCGCTCGGCGCGATCGGCTCGATCGAGATCGCGGCGTGCGCGCTGTCCCTGCGGCACGGGGTGGTGGTGCCCACGGCCAATCTCGACGAGCCCGACCCCGAGTGCGACCTGGACTACGTCCCGCACACCGCGCGGGAGCGGCGGCTGGACGCGGTGCTCACGGTGGGCAGCGGTTTCGGCGGGTTCCAGAGCGCCATGGTGCTGACGGCTCCGGGACGGCCCGCATGAGCGACGCGCTGATCACGGGCATCGGAGTGGAGCGACGCGCTGATCACGGGCATCGGAGTGGCCGCCCCCAACGGGGTGGGCCTGGAGAACTACTGGGCGGCCACGCTCAAGGGAGTGTCCGCCGTCCGGCCGGCGACGCGCTTCGACACGGCGGGGCACCCGGTCGTGCTCGCGGCCGAGGTCCCCGAGTCGGAGGCGGAGGCCGCCTTCCCCCGGCGGCTGCACCCGCAGACCGACCGGCTGACCCGGCTGGCGCTGCTGTCGTCCGACGAGGCGCTGGCCGATGCCGGGATCGACCCGGCCACGCTGGACGGCTACGCGATGGGCACGGCCGTCACGGGCGTCACCGGCGGGCTGGAGTTCGGCCAGCGGCAGCTCCAGTTGCAGTGGGGCACGGGCTGGGAGTCGGTGAGCCCGTACATGTCGTTCGCCTGGTACTACGCGGTGCACACCGGACAGGTGTCGATCCGGCACGGGATGCGCGGTCCGGGCGGGGTCGTGGTGTCCGAACAGGCCGGCGGCCTGGACTCGCTGGCGTTCGCGCGCCGCCGGGTGCGGACCGGGACGGCGGTGATGACGGCGGGCGGCTTCGACAGCATGCTGTGCCCCTACGGCATGTCGGTGCTGTCGGTGGCCGGCGGAGTGAGCCGGGACGGCGATCCGGCCCGGGCCGGGCTGCCGTTCTGCGCGGCCTCCACCGGCTTCGTGCCGGGAGAGGGCGGCGCCGTCCTGGTGGTGGAGCCCGGTGCCGGGGCCGCGGAACGCGGGGCGCCGCACCGCTACGGGCTGATCGCCGGACACGGCGCCGCGTTCGACCCGGACCCGGCGGGGTCGGGGGGCTCGTCGCGCAGCGGCCTGCTCAGGGCGGCGCGCGCGGCGCTGCGGGACGCCGGGCTGACGCCGGACGACATCGGCGTGGTGTTCGCGGACGGCGTGGGCAGCGGGCCGCTGGACCGGGCCGAGGCGGCCGTCCTGGCCGGGCTCTTCGGCTCCCGGCGGGTGCCGGTGAGCGCGCCGAAGGCGTTGGTGGGGCGGATGCTCTCCGGGGGTTCCGCGCTGGACGTGGTGGCCGCCCTGCTGACCCTGCGCGACGGCCTGATCCCGGCCGTGCCCGGCGTCCGGCGGGAGGACGTCGATCCGCGGGTGGAGCTGGTGGTCGGTGAGCCGCGCGCCGAGCGGGTCGACTCCGCGCTGGTGCTGGCACGGGGGCACGGGGGCTTCGCCTCGGCGCTGGTGCTCACGCGGGCGTGAGCCGGCCGCCGTGGGGGACGCGCAGGGCCCCCACGGCGGCGGTCCGTCGTTCAGGCGGCCTCGGCGACCTGGCGGTTGACGGCGGCGAGGAGGTCCGCCGGGGTCTCCACCTCGGTGGTCGCCTCCTCGGGCAGTTTGACGCCGAAGTGGCGCTCCAGCCGCCCCAGGGTGTCGATCACGGCGAGCGAGTCGAAGCCCAGGTCGACCAGGCGGACGTGGAGGATGTCGCCGGACAGCTCGACGCTCTCGTCGTCTCCGGCCGCGCTCAGCAGGAAGCGCTTGAGCTCGTCGAGGGTCAGTTCGGCCATGGCGGTGTTCCCTTTCGTGTGGTGGTGGGGGGTACGGGGTCGGTTCGCCTCGGCGAAGGCGCGGGCCCGCGCCATGGTCGCCCTGCTGTTGGCGCCGAGCGCCTCGCGTACGGCGGCCCGCGCGGCGGCGAGCGACTCGGGCGGCTCGGGGAGACCGGCGATCCCCTCCGGGTCGAGGATCACCTGGTGCCGGGCCGTCACACGGACGGCGCCGTCGCCCGTCTCCTCGACGAGCCACTCGCCGTTGTGCGCCTGGAGCACGGGCGGCAGTGTCGTCTGCTTGTACACGATCCGCCGGCCCGGCTCGCAGACCCGGCCGGAGACCGTCGTGTGCACGGACCCGTCCGGGGCCCGGGTGTCCATCCGCAGGTGCTGCAGTCCGGGCACGTCCTCGCGTACCTCGACGTGCGCGACGTGCGGGATGCGCTCGGGCCATTTCGCGGCGTCGTAGAGGAAGGCGTACACCTCCTCCGGCGGGCCGGAGACGGTCTCGGTGTCGGCGAACTCGAACAGCAGCTCCGGCTCCTGTCCGGCCCGCAGCACGGCGCGCCGGAGGTTGTCCAGCTCCGCCGTGCTGTTGTGCTCCACGGCCCGCGCGATGCGGGCCAGGCGCGCCGGGTCGTCGTCGACGGCGCGGTAGTGGTGGTCGAGGACGACGGTGCATCCCTCGCCGCGCTCCTCCAAGGTCCAGGAGCCGCCCATCGCGGCCACGGGGTCGCGCGGCCGTTCCTGCTCGAACTCCACGCGGTGCGCGGCCGGGTGGAGCCGGCGGCGCGACTGCCAGGTGCGCAGTTCGCCGTCCGCCATGGCCCAGATACGGATCCGTTCCTCGACGCCGTCCCAGGAAAGGCGCTCGGCGCGCACGGTGGGCGGGAAGTAGAGCGGCCACAGGCCGACGTCGGCGACGATCCGGTAGACGGCGTCCGCCTTCGCCTCGACGTCGATGCGGTGGGTTGCCCGCGTGGTGGTCAAGACGCCTCCTCGTGAGTGTCGGTGGTGGGCAGCAGGGCGGCGCGGGCGGCCGCGACGGCGTGCCGGTCCGCCTCCTCGCCACGCGGCCGGTCGGGCAGCAGCGGCAGGACGGCGCAGCGTCCCTCGGCCACTGCGGGCTTGCGGCGGGCCAGCATGGTGAGGCTGTTGCCGGGGCCCGCCTCCACCAGCACGCACGCGTGGGCGGCCAGCAGGGCGGACAGCGTCGGGGCGAAGTGCACGGTGCGGGACGCCTGCCAGGCCCAGAAGTCGGGATCGCGGGCCTCGCCCTCGGTCAGGACGCCACCGGTGTAGGCGGAGTAGAGCGTCAGTCGCGGGGGCGAGAGCCGCAGCGAGCGCCAGCCGGGCAGGGACGCCTCGACCGCCCCGTCCACGAGCGGGGTGTGGAATGCCTGCCTGGCCAGCACCTCCCGGCACACGATCTCCCGCTCACGCAGGACCCGGGCCGCCCGCTCCAGCGGCTGGGACGCACCGGCCAGCAGCAGTTGGCGGGAGGCGTTCACGGCCGCCAGGTGAACGCCGTCGCGCAGCAGGCCGGACACCTCGCCCACCCCTGCCGACACGGCCAGCATGCCGCCGGGCGGGGTGCTGGCGAACAGCTCCCGGCGTTCGCGCATCATCCGGACGCCGTCGGCGAAGTCGACGACGCCGGCGAGGGTGGCGGCGGCGAACTCGCCCACGCTGTGTCCGAGCAGGGCCACCGGACGCACACCCCACTCCAGCACGGTCCGGCCCAGCGCGTGGTCCACGGCGTACAGCAGCGGCTGGGCCACCGACACGTCGTCGAACGCGGCGAACGGGCGCTCGGCCAGCCACTCCTGCCGCAGCCGCGCGCCGTCCGGTCCGAGCAGCCGGAACGCCTCGTCCATCCAGTGCGTGAACACCTCTTCGTGCCGGTAGAGTCCCGCGGCCATCCGCGGGTGCTGTGCCCCCTGCCCCGGGAGGAGCAGCGCCACGTCCTTGCGGGGTCGTACGGTCACTGCGTTTCCCGCCTCCTCGTCCGCGCGCGTCGGTTTCGTGGCGCCCAGCCTGGCGGGGAGGCGTCGAGGCACGCCTGAGGACGGTTGGAGCGCCGGGGTCGAGTCCTGCTCCACGCCTGTTCGAGGCCCAGGCGGCAGTCTCGCCGCCATGACCCGTGACGCTCAGCCGCCGTCGTCGGCGGCGTTTCACACGCAGCGCCCCACGTGGGCCCCCGCGCCGTCGGGCGACGGAGTGGAACACGCCACCGTGCAGGTGCCGCTCGACTACGCGGACCCCGCGGGCGCCACCCTGACGATCGCCGTCAGCAGACGCAGGGCCACTGATCCCGCCCGCCGCCGCGGCGTCCTGCTGGCACTGAACGGCGGGCCGGGGGGCTACTTCGGGCTCGGCCGGCGCTTTGCTCAGGTGCTGGCGGCCACGCCTCTGGCCGAGGTGTACGACCTGATCGGCTTCGACCCGCGCGGCACCGGCGGCTCCACTCCGCTGCACGCGGAGATCACCCCCCGCCGCACGCCCGTGGACTCGCGTCCGCCGGAGTCCGCCTTCCCCCTGCTCGCCGAGGACGCGCGCGACCGGGAGGAGGGGAACCGGCGCGGCGGCGGGGAGCACCGGCCGCACTTCAGCACCCGCAACGTCGCCCGGGACATGGACGTCCTGCGCGCGGTGCTCGGCGAGCCCGTCATCAACTACCTGGGCTACACGTACGGGACGTACGCGGGCGCCGTCTACGGCGCGATGTTCCCCGAGAGGCTGGACCGCAGCGTCCTCGACTCCTGCGTGCACCCGGACTGGACCTGGCGCGAGCAACTGATGGCCCAGGGCGCGGCACACCGGGCGAACGTCGACGCGTGGGCTCAGTGGACGGCCCGCCGGCGCGGGCACTTCGGGCTCGGCTCGTCGGCCGCGGAGGTGCTGGACGCCGTGGAACGGACCGTGGCGCATGTCGAGACGCTGCCCGACGGGGTGCGGCTGCGAGACGGTCATGCCGACGCGACTGCTCGTAACAGGCGGAGCGGGTTTCATCGGCTCGCACTACGTGCGCACGGTACTCGGCCGGGAGTCCGCCGGCGCGGCGCCCGGTGTACGGGTGACCGTCCTCGACAAGTTGACGTACGCGGGAAACCGGGCCAATCTCGGGCCGGTCGCCAACGACTCCCGGCTGCGGTTCGTGGCGGGCGACATCTGCGACCCGGAGGTGGTGGACCGCGTCGTCCGGGACGCCGACGAGATCGTCCACTTCGCCGCCGAGTCGCACGTCGACAGGTCGCTGGTCGAGGGCGACGCGTTCGTGCGCACCAACGTGCTCGGCACCCAGGTGCTGCTCGACGCGGCGCTGCGCCACGGGGTCGAGCGGTTCGTCCATGTCTCCACCGACGAGGTGTACGGCACGATTTCGGAGGGGTCCTGGGCCGAGGGGCAGCCGCTGAGCCCGCGGTCGCCGTACGCGGCGTCCAAGGCAGGCGCGGACCTGGTGGCGCTGGCCTACCACCGCACCCACGGGCTGGATGTACGGGTCACCCGCTGCAGCAACAACTACGGCCCCTGCCAGTACCCGGAGAAGATCGTTCCACTGTTCGTCACCCGGCTGCTGAGCGGGCTGACGGTGCCCCTGTACGGCGACGGTTCCCAGGTGCGGGAATGGCTGCACGTCGACGACCACGTGGGGGGCGTGGAGCTGGTGCGCACCCGCGGTGCGGCCGGCGAAGTATATCACATCGGCGGCGGTGCCGAGCTCACCAACCGAGAGCTGACCGGCCTGCTCCTGGAGGCGTGCGGCGCCGGCTGGGACCGGGTCGAGCAGGTCGCCGACCGGCCGGGGCACGACCAGCGCTACGCGCTCGACTGGACGAAGGCCCGCAGCCTGCTCGGCTACCGTCCCCGGCGTGCTTTCGCGTCGGCGCTGGCGCAGACCGTGCTCTGGTACCGGGACCACCGTGCGTGGTGGGACGCCGGCGCCCGGGTTGCGAACCCGCTCCAGTGACCTGGGCCGGGTTCGGCGAACGCCGCTCGGTCTGACGGTCAGGCGCGTGGGCAGGGCTTGGGACTCCTGGCGGCATGCATCGAACGCGGCCGGTGCTCAATGACGGTACGCGGCCGCCGCTTCCTCGATGAACGACCGGATCAACGGATTGGTGTCCCGTTCATTGCACACCGCCACCACTCGGCTGGGCTCCATGTCGACCAGCGGCACCACGGTGAACTCGACGGGCAGGTCGTGCCCGAGCGGGGCCAGGCCGACCGTGCCGTTCCACAGCACGGCCTGCAGGCATTCCTGGACGGCACGCACCACTGGTCCCTCGCGCGGCCTCCCGCCGTTCCAGTACGACTGCCAGACGGGGTCGGTGCCCTGCGGGAACTGGAACCAGCGGCGGTCACACAGCTCGGCCAGCCGCAGTCCGTCACGGCCGGCCAGTGGGTCGTCGGCGCGCAGGACCACGCCGACCGGATCTCGCCGCAGCTCTCGCACCGTCAGGGCGGTCTCGTCGAACGGCGCCCTGGTGAGAGCCACGTCGACCAGTCCGGCACGCAGTCCGCACGTCGGGTCGGTCAGGTCGGTGTCGCGGACACGGATCTCGACTCCGGGGTGGTTGCGGCGGTAGGCGGCGGCCAGCCTGGCCACTCCCGGGTCGGTGCCGTCGCCCAGGATGCCGACAGTGATGGTCGCGACGCCGGCTGCCGCTCTCACGCGTCCCCGGACGCGGTCGGCATGGTCGAGCAGTGCCCGTGCCTCGTCGAGCAGCACCGTGCCCACCGGAGTGAGCGTGATGCCGGCCGTCGAGCGGATGAAGAGCAGAGCCCCGACCTCGGCTTCCAACTGCTTGATCGCCCGGCTCAGCGGCGGCTGGCTCATGTGCAGTCGGGTGGCGGCCCGGCCGAAGTGGAGTTCCTCGGCGACCGCCACGAAGTAGCGCAAGGTCCGTAGCTCCACGCTGCAACGATACCCATGCGGTATCGGCTCTGCCGAAGAGGTCTTGGACACCGGCGGGGTCCCGGCGGTGCACTGTTGGACGTGACCGATGAAATGAAGACCAGCGAGCCGCAGGCCGATCCCGCCGTATCGGTGGTGGGGCCCCGTGACGGCGAGACGATCGTTCTGGGGACCACGCGCATGCGGGTTCTGGAGGACGGCAGCCACACCGGACACCGCCTCGCGATTGCGGAGTCCGTCCTCGCCCCGCACACCCAGGGACCGCCCCAGCACCGCCACTCGCAACACGACGAGGGCTTCTACATCCTCTCCGGCACCGTGCGGTTCACCGTAGGGGACGCGGAGCACGACGCCACCGCGGGCACGCTCGTCATGGTTCCCCCAGGCACCCCGCACACCTTCGCCAACCCGAGCGACCAACCCGCCGTCATGCTCAGCACATTCACCCCCGACCTGTATGTGCAGTACTTCCGAGACCTCCAGGAGGTGCTCGCCGACGGCCGGCCGCTGACGCCCCAGGCCAACGCCGACGCGATGAGCCGCTACGCGACGCAGCCCGCCACCGACCTCGACTGAACTCCCCCAGCATTCGACGCAACCGACAGGCCCCCGCATCCCCCGGGGCCGTGAACGGAAACCATGAACCTCGCCTATTGGATCGTCGCGGGACTGCTCGCGCTCTTCTACCTCTACGCAGGCACGCTGAAGGTGATCCGCAGCCGCGATGAACTCCGGCCGATGATGGCTTGGGTCGACCGTATGCCCCTTCCCGCCGTCAGAGCGCTGGGAGGGGTCGAAATACTCGGCGCCACCGGTCTGATCCTGCCACCGCTGACCGGTACCGCTCCGTGGCTGGCGTCGGCCGCAGCCATCGGCTTCGTGCTCCTGCAGGCCGGTGCGATCGCCGTTCACCTGACCGGCGAGGATCGCCGGGTCACACTCAATGCCGGACTCACCGCGGCCGCGGCGGTGACCGTCTGGTTGGCCACCCAGTGGTGATCGCGACCCGTCTGGGCGGCAAAACCGCTGGCCAGGAGGCGTCTTCCTGTGGCAGGGTCCCCGCCGTGACAGAGACCGACAGCATCGTGATCACCCCGCTCGCCGAGCGTCCGTCGCTGCTTTCCCGTATCTACGAGATCGCTGAGACGTGGCCGGCCTTCATACCGCACGATCCGGTGGCCGAAGCCTTGCTGAGCCGGGTGGCCGAGGACTTCCCCCACTACTGCGTAGTGGCGACGGACGGCGACCGCGTCGTCGCGCGGGGCCTGAGCGTGCCGTTCAACGCCGCCTCGGAAGGCCGTGAGGAGATGCCGGACAAGGGCTGGGACCAGGTACTTGTCTGGGCGTTCCAGGACCGGCGCGACGGGCACCCACCGACAGCGGTCAGCGCGTTGGAGATCACGGTGGACCGCGCGTATCTCGGCCGCGGCCTGTCCTACGGGATGCTGGCCGCTCTGCGGGAGGCCGTCGGCCGGCAGGGCCACGACACGCTGTTGGCCCCGGTCCGTCCCACGGCCAAGCACCTCGAACCGCGCGTCACCATGACCGACTACGTACGGCGACAGGGCGACGACGGACTTCCGACCGACCCCTGGCTCCGAGTACACGTCAAGTCCGGTGGCGGCATCCAACGGATCGCCCCGGCATCGATGACGGTCAGCGGCTCACTGGCCCAGTGGCGGCGGTGGACCGGCCTGCCCTTCGACAGCGACGGTGACATCGACGTACCAGGTGCCCTTGTCCCGGTGCACTGTGACACCGCGCATGACCGGGCCGTCTACGTCGAACCCAACGTGTGGGTCCGGCACGGTGTGAAGCCGCCCACCGTCTGATCAGGCGCCGGCGCCGCCGTCGACCGGCAGGATCGCGCCGGTCACGTAGGAGGCGCGGTCGCTGAGCAGCCACGCGGCCGCTTCGGCGATCTGGCAGGGCTCGGCCATCCGACCGAGCGGGATCGTCGCGGTCATCTGCTCGACGATGCCGGGAGTCGCCGCCTCCCAGGCGTCGATCATCTCCGTGGAGGTGCCTCCGGGGGTGATGCCGTTGACCCGGATTCGGTCGCCGGCCCAGTTCACCGCGGCAGTCTCGGTAAGGCTGTTGAGTGCGCGCTTCATCGCGCCGTAGGCGGGCAGGGCGGGATTCGCGCGGCGGCTGCCGATGCTGGAGGTGTTGACGATCGCCCCGCCACCGCCCCGGCGCATGAGCGCGGCCTCGGCGGTCATGGCAGTCCAGTGCGCACGGAAGTTCACGGCGAACTGCTCGTCGATGTCCTCCTCGGTGGTGGTCTCGACCGGGCCGACCTGCCGCTGAGGAACCGCGCCGTTGTTGAAGGCGCCGTCCAGCCGCCCGTGCAGCGAGTCGACTTGGCCGACGGCGGCGCGGACGCTCGCGGGGTCGGCGAGGTCCAGGGTGACGGCGTCGGCGACGCCGTCGTCGGCGCGGATCTCCTTCACGATGCGGTCCAGGGCACCGGTGCTGCGGGCGGCGAGCACGACTGCGGCGCCCTCGGAGGCGAAGAGCCGGGCGGCGGCCGCTCCGATGCCGCGGCTGGCGCCGGTGATGAAGATGGTCTTGCCGTGAGCAGGCCGATGGGTGCACGGTCGGGGACGTACGTCGTGTTCGTGGTGCTCGTTGTGCCCGTGGTATTCGTGTGCGTGGTGTTCGTGTGCGTAGCGTTCGTGTGCGTGGTGTTCATGGTGTTCGTCATGGCAACAGCGTCCGGCCGGCTGCCGAGCGGATACAGGCACAGGCTGTACCAGGATCCGCCGCCGGTCCGCGCGCACACTGGTCGTATGGACAAGCAGGAACTCGGGGCATTCCTCCGCAGCCGCCGCGAGCGGCTCATGCCACAGGACGTCGGTCTCCCTTCCGGCCCACGCCGGCGCACACCGGGTCTTCGCCGCGAGGAGGTAGCCGTCCTCGCGCACATCTCCACCGAGTACTACGTCCGCCTCGAACAGGGCAGGGCACCACGCCCGTCGGGCGACGTCCTGGCGGCGATCACCGGCGCGCTGCGGCTCACCGAGACGGAGTCCGACCACCTGCACGTCCTCGCGGGCACCGCGCCGAACCGCACCGGACTGCTCCGGCGCGACGTCCGCCCGAGCATCCTCGCACTTCTGCAACGACTGCCGCAGACGGCCGGCTTCGTGATGTCCGCCGCCTTCGAGGTCCTCGCATGGAACGATCTCGCGGCCGCGCTCATGGAGGACTTCGACCCGCTCACCCCTCAGGACCGCAACCTCGCGCGCCGGGCCTTCCTCAGCCCGCAGCGCGCCCGTGCGACGCTCTACGGGCTCTCCGACGCAGCCGAGTTCCGGCTGAGCGTCGTGACGCAACTCCGCACCACCCTGGCCCGCTACCCCACCGATCCCACGGTGACCGGTCTCGTCGGCGAACTCCGCGACGCCAGCCCCGACTTCGCCCGTCTCTGGGAACGGCACGACGTACAGACCGCGCCGACGCTCACCAAGACCTTCAGCCACCCGGCCGTCGGGGAAGTCACCGTCGACTGCGACGTCCTCGCGCTCACCGACCGGGACCAGTACCTCGTGCTCTACACCGCGCCGCCGGGGTCTCCCAGCGCCGAGGCCCTGGCCCTGCTGAACGTCCTGGGAGCGCAGGCCAGTCACTACACGTAGACACCGAGACCGGTGCGGGTGCGGGTGCGGGTGCGGGCCGGAACGGCTGCGGACACGACAGGGCTATGGGAGTCCGGCGGGCAGCCTCGTATCCGCGTCGGTGCGGGCCGCATCGAGCTGCTTGCGCGTCAGGTTCTTCACGTGGGACAGGTCTGCGCCCGTCAGGTCCGCCTCGGCCAGGTTCGCGCCCTCCAGGTTGACGCCGTCCAGGATCACGCCCACCAACGGTGTGCCGTGGTGTTCCTCGTTCACCGTGCTCAGGTCGGCACCTTTCAGATGGGCACCGGTCAGGTCCGCGCCGGTCAGGTTCGCGCCGGAGACCCCGGCGGACGCGCTGGTGAAGTCCACGCCTTCGAGATTCGAACCGCTCAGGTCCGCGCCTTGCAGATCCGCACTGCGCAGGTTGGCGTCTTCCAGGTGCGAACCGCTCAGGTTCGCGCGGGACAGCCGCGCACCGCGCATTTCCGCGGAGCGCAGATCGGTACCGGAAAGCTCGGCCTCGGTCAGGAACGCGTGCCGCAGATCGGCGGCGAACAGCTTCGCCCCTCGCAGGTCTGCCTTGTCCAGGAACGCGCTGGACAGCCTCGCAGTGGTCAGGTCTGCGTTGCGCAGGTCGGCGTTGCTCAAGTTGGTGGCCCGCAAGTCCGCGGAGGCCAGTTTCGTGCCCCGCAAATGTGTGCCGCGCAGGTCCGCCTGGGCCAGGAGCGCAGGTTGGTGGGGAACCTGCCGCCCGATCTCGGTTCCGGAGAGCCAGACCGAGCGAAGGTCCAGTCGGAAGTCGCCGTCGTGAGAGGTGTCGCGGGTGGTGAGGACGGTAAGGGCGGCGCTGACGTCTGCCGGGACGTCCTGGCCGTGCGCCGGCGGTTTCGTGGCGTGGAGCCGGATGTACGTGGCGAGGACGTTGGCGATGGTCGAATGGTCACGGGGAGAGTCCTGCATGATGCGCTCCAGGGCATAGACGCCGCCCAGACGCACATCCATCTTGTCCGCACCAAGATTGCTCACCGCCGCGGTGTAACGGTCGGTGATCTGCCCCTCCTTCATCAACGCCCGCTCTTGGCGCGCCTGGTCCATTGCCTGTTGAGCCTGGACGTTGGAGTACCAGAGGCCGGCCACCGCCACGGCAGACGCCACCAGAACCGACACCAGCTCGACACGCCGTGCCCAGTCCATGCCTCCCGACCCGCTCCGCGGGCCGCGCCCCGCCGCTCGCAACCGGCTGCGCACGAGAGTGGACCGGGCGGGTCGGCGCAACCGCGGACGGCGTGAGGACCTTGGCGTCATACGGACATTCGATCGCGGACGTCGGCCCACCACAACCGTTGAGGCCGTGGCGGCTTCCCGGTTCGTTCCAGCGATGTCCGCTCGCTTCGAGTGCTGGGGCAACCTCACCGTCGCCGCCGGACTCGACGTCTTCCGCGAACGCCCCGCCCCACCGGCAGCACCGGGCGCCCACTGCTGTACTTGTAGAGATTCACGGGCAGTTGACGCATCACCACACGAAGCGGTCCGCGTTCCGGCCGGGTCACCGAACTCGCCTTCGCCCTGCCGGGACGCGGCGCTCATCACCTGAAGGAGCAGTGACGTGCGCGCACGGGGCATCAACTACGACACCGGGTTCCTCCCCGGGCAGGACCTCTCCCGCAAGACGTTCGATCCCGAAGCGGTCCGGCACGACATGGCGGTGATATCCGACGAGTTGCACTGCGACGCCGTACGCGTCTCGGGCCGCGATCCCGAACGGCTGAGCGTCGCCGCCCGGTGTGCGGCAGCCGCGGGCCTCGAGGTGTGGTTCGCCCCGTTCCCCGTCGACCTTCCCGCCGACCGGCTGCTGCCGTTCTTCGCCGACTGTGCCGGCCGGGCCGAAGCCCTACGACGTGGTGGCGCCGAAGTCGTCTTCGTCGCGGGCTGCGAGATGACCGCGTTCTGCGGCGGCTTCATGCCGGGCGAGACCTACGGCGACCGACTGCGGACCATGGCCGGGGCGGACATGGAATGGTGGAACGGCCTCGGCCCGGTACAGGAACGGCTCAACGCCTTCCTCCCGCAGGTGGCCGCGACGGTACGCGCCCGCTTCGGCGGCCTCGTCACGTACGCCTCGGCGCCCTGGGAGTTCGTCGACTGGCACCCGTTCGACCTCGTCGGCGTCGACGCCTACCGTGCCGCGTACAACGCCGACACCTTCCGGTCCGAACTGCGGGGGCACCGCGCACACGGCAAACCCGTCGCCGTGACCGAGTACGGCACCTGCGCCTACCGAGGCGCGGGTGAGCGCGGCGGCTCGGCCTGGCAGGTCCCCCACGACGCGGTTCCGGACGAGGACGAGCAAGTCCGCTACCTCACCGAACTGCTGGACGCCTTCGAGGAGGAAGGGGTGGACACCGCGCTCTGGTTCACCTTCGCCGGCTACAGCAGGCCCGGAAGGGCCGACCTGGGCTCCTACGGCGTGGTCCGCATGCTCGACGAGAGCCGGTGGGAACCGAAGAAGGTGTTTCACGCGATGGCTGCCAGGTACCGCCGCGACTGAGCGACGGTTCGACGCCGGCGCCCCGGTCCGGGGCGCCGCCGGACCGGGTGGTTGGGGAAGACTTTGCGCGTGGCCGAATCCACGCGAACCGCGCCCTGACTGAGGGCGACCGACGGTATCGCGCTCGCAAAGGATGGCCGAAAACGGAAGATGCCCTGTATACGTTCCGTCGCGGCCGCGTTGACCTCGCTTACTCCGGTGTCGCACGCTCGAAATATAGATGGAACCTACAACTGGTTCGTCGTCGATGCGCTCGCAGTCGCAAAACGGCTGGCATTGGCGAGGTCGTCGGCGGGCCGGACTCAGGAGGTTGCGTATGTGCGGCATCACCGGCTGGGTCTCCTTCGACCGCGATCTCGGCACCGAGAGGGCGGCACTGGACGCGATGACCGAGACGATGGCGTGCCGCGGGCCGGACGACCGCGGCGTCTGGACGCAGGGGCCCGCCGCGCTCGGTCACCGCAGGCTCGCCGTCATCGACCTGCCCGGCGGCCGACAGCCGATGAGCACCGAAACCCCCCACGGCACGGTCACGCTCGTGTACTCGGGAGAGACCTACAACTTCACCGAACTCCGCCGTGAACTCGCCGACCGCGGGCATCGTTTCACCACCGGGTCCGACACCGAGGTGGTGCTGCGCGGCTACCTCGAGTGGGGTGACGCGCTCCCCGAGCGCCTCAACGGCATGTTCGCCTTCGCGCTGTGGGACGGCCGCGAGGACAAACTGGTCATGGTCCGCGACCGCATGGGCATCAAGCCGCTCTACTACCACCCCACCGCGGACGGGGTGCTGTTCGGCTCCGAGCCCAAGGCGATCCTTGCCCATCCGTCGGCCCGCCGCCGGGTCCGGCTCGACGGCCTCAGGGAACTCCTCACCATGATCAAGACGCCCGGTCACGCCGTCTGGGACGGCATCCGCGAGGTCGAACCCGGCACCGTCGTCACGGTCGACCGCTCGGGCCCGCACCGGCGTCGCTACTGGGAGCTGGAGACCCGTCCGCACACCGACGGCAGGGACGCCACGGTCGAGCACGTACGCTCGCTCCTCGACGACATCGTGCGCCGCCAGCTCGTCGCCGACGTGCCCCGCTGCACCCTGCTCTCGGGCGGACTGGACTCCTCCGCGATGACCGCCCTCGCCGCCCGGCAGTTGGGTGAACGCGGTGAGAAAGTCCGCAGCTTCGCCGTGGACTTCACGGGGCAGACCGAGAACTTCGTCGCCGACGAACTCCGCGGCACCCCCGACACCCCCTTCGCCCACGACGTCGCCCGCGCCTCGGGCACCGACCACCAGGACATCGTGCTGGACGCCCGGACCCTCGCCGATCCCGCGATCCGCGCCGAGGTCGTCCGCGCCCGGGACCTGCCGGCCGGCCTCGGCGACATGGACGCCTCCCTCTACCTGCTCTTCCGGGCGATCCGCGACCACTCCGTCGTGGCCCTGTCCGGCGAGTCCGCCGACGAGGTCTTCGGCGGCTACCTGCAGTTCTTCGACGAGGAGGCACGCCGCGCCGACGCGTTCCCCTGGCTGGTGTCGATGAGCCGCCACATGGGGGAGGACACGGATGTGCTGCGCCCCGACCTGGCGGCGGAGCTGGACCTCAGCACCTACGTGGCCGACGGCTACCGCGACGCCGTGGCAGGCATCCGGCGCCTGGACGGTGAGAGCGACTTCGAGTACCGGATGCGGCGGATCTGCCACCTCCACCTGACCCGCTTCGTACGCGTGCTGCTCGACCGCAAGGACCGCGCGAGCATGGCCGTCGGCCTGGAGGTCCGCGTCCCCTTCTGCGACCACCGGCTCGTCGAGTACGTCTACAACACTCCCTGGGCGCTGAAGTCCTTCGACGGCCGGGAGAAGACACTGCTGCGCGAGGCGACCGCGGACGTGCTGCCGAAGTCCGTGTACGACCGGGTCAAGAGCCCTTACCCGGCCACCCAGGACCCCAAGTACACGGCAGCCCTGCAGGACCAGGCCAGGGAGCTGCTCACCCGCTCCGGCCACCCCGTCTTCGACCTCGTCGACCCGGGTCGGCTGCGGCGGGCCGCCGAGCGGGAGGCGCCGACGAGCAGTCAGGCGGGCAGGCGCGGCCTGGAACGGGCCCTGGACCTCGCCCTCTGGCTGGACCTCTACCGGCCGGAGCTGGACCTGAGCTGAACGAATCGCCCGTGGGCCTGTCCCGCCGGCGCGGGGCTCCGGGGGCGGCCCAGGGGCCCGGCGGACCGGTACTCGGCGCGGGAGGCCGGCCGGACACCGGGCGGACACCGCCGGGCCGCTCGTACGGAGGGGAAGGGCCGTCAGTCCTTCCTGTCGCCCAGCTTCCCGATGTAGTCCTGGGCCTTGTCGACGGCGGCGTCGATCTTGTCACTGTGCTTGCCGCCGGTCTTGTCGTCGATGAGGTCGCCGGCCTTCTCCAGACCACTGCTGATCTTGTCGCCGTGCTCCTCGGCGACATCCTCGAGCTTGTCCTTGAGGTGCTTCAGGCTGTCGAACATGAACCGTCCCCCTTCTACAGGGCTGTAGTAGTCAGGTTCTCATGATCTCATCCACGCACGGCCCTGGCGGACGCCCGGCGTTCACCGCACCATCGCGAGGGCCACCGCGGCGAGCAGCGCGACGTACGTCCAGGCGTGCAGGCGGTCGGGGAGGCCCGGCGGGCGTCGGCGCAGCACCGCGATCACCGGCAGGGCGCCCAGGAGCAGTGCGCCGGCCGCGCGCAGGTCGACGAGGCCCACCAGGGTCACGTCGGCCCGGGTGCCGACGGGACCCCCGGAGCCGGCCAGGAAGACGGCGGCGGCCGGGAGGGCGATCGCGAGGGTCAGCGGGTTGGCCAGCGCGGTCGCCACATGCATCGTGTGCCCGGCCCGCCGCATCGCGGGGACGGTCATGACGCTGCCCCCCACCCCGAGGAAGGCGGCGACCGCGCCGACGGGTGCACCGACGACCGCCGGCAGGGGGCGCGGGACAGCCGGAGCTTCCGCCGCCGGGGCGCGCGGGCGCAGGAAACCGGGGCGCAGCAGCAGGTCCACGACGGTGAGGACGACGTACGCCACGAACGCCCAGCGGATCAGCCAGGCCGGTGCATGGCGGGCGGTCAGCGCGCCGGCCGAGGCGCCGGCGCCCAGCAGGAGGAGCAGCGGGCCGCTGCCGCGCAGGACGCCCAGTACCCGCCGCGGCGTGACGGCGGTGGCGAAGGCGGCGTTGGCCACCATGACCAGGGCCGAGGTGGCCGTC
Source organism: Streptomyces sp. NRRL F-5650 (assembly GCF_000721365.1). Taxonomy (NCBI): domain Bacteria; kingdom Bacillati; phylum Actinomycetota; class Actinomycetes; order Kitasatosporales; family Streptomycetaceae; genus Streptomyces; species Streptomyces sp. NRRL F-5650. The sequence goes on along the minus strand of NZ_JOGV01000027.1, from coordinate 17,072 downwards.
GCCACCCGCATCGCGTCCGCGCCGAGCGCGGAGTCCGCCCACACCACGACGGGGACGGTGACGAAACCGCCGCCGAACCCGAACAGGACGGTGGTCACACCGGTCAGGAGCCCGATTCCGAGCAGAGCCACGAATTCCACACGGGTCACTCCACCAGTTCGGCGGCGGTGCCCGCATTCGATGTCCGGCACGAGACTTTCGCGACCCGGCCAGGACGGCCGTAACCTGGCCGGGTGAAGAACGTCCCCCTGGCCGACGTCGACGCGGTGGACCGGGCCGTGCTGCCGATCGGGACCGACTACCCGCCCGGGCACCTCCTGGACTGGCACGAGCACCGGCGCGCTCAGTTCCTGTACGGCGCCACCGGAGTCATGGTGGTCGACACCGACGACGGCACCTGGACCGTACCGCCCGAGCGCGCCGTCCTGATCCCGGCCGGTACCCGGCACCGGGTGCGGATGCTGGGCGTGAGCACCCGCAGCCTGTACATCGAACCGGACTCCGTACCGTGGTGGCCCGACACCTGCACGGTCGTGGACGTGCCGCCGCTCCTGCGTGAACTCCTGCTGGCGGCCGTGGAGTTCGAGGCCGACTACAGCCTGGCCGGGCGCGACGGCAGCGTGGCCGACCTCCTGCTGCACGAGATCGCGGCGCGCGCCCCGCTCCCGTTCCACGTCCGCATCCCCGCGTCCGCGGATCTGGCCACGCTGTGCCGGGAGTACCTGGCCGCCCCGGACGCCGGCGTCACCAATGCCTCCTGGGCGGCGCGTACGCACCTGAGCGAGCGGGCGTTCACGCGGCGCTTCCGCGCCGAGACGGGCGACAGTCCGGCCGTCTGGCGGGGCCGGGCACGCCTGCTCGCGGCGGTGCCGCTGCTGCGGTCCGGCTCGGTCAGCGAGGTCGCGGGCCGGCTCGGCTACGCCTCCCCCGCCGCGTTCACCGCCGCCTTCACCCGCACCTTCGGCGTCCCGCCGTCCCGGTTCACGCGGGGGCACCCGGGGCGGTCCCACCACACGGGAGCCGATTGGCTCGCCGTCCGCGAACCGAACGCCCCGGCTGCCCGCTGACACGCACCCCCGGTTGCCCGCCTCCGTCGGCACCGACGGGTCCGCGGTGGACCGGGACCGGGGATCTGCGCATCGGCACCGACGGACTCACCGTCGGGCGGGTGGCCGCCGATGCGATCGCCGCCGATGCCGCGGTGCCGATGCCGTGGTCCTCCTTGTCGGGGCAGTGAGCGACGGCACCGGCTTTCCCGTGATCCACCTCACGACACTCGTAAAGTTGCGCAACCCATAAACTGTCGCCATGGAGACTACGGAAGCGACGACCTGGGAGACCGCGGTGCTCACGGGGGGCCCGGTCGACGGGGCGCACATGAAGGTGACGGGGCGGCCCTGGGTGATCCAGGTGACCCGCCCCTGCGCGCCGGACGACGTGCCCGACGGAGTGCGCGTGGAGGCCGTGTACGTCTACCGGCGCGACGCCCGGGTGAAGGACCAGCCGCTGCGGTACGGCTTCGACGCGGCCAGTCCCTGATCCGGGGTCGCGCCGCCCTCAGCGGGCCGAGTCGCCCCCGGCGGCCGGCCGGACCTCCCCCTGCGCGGTGCCGCTCACCCGCGGCACCGCGGCGGCGGTGGGGGTGGACGCATCCCCGGCCGCGGCGGACGGCGCGGAGTCGTCCCCCTTCATGGCCCTGGCCTCGCTCTTGAGGATGCGCATCGACTTGCCCAGGGCGCGTGCGGTCTCGGGCAGCTTCTTCGACCCGAACAGCGCGATGGTCACGATCGCCACGATCAGCAGGTGCCAGGGTTCCAGTCCGTTGCGGAGCATCCCGCCCACTCTCCTTGTCACCGGTCGGCGGCCCGCGCCGGACGGCACGGAGCCAATAATTGCTATATTGCGCAACTGTACAACCATGGGGGTGGGGTCAGTCGTCCCCTCCGTATGAGCCGGCTGGATGAGGACGTATGAGGACGTACCAGTGACCGCCACGCACGATCGCACCAACCCGTCCCACCGTCGGCGCCGGGCGGACCCGCCCCGCCGCGGTGGGTCCGCCCGGCGCCGCGCCGCCGCGGCACGGCGCCGCAGGCGCAGCCCGCTGCGGATCACACTCCTGACCGCGCTGGCCGTGGTGGTGCTGGGCACCGCCGGTCTGGGGTGGATCTACCTGAAGCTCAACGGCAACATCGACACCTTCGACGGCGACGGCCTGTCCAAGAACCGTCCCGAGGCCGGCTCCTCCAAGGGCGAGAACGTCCTCGTCATCGGCTCGGACGCGCGCACCGACGGCAACAGCGCGCTGGGCGGCGGCAGCAAGGACGACATCGGCCGCTCCGACACGGCGTTCCTGCTGCACGTCCACGCCGATCACAAGCACGCCACGGCCGTCTCGATCCCGCGCGACACCCTGCTGACCATCCCGCCGTGCAGGCTTCCCGACGGGACCTGGACGACGACGCAGACCAACGCGATGTTCAACTCGGCCTTCTCGGTGGGGCAAACGGCGAAGGGCAACCCCGCATGCACCCAGAACACGGTCGAGGAGCTGACCGGTCTGCGCGTGGACCACACCGTCGTCGTCGACTTCAAGGGCTTCGCGGCACTGACGGACGTCGTGGGCGGGGTGGACGTGTGCCTCCCCGGCGACGTGCACGAGAAGGACCTCAACCCCCACCGCACCACACAGGGCCGACTGCTGTTCAAGAAGGGCGAGCAGACCGTCTCCGGGCAGCAGGCCCTCGACTACGTCCGTCTCCGGCACGGCATCGGCGACGGCTCGGACATAGGGCGCATCAAACGCCAGCAGGCCTTCGTCGCCAGCCTCATCGGCAAGATCAAGAGCAACGGGCTCACCCCGGCCAAGCTGCTCCCCCTCGCCGACGCGGCCACCAAGTCGATGACCGTCGACCCGGGCCTGGGCACGGCCGACAAGCTGATCTCCTTCGCGATGTCGTTGAAGGACGTCGACCTGCACAGCACGAAGTTCGTCACCATCCCCTGGCGGTACGAGGGCAGCCGCGTCGCGATCGTCCAGCCGGACGCCGACCGGTTGTGGGCCGCGCTCAGAGCCGACCGCACCATCGACGGCACCGACGCCAGCGGCAGGAGCACGGCACAGGCTTCCGCCTCCCCCTCGCCGGAGAGGGAGGAACGGGTTTCCGGCGACGGCATCGAGGTCGCGGTCCACAACGGCACCACCGTGCCCGGCCTGGCCTCGAAGGCCGCGGCGACACTCACCGAGCACGGCTTCACGGTCACCGGCACCGCCAACGCGAACAGCCAGGACCACGCCACCACCGTGATCGAGTACGGCGCGGGCCTCGAAGCGCAGGCCCGGACGGTCGCCGGGGTCTTCCCCGGTGCTCAGCTCCGGTCCACCGGCGGGGCCGGCGTCCGTGTGGTCCTGGGAGCGTCCTACGCCGCCGACGGCGGTTCCGCCGCGCCGGAGCCGACCACCGTGCCCTCCTCGGTCGCGGACGGGGCCCGCTCCGCCGACGACGACCTGTGCTCGGACCTGTCCTACGGGTGACGCCGGCCACGGGCCGGACGGGTGCGCCCGGCCCCGGGCCGTCGCCGGTCGTCGTAGCGCCTCCTGGCCGCCGTCAGCCCGGCCGCGTAGAGCACGAGGACGACGGCGAGCAGCACGTAGTACAGGACCGGCAGGGCCGTGAGACCGAGCACGGAGCCGAGCGGCGAGAGCGGCAGCAGCAGCCCCGCTGCGGCCAGCGCGGCGGCCGCCCAGGCGACCGGTCCCGGGACGCGACCCGCACCGCGCAGGATCAGCATCACCAGGGCCTGGGTGACCAGGTTCTCGGTGAACCAGCCGGAGTGGAAGACCGCCTCGTCGTCCAGGCCGTCGGGCCCGTACAGGGTGAGGGCGAGGACACCGAAGGTGGCCAGGTCGGCGACGGCGTTGAGCAGGCCGAAGCCGGTGATGAAGCGCAGCAGCCCGCGCGGGCGCAGCAGCGTGGGCCGGTGCAGGGCCCGCGGATCGGGCCGGTCGTGGGCGAAGGCGAGCTGGGCCGCGTCGAAGCAGAGGTTCTGGGCGAGGACCTGGGCCGGGAGCATCGGCAGGAAGGGGAGGAGGAGACCCGCGCCGAGCATCGCGATCACATTGCCCAGGTTCGAGGACAGGATGATGCGCAGATAGGTGGCGATGTTGGCGCCGGAGTGGCGCCCCGCCGTGATGGCGTGGTCGATCGCGGTGAGGTCCTTGTCCGCGAGGACGACGTCGGCGCTCTCCCTGGCGACGGCCACGGCGTCGCGGTGGACGATGCCGACGTCGGCCGCGTGCAGGGCCGGCAGGTCGTTGACACCGTCGCCGAGGAAGCCGACGGTGTGCCCGCCGGTGCGCAGGGCGGCGGCGATCCGGGCCTTGTGTTCGGGAGTGCAGCGCGCGAAGACGGTGGCACGCCGTGCGGCGGCGGCGAGGGCGTCGTCGCGGAGCCCGTCGACGCCCTCGGCGGTGAGGACGGACTCCGGGCCGACCTGGACGCCCAGGTCGCGGCAGGTCCGCACAGCGGTTCCCGGGTGGTCGCCGGTCAGCAGCTTGACCGTGACGCCTCGCTCCGCGAGGACCGCCAGCGCATCGGCCGCGGTGGGCGCCGGCGCGTCCTGGAAGGTGACGAAGCCGCGGAAGAGCAGGCCGCGTTCGTCGGCCGGGGTGTAGTCGCGGGTGCGGGCGGGGCGTTCGGCGGTGGCGACCGCCAGCACCCGCAACCCGTCCTCCGCCTGCGCGGTGGCGCGGGCGAGCAGGCCGTCGCGCTCGTCGTCCGCCAGCGCGCAACGCTGGAGTACGGCCTCCACGGCTCCCTTGACGACCAGCGTGTGCGCACCCAGCCGGCCCGGTGTGCGGACGACGGCGGTGGCAAGGCGCCGCACCGGGTCGAAGGGCAGGACCGCCACCGCGTCGTACGGCATGAGTTCGTCTTCGTCCACGGCGTCCAGGACCGCCTCGTCGAGGGCGTCCGGCGCGGGCAGATCGGCCAGGTGAAGGGTCGACCAGGCGTTCACCGCGGCCCAGCGCAGCACCTCGGGGTCGTCGGTGCCCGCCGGCTCGACGGCGCGGTGGACGACGGGACGGTCCTGGGTGAGGGTGCCGGTCTTGTCCAGGCAGAGGACGTCGACGGCGCCCAGGTCGTGCAGCGCCGTGAGCCGTTTGACGATCACCCCGTGCGTACGGGCCAGCAGCGCCGCCCCGCGGGCCAGGCAGGTGGTGACGACGACCGGCAGCATCTCCGGGGTCAGCCCGACCGCCACGGCGACGGCGAACGGCACCGTCTCCAGACCGCGCCCGCGCAGCGCGGCATTCGCCATCAGGACCAGCGGCGGGGTCAGCAGCATGAACCGGATCAGGATCCACGAGATGCCGCGCACCGAGCGGTCGAAGGCGCCGGCCTCCCGCGGCACGGCGAGGCGGCCGTGGGCCTCGGCGAACCGGGTCCGCGCCCCGGTCGCCACGACGACCGCAGTGCCGCTGCCCGAGGCGACGCTGCTGCCCTGGAAACAGAGCTGGGGTTCGTCGAAGGCCCCCACTCCCGGTTTCGCGCCTCGCGCGGGGGAGCCCGTGCCGGAACCGGCCGCTCCCGGGGTGTCGCGGGCGTCCTTGGCCACGGGGGCCGACTCCCCCGTGAGCGCGGCCTGGTACACCGTCAGCCCGCGAGCCCGCAGGAGCCGTACGTCGGCCGGAACCGGATCGCCCGGACCGAGGCGTACCACGTCACCGGGCACCAGCTCGTCCACCGGGATCTCCTGGAGTACGGGAGCCGCGCCGTCCTCCGTGCGGCGCTGGGTCGCGGCGGTGGTGGCGACCATCCTGCGCAGCGTGGCCATGGAGCGGTCGGCCCGGAGTTCCGGGGTCGCCCGCAGGACGCAGCTCACCCCGACGAGCAGCAGGATCACACAGGCCGTGCCCCAGGAGGCGACGGCCGCCGACACCAGGCCGAGACACCCCAGCACCGCCGTGAACGGGTCCCGCAGACTGCGGACGAAGAGCCGCGGCCACGAGGCTCCGCGATGCACGGGGAGCGTGTTCGGCCCGGACCGCGCCAGCCGCTCCTGTGCCTGCGCCTCGGTCAGTCCTCGCGGCGTGCTGTCCAGTTGCCGCAGCACCTGCAGCACGGTCGGAGCGTGCGCACCGGCGACGGGGGCACCGGCGGCCGAGAGCTCCTCCAGCACCGGCGCGGCACCGTGGGCCGGCCCCTCACCGCCGGGTTGCGACGCCGGGGCCGTCTCACGCACCGGACCCGCGCAGCCGGCGCACCGGGGCGGACGCACCCTGGGCGCGGGCGGTGAGCTGGCCGACCATCAGACGCACCACGGTCACCACGTCGGAGTCGTCGACGAAGTAGACGACCCGTCGCCCTTCCCTGCGGGAGCGCACCAGACCGGCGAGCTTGAGCTTCGCCAAGTGCTGGCTGACCGCGGGAAGCGCCCCGCCCACCCGGTCCGCGAGGTGACTCACATCACTCTCGCCCTGCGACAACGCCCACACGATGTGCAGCCGGGCGGACGACGCCAGCAGCCCGAACGCGGCGGCCGCCTCCGTCAGCACCTCGGCGGGCGGATCCTCGGACCCACCGACGTCTGCCGCCACGGTCCTTCTCCCTTCCGGCCTGATCACCAGCTCCGTGCTCTGCGCCGACCAGTCTAGGTGCCCGTACTCGCGGGCCGGTCCGTGCCGAGGGGCCACGACCGGCCGGACCGGCCCGGCGGTGCGCATCCGCCGGGCCGGTCCGGCCGCGGGGCGTCCTACAAGGTCACGGCCTTGCCGCCAAGGGTGACGACCAGCTTGCCGTCCGTGGCGAACGACCAGCCGAGGGCACCGCTGTAGGAGGAGCAGCGGGAGCCGTTCGTGCCCGTCCAGAACTGGTTGGTGCTGTCCGCGTTCCCGACGGTCTTGTCGTTCGAGCCGGACACGGAGAACCGGCAGGAGGTGTTGGAGCGGTACACCGACGTGCCCTTGTCGAACGAGTAGTTGCGTTCGGCGTTGTCGACGCTCAGGTTGCCGGAGATCGCCATGCTGCCCGGGTTGCTGTTGTACGTGAACCCGTGGTGGCCGTTCTTGAAGGCGATGCTGCGGCGGACCACGTGGTCGACGGCGATGCCGTCGCCGCCGAGCTTGTAGCCGTTGCGGTCACCGTTGTCGTTCACGGTGCCGTCGCTGAGCGTGCCGTTGCCGTACGCCAGCGAGTCCTCGATGGTGACCGGGCCGATCGCCCCGGTCTCGGTCTTGGTGTACAGGTCCCAGCCGTCGTCGATGTTGTGGTGGGAGACGGCGTAGCGGAAGACGTTGCCCGTGCCCGTGGTGAGTTTGGCGGCGAAACCGTCCGCGTCCTCGCCGTCGGAGTCGGCGTTGTCGTGCGACTCGGCGCTCAGGATCAGGTTGTTCGCCGGCCACTGGCTCGCGGGCGTGCTGGAGGAGATCCGGCCGAGTTGCAGGCCGGTGTCCCGGTTGAAGCGGGTGACGGTGCGCTCGATGACGTTGTTGCTGCCGCCGATGTAGATGCCGTTGTCCCCGGCGTGCTCGACGACGATGCCCTTGACGTGCCAGTAGGAGCCGTTCACCTGCAGCCCGCGGTTCGAGGAATTCTCGCTCTGGGCCGCGAAGTTGAGCACCGGCTTCTCGCTCGCGTAGGCGGTGATGGTGGTGCGCGCGGACGCGGTGCCGTTCGCACCCTCGGGCACGGTGACGGTCTGGCCGTACGCGTACGTCCCGCCGCGCAGATAGATCGTGCCGCCCGGGGCGACCCGGCCGATCGCCGAGGCCAGTGTCGTCGGGTCGGCGAGGGTGCCGGCGGCGCCCTCGGTGCCGGACGGTGCGACGTACACCGTCGCCGCGGCCTGCGTCGCGGCCTGGGCGGTGGCGCCGGAGGCAACGGCGGCGAGCGAGCCGGCGAGCAGGCCGAGGGAGGCGACGAGAGGTCTCATTTTCATCGTTCGATCTCCAAGCGTGGGGGTGGGTCGAGGGCCGGAGCGCGGACCTGGCGCCGGGGGAAAGCGCTCTCTGTCCGGGACCGTAGCCACACAGCATGAGCAGGTCAAGATTCATGCATGTGATTGACAGTCATCCACACGAACATTTGAGGCATCGACAGCCCACGGGTTCCGCCGTCTCGCAGCACCCGGACGCCCGCCTTGCCCGGCCTGGTATCTTGCTTTGCATGGAACCTGGCGACTCGACCAAGCAGGCCCGCGCAGCCACCCAACTGCGCAAGGGCGTGCTGGAGTACTGCGTACTCGCCCTGATGCGGGACCGCCCCCGCTACGGCGTGGAACTCCTGCACGCCCTGGAGGAGTCCGGGGCCCTGGCCACCAGCCAGGGCACGGTCTACCCCCTGCTCTCCCGGCTCCGCCGGGAGGACCTGGTCACCACCACCTGGCAGGAGTCCGCCTCCGGCCCGCCCCGCCGCTACTACGCGCTCACGGCGAGCGGCCGGGCCGCGCTGGACGAGTTCACCCATGTCTGGCCCGGTTTCCGCAACGCCGTCGACACGTTCCTGACCGTCCCGCACCACTCCGCCGGAGACCCCACATGAAGACACCGACCGATCCCACTCGCGACTACCTCGCCGCCGTGGAACGCGAGGCCTCCGCGCTGCCCGCCGAGCGCCGCCAGGAACTCCTCGCCGACCTCGCCGAACACATCGAGGTGACGCGCGCCGAACGCCCCGACGCGACGCCCGCAGAGATTCTCGCCGAGCTGGGCGATCCCCGCGCGATCGCCGCGACGGCGCTGGCCGAGTCCGGGAGCGGCGGGGAGCCGGCCGCGGCCCTCGGCGGCGTGGGCGCACCCGTGCGGCGCGGCAGGGTGCACCCCCTGGTGCCGCTGCTCATGCTCACCGTCCCCTACCTCGTCACGACGTTCCTCTGGGACGTTCCCGGCCTGGCGTTGTGCAGCGGCCTGATCCGCATCGCCGGCGGGGTGCTGCTGTGCACCTCGGTGCACTGGACGCCGGTCCGGAAGACCGTCGGCGTGGTGCTCACGCTCGTCGCGCCCACAGTCGCCGGGATCGTCTGGCGGGAGACCACCGTCGCCCCGGCCGGCGACACCCCGGCCCTGGTGGCCAACCTGGTGGCGCTCGCCGTCGTGGCCGGGACGTCGGCCTGGCTCTGGTCCTCCCGCCGTCCCTGAGCCGAAGCGCCGGACGGCACCCCCCTCGGCGGTCATCCGGCGGGAGCCGCACGCACCTCCACCCTGGCCCGGGTGCCCCAGCTTCCGACCTGCCAGCAGGTTGCCATGGCGTACAGGTACAGAGGGCGGAGCACCACCAGCCTCCAGAGCCCGGCCAGCGGGGAGAACAGGAACATCAGTGCCTGGTGGCGCAGCGTCTCGTCGGTTCTCCGGATGGCGAACAGGCGCAGGCTGATGAGGTAGTTCATCGCGCAGGCCAGGACGAGCGTGTACTGGAGCAGCGAGCCGGTCTGCTCGCGCAGTTCCGGGGTGGCGAGGACCGCCACGGGCACCAGGAGGGCCAGGACGAGGTGGGCGTACTCGACCACGGGCATCCAGAAGGCCAGTGAACGCAGCGGCATGTGGCGCAGCCACCACAGGTGCCGCACGGTGGTGCCGCGCATCCAGCGCAGTTGCTGGCGGAGGTAGTGGCGCGGCCTGTCCGGCACCAGGGTGAAGCACACGGCGGAGGGCTGGTGCACCGTCCGGCCCTCCAGGCGCGCGTACATGGTCAGCATGGAGTCGTCGTTCATCTGCATCGGAACGCCGCGGAAGGTCTCCTGCTCGTAGACGCCGGCGTGCCGGCGCACGACGTCGGCCCGGTACAGGGCCAGCGTGCCGGAGTTGATGAGGACGGAGCCGAGCACGGACTGCGCGCTGCGCAGGCCCCGGGTGAAGGGGACGTAGAGCAGCGTGGTGAGCCGGGTCAGCGCGTTGGTCCTCACGTTGAGCTGGACGACGAGCCCCGCCACCGACTTCACTCGCGGGTCGGCGAACGGCTTGAGACCCTCGGCCACGGCGTGCTCGTCCATGACGGAGTCGCTGTCGAGGGTGACGAAGACGTCGGCGTCGTCCTCGGCGAGCACGTGCATCTGCGCCCAGCGCTTGCCGCGGTTGGGCGTGCGGTCCCAGGTCGCCTCGATGCCCAGGCTGTCGGCCTGCCGCAGGAAGTAGGCGCGCTCGGCTTCGTAGAGCAGCGGTTCGCCCGTGGCCGCGTCGACGGAACCGTCGTCGACGACACGCACCCGCTGCACACGCCGGGACTGGGCGAAGACGGACCGCAGGCAGGCGTGGAGTGCCTCGGGGTCCTCGTTGTAAACGGGGATCTGGATGGTCACGCGCAGTGCGTCCACGCTGCGCTGTTGCGCCTCCGTGACGGTGGCCGGGCGCTCCAGCCAGCACACGGGAAGCCACCACAGCAGGCAGAACGACACCAGCCAGACGACGCCCATCCCCGGGTCGGCCTGGTGCCGCCACACGGTGAGCTGCAGCAGGTGCCAGGCGGCCCAGCCGACGGTGACGGCGAAGGGCAGGACGCCGAGCGCCCCTCTCGCGCCCACGGGAAGGTACCGCGCGCCGGGGAGGCGGTGCTCGTGCCGCACGTTCGACGTGCGCGGTGGTCCGGATCTACGCCTCATGCGCGTCCTTGCCCCGTCGGAACGTGGCCCGGACCAGCAGGGCGCCGCCCAGGGTCAGGGCGAAGGCGAGCGCGACCAGCCAGGTCTGGCCCAGTGCGACGCCGAACAGGGACAGTCCGGAACCCGTCGTGGCCAGTTCGTCATAGGTCATGCCGCTTCCTCTCTCTTGGCCTGTTTTGCGGCACAACGTATAGAACGATGTCCTGATTCGGGCGCATTCGACGCAGGTGTCGCGGCTCGGCGGACGCCTGCTCAGCGTCCGGACCCCTCGGCCATCCGTCTGCCGACGCGGGCGGCGGTCTCGCGCAGCCAGAGGTGGGCCGCGTCGTGGGTGTGCACCGGGTGCCACCACATGGCCTCCCGCAGGGGCACGGCCTCGTAGGGAGGCTCCAGCACGCGTACGGCGGCGAGCGGGGCCAGGAGCCGCGCCAGGCGTGCCTGGACCAGGGCGATGCGCCGGGTGCCGCTGACCAGCAGGGGCATGATCTGGAAGCCGTCGACGGAGACCTCCACGCGGGGCTCGACGCCCAGCATGCCGAGCTGGCGGACGGCCGGGGCGTCGTAGGTGCGCTGGTAGGTGACCCAGGGCAGCCGGGCCAGGTCTTCGCGGGTGAGCCGGTCCCCGACGCTCGGGTGCTCCTCGGCGACGAGGAACACCCACCGGTCCTCGTAGAGGTCGGTGGCGGGGAAGTCGCTGATGACGCCGTGCGGCATGAGCAGGCCGTCGGTGGTACTGAGCAGGGTGTCCGTGTCGTCCACGACGGTGGTCGGCGTCTGGGTGAAGCGCAGCCGGATGCCGGGGGCCTCCCGGTGCACGACCCGGGCGAGTTCGGCACCGAAGACGGCGACCGCGTAGTCGGACGCCAGGAGCCTGAACTCCCGGCTCTCCCTGGCCGGGTCGAAGTCCGCCTGGCTGGCGAAGAGCCGCTCCAGGAGGTCGTAGGCGGTGGACACCCGGTCGAGGAGCATCTGGCCGAGGGCGGTGAGTTCGTAGTGGCCGCCGACGCGGGCCAGCAGGTCGTCGTCGAAGTGGCGGCGCAGGCGGGAGAGCGCCGCGCTCATCGCCGGCTGGCTGAGGCCGACGCGCCGCCCGGCACGGGTCACGTTGCGTTCCTCCAGCAGGGCGCGCAGGGCGACGACGAGATTGAGGTCCAGGCTACTGAGATTCACGGCGGTTTCCCTGGCTGTCCGGCGGCGACCTGCGGGAATTCGCACCGTGGATGACCGTCATCCACGGAATTGATTTCCCTGATCCAGAAGGGCGGGTCCACATTAGTGCCACCGCAATCAGGAGGACATGTCCGTGAAACCTGAAGCCGCGTCCGCACTCTTCGCCGGACCCTTCGCGCTGGCGACCCTGTCCGCTCCCGAGGGCCCCGCCTTCCCCGCGCTCGTCACACCCGACGCGCAGGTGCTCGACCTGCGGCCCGCCCTCGGCGGCACCCTCCCGACCGTGCGCGGGCTCCTCGAGGCGTGGGACTCGCAGGCGCCGCGCCTGGCCGGCCTGGCCGGGGACCGTTCCCTCGTGCGCAGGCCGTTGACGGAGTTCCGCGTGCACGCCCCCGTCGAACCGCGCCAGGTGTTCCAGTCCGGCGCCAACTACCGTCAGCACGTCATCGACCTGCACGTCGCGCACCGCGCCCCCGGTGACGACCGGCCGGAGGCTCAGCGGCGGGCGGAGGCCGCGGAGATCATGGACCGGCGGGCCGCCGAGGACCTGCCGTACGTGTTCGCCGGCCTGCCGAGCGCGGTCACCGGGCCCTACGACGACGTCGTACTGCCCGCGTGGGCCGAGAAGCCCGACTGGGAGCTGGAGTTGGCCGCGGTGATCGGCCGCCCGGCCCACCAGGTGACCGTCGAGGAGGCCCTGGAGCACGTCGCGGGCTACACGATCGCCAACGACCTGACCGACCGGGCCACCGTCTTCCGCCGGGACATGCCGCAGATCGGCACCGACTGGCTGCGCAGCAAGAACGCCCCCGGGTTCACCCCGCTCGGCCCCTGGATCGTGCCCGCCTCCTCCGTCGGGGACACGGGCGACCTGCGTCTGACACTGAAGCTCAACGGCGAGACCATGCAGGACGAGTCGACCAAGGACATGATCTTCGACGTGGCGCGGATCGTCTCCTACGCCTCCCGGACCGCCCGGCTGCTCCCCGGCGACCTGGTCCTCACCGGCTCCCCCGCCGGCAACGGCATGCACCGTGGCCGGCTGCTGCGCGACGGCGACGTCATGGACGCCGCCATCACCGGGCTCGGCGCCCAGCGCACCCGCTGCGTGACGGAGGTGCCCCGGTGACCCCGGACCGCACCGACCCCGAGGGTGCCGTGGCGCGCGCCGCGAAGGCGTACTCCAACTGGGGCCGTTGGGGCGAGGACGACGTGCTCGGCACGCTCAACTTCCTCGACGAGGAGAAGCGGCGCGAGGGCGCCGCGCTGGTCCGACGGGGCGTCAGTTTCTCCCTGTCGCAGCGTTTCGGCATCGACGGGCCGCAGAAGGGCTGGCGCAGACGCACCAATCCGGTGCACACGATGCTGGACACCGGCACCGACGCGGCCCTCGGCAACCAGGGCCTGCCGCACGGCATCGGCGGCGCCGACGACGTCATCGCGATGCCGCTGCAGTGCTCCACCCAGTGGGACGGGCTCGGCCACATCTTCGACCACGGCAAGGCGTGGAACGGCCGCCCGGCCGAGCAGGTCGTCACCTCCGACGGCGACCTGGTCACCGGCATCGAGCACATGGCCCCGCACGTCGCCGGGCGCGGGGTGCTGCTGGACGTCGGCCGGGTCGTGGGCGAGGACGGGGAGCTGCCGGACGGCTTCGCGGTCACCGAGGAGCACCTGACCGCCACCGCCGAGGCCCAGGGCGTCACGGTGGGCCGCGGTGACCTCGTCCTGGTGCGCACCGGGCAGCTCGCCCGGGTCCGCCGCGAGGGCTGGGGCGACTACGCCGGCGGGCCCGCGCCCGGGCTGTCGTTCACCACGGCGGGCTGGCTGCACGGCACGGAGATCGCCGCGATCGCCACCGACACCTGGGGCTTCGAGGTCCGCCCCAACGAGTTCGAGCACGCCTTCCAGCCCCTGCACCAGGTCGCCATCCCCCACCTCGGGCTCCTCATCGGCGAGATGTGGGACCTCGAAGCCCTCGCCGACGACTGCGCCGACGACGGCCGCTACGAGTTCTGGCTCACCGCCGCCCCCCTGCCCATCACCGGTGCGGTCGGCTCGCCCGTCAATCCGGTCGCGGTCAAGTAGACCGAGGAACAAGGGAGTTCTCCATGCCCCAACCCCGCACGGTACTCGTCGTCGGCGGCGGCGCGGCCGGCAACGCCGTCACGATCCTGCTGCGCCGCGCCGGGATCGCGGTGGACCTGATCGAGGCCGACGAGGACTGGAACGCCACCGCGGGCTCCGGCATCACCCTCCAGGGCAACGCGCTGCGCGTCCTGCGCGAACTCGGCGTCTGGGAGCAGGTGCGGGCGTCCGGCTTCGGCTTCGCGTCGGTCGGGATCACCGCCCCCGACGGCACCGTCCTGCACGTCCAGGACGACCTGCGCACCGGCGGGGACGACCTGCCCGCCACCGTCGGCATGCAGCGGCCGCGGCTCCAGCAGATCCTCGTCGAGGCGGTACGGGCGAGCGGCGCGTCGGTCCGGCTGGGCACCACCGCCGGCCCACTGGAGCAGGACGCGGACGGTGTCTCGGTGCGCTTCAGCGACGGCACCGAGGGCCGCTACGACCTGGTGGTGGCCGCCGACGGCCTCGGTTCCGCCACCCGCGCCGCGATCGGCGTCACGGACAGGCCCGAGCCGACCGGCATGGCCATCTGGCGCGTCACCGCCCCGCGGCCCGCGGGCGTGACCCGCACCGACCTCGCCTACGGCGGCCCGGCCTACATCGCCGGCTACTGCCCGACCAGCGAGACCACCTTGTACGCCTACGTCGTCGAGGCCTGCCGCGACCGCGCCGGGATACCACCCGCGGCGTACGCGGAGGAGATGCGCCGCCTGGCCCGGCACTACGGCGGCTTCTGGCCGGAGATCACCGAGCACATCACCGACCCGGCGCTGGTGAACTACACCTGGTTCGACCGGATGCTGGTCGAGGGCTCCTGGCACCGCGGCCGGGTCGTCCTCGTCGGTGACGCCGCGCACTGCTGCCCGCCCACCCTCGCGCAGGGTGCCGCGCTCTCCCTCGAGGACGCCTGGGTGCTCGCGCAGATGCTGGCCGGGGCCGAGGCATGGGACGACGCGCTGTTCCAGGCGTACCACGACCGGCGGATCGGCCGTGTCCGGCCGGTCGTGGAGGCTTCCGTGCAGATCGGGCAGTGGCAGCTCGACGGGGTGCGCGACGCCGACCTGCCCGGCCTGATGGGCCGCACAATGATCATGCTCCGGGAGCTGCCGTGACCGCCGTGGGCGCGCCCACCGTGGACGTGCACGCCCACGTCCTGCTGCCCGAGGCCGACGCGCTCGTCGCCGGACTGCCCGGCCACGCCGAGGCCCGGGAGCTGGACGCCCGCCGCAACGGCCGCGCCGCCCTCGCCGTCAGCGGCCCCATGGTGCGCGAGCGCATCCCCCGCCTGACGGACGTGACCGTGCGCCTCGCGGCGATGGACGCGCAGGGCGTGGACGTCCAACTGGTCAGCCCTTCCCCCTCGCACTACCACTACTGGGCCGGCCGGGACCCGGCCGAGAAGCTGTACCGGCTCGCCAACGAAGCCACGGCCGCGCACTGTGCGGCTGCCCCCGAGCGGCTGCGCGGGCTGGGGCTGGTCCCCCTCCAGCACCCCGAGCAGACGGTCCCGGCCCTGGACCACGCCCTGGAGCAGGGCCTGGCCGGGGTGGAGATCTCCAGCCACGCCCCGGGACGCGAGCTGTCCGACGCGGCGTACGAGCCCTTCTGGGCAAGGGCCGAGGAAACCGGCGCGCTGGTCTTCCTCCACCCCTTCGGCTGCACCCTGGACGAGCGGCTGGACCAGTGGTACCTGTCCAACACGGTCGGCCAGCCCACCGAGAACGCCGTCGCGCTCTCCCACCTGATCTTCTCCGGGGTCCTCGACCGGCACCCCGGGCTGAAGGTGATCGCCGCGCACGGCGGCGGCTACCTGCCCACCCACCTCGGCCGCGCCGACCATGCCTGGTCCACCCGCTCCGACGCGGGCGCCGGGTGCGCGCACCCGCCCAGCAGCTACCTGAAGCGGCTGTACTTCGACTCCCTCGTCCACGACCCGTACGTGCTGCGGGAGCTGGTCCGGGCGGCCGGCGCGGACCGGGTCCTGCTCGGTTCCGACTTCCCCTTCGACATGGGCACCGAGGACCCCGTCGGCGCCCTGCGCGCCGCGCGCCTGCCGGACGCCGGCTTCCACGCCGTCCGCGGCGGCAACGCGGCCACCCTCCTCAGGAAGGACTGACACCATGCGTCTGCTCACCCACCTGCGGCACGTCGACCTCGCCGTGCCCGACTACGACAGGCAACTCGACTTCTACGCGGGCGTCTGGGGCCTGACCAAGGTCGCCGAGGACTCCGGCATCTCCTTCCTCGCCGCCGAGGGCTCCCCTGAGCAGTACGTCGTCCGGCTGCGCAAGGCCGAGGAGAAGCGCCTCGACCTCGTCTCCTACGGCGCCGCGAGCGCGGCCGACGTCGACACACTCGCCGAGCGACTGCTGGCGGGCGGAGTGCGGCTGGTCTCCCGGCCGGGCAACGCCGACACCCCCGGCGGCGGGTACGGCTTCCGTTTCTTCGACGTCGACGGCCGCACCGTCGAGGTCCTGGCCGACGTCGAGGTCCGGCGGCACCGCAAGATCGAGGAGAAGGAGTCCATCCCGGTCAAGCTCTCCCACGTCGTCCTCAACTCCCCCGACCTGAACCGCACCCGCGCGTGGTACGAGCGCCACCTCGGCTTCGCCCTGTCCGACACGCTCGGCTCACCGCACATGGGCGAGGTCATGCACTTCATGCGGATCAGCAGCCGGCACCACTCCATGGCCCTGGCGAAGGGCCCGCACACCTCCCTGCACCATGTCTCCTTCGAGATGCGCGGCCTCGACGAGTACATGCGCGGCTCCGGGCGCGTCATCCGCGCCGGGTTCAGGAAGATCTGGGGCCCGGGCCGGCACATGGCGGGCGACAACACGTTCACCTACTTCCTCGATCCGCACGGCAACACCGTCGAGTACACCACCGAGTTGGAGTGCGTGGACGAGGACACGTGGCACCCGCACGTCTACGACTTCTCCCGGCCCGAGGTCTCCGACCAGTGGGGCACGGCCAACCCGATGAACGAGCTGGTCGCCAAGGAGTCCTTCAACGACCCGGACCGCGGCGTCTTCGTCGCCCCGCCGGTCTGACCCCTCCTCGACCGCGCCCACCGCCCCCCCCCCGTTACCGTTTTCGCGGCTCCGCAATGGAGCCTCCGGCCTTCGGGTCCGGCATGACTTCCCCCTCCTGTTGTTGATGATCCGGGGGGTGGT
>NZ_JOGV01000026.1:0-125561 GCF_000721365.1 Streptomyces sp. NRRL F-5650 | reverse complement strand
CACCGAACCACCCCTCACCACCGTCCGCCAACCCATCGAAGCCATGGGACGCGCCGCCGTCGACCTCCTCTGCGCACAAATCCAAGGCACCGAAGTCCCGCACAGCGAGCTGCTCTTCGAACCCGAACTCGTCGTCCGCGGCTCCACCGCCCAGGCTGCCGCCCGATAGCGGAACCCCGGCTTCTCCATCTCTCTGTCAAACAATTACGAAATCAGCGCGAGATATTGCGTTCACTTGTTCACGGTGGTTGAGTGAGCGGCGCCCCACAACGCATCGGCGGTGGGGCGCCTTCCACGTTCAGGCCCGAAGGGGACCACCCATGAGAAGTGCTCGGTTCCGCCGTACTCGCCGTGCCGGCGCCATCACGCTCGTCTCCGCTCTCACCCTGACCGCTCTCGCCGCCTGCGGCACGAGCAGCAGCGACGACGGCGGCGGTTCCGAAGGCGGCAGCGGGTCCTCCGACCCGGCCGCGCCGCTGGACCCGAAGACCAAGGTGACGATCACCATCGACTGCATGCCGCCGAAGGCGAAGGCGGCCGAGCTGAAGGAGTGGCAGGAGGACGTCAAGGCGTTCAACGAGATCTACCCGAACGTCACCATCGAGGGCCGCTCGACCCCGGGCCAGTGCCTGGAGCCGCCGCGCTTCACGGCGATGCTCAAGGCCAAGTCGCAGCCCGACGTCTTCTACACCTACTTCACCGACCTGCCCCAGGTGCTGGACAACGACGGAGCCGAGGACATCACGGCCTACGTCAACGACAAGTCCGTCCCGGCGCTCAAGGACATCGACCCGAACGTCCTCGGTTCCCTCAAGCACGAGAACAAGCTCTACGGCCTGCCCACGAGCAACTACACGATGGGCCTGCTGATCAACCGCAAGCTCTTCGAGAAGGCCGGGCTCGACCCGGACACCCCGCCGCGCACCTGGGACGAGGTCCGCACCGCCGCCAAGAAGATCGCGGACCTGGGCGACGGCATCGCGGGCTTCGGCGAGTACAGCGCGGGCAACACCGGCGGCTGGCACTTCACCGCCCAGATGTACAGCCGCGGCGCCGAGGTCGTGGACGCGAGCGGCAAGAAGGCGGCGTTCGACAACGCGGCGGGCAAGGAGGTCGCCGAGAACCTCCACGCGATGCGCTGGGAGGACGGGAGCATGGGCAAGACCCAGCTCCTGAAGTGGGGCGACCTGCAGAAGCAGATCGCCACCGACAAGCTCGGCATGTTCCTCGCCGCGCCGGACGACATCACGTACATGGTGCAGCAACTCGGCGCCGACTACGAGAACTTCGGCATGGGCCCGATCCCGGGCGAGAAGAACACCCTCGCCGGCGGCAACAGCTACATGATCAAGAAGGGGATATCCGCCGACAAGATCAAGGCGGCCGTCGCCTGGCTGAACTTCGAGAACCTCACCGTCGGCAAGGGGCAGTTCGACTGGGCCCGCAAGAAGAAGGACAACCTGCCGGTGGGTCTGCCGCAGCCCAACTTCTGGCTGAACGAGTCGAAGAAGAAGGACGACGCGGCCCGCGTCGAGCACGCCACCATGCCGGTCGAGAACTTCAAGGCGTTCATGGACAACCCGGTCCCGGGCATGGCCGAGCCGCCGAAGGCCCAGGAGGTCTACAAGGTCCTGGACAACGTGATGTCCGGCCTCCTCACCAACAAGGACGCCGACGTCGACAAGCTGCTCTCCACCGCGGCGCAGCAGGTCGACCAGGTTCTGGCCACGCAGTGACCGGCTCCCTCGGGGGGCGGGCCGCACCGCCCCCCGGGGCCCATGAGACCAGCCCCAAGGAGCGACGATGTCGGCCCCCAGCCTGACCCCGAGCAAGGCGGCCGGAGTCCGCCACGCCCAGCCTCCGGTGGACGGCCCGCCCCAGCGCGGCGGGGCGTTCGGCAGGAGCCTGAGGCGCAACCTCACCGCACACGGTTTCCTGATCGGAGCGGTTCTCTGCTTCGCGTTCTTCTCCTGGTACCCGATGGTCCGGGAGTTCCTCCTCGCCTTCCAGAAGACCGACCAGGGCGAGGTCTCCTGGGTCGGCATGGAGAACCTGGAGACGGTCTTCAACGACCCGGCCTTCTGGCAGGCCTGGCGCAACACCGCGCTGTTCACGGTGCTGGCGCTGGTCCTCGGCTTCGCCGTGCCGTTCGTCGTCGCCCTCGTCATCAACGAACTCCGGCACGGCAAGGGGTACTTGCGCCTGCTCGTCTACCTGCCCGTGATGCTGCCCCCGGTCGCCTCCGTGCTGCTGTTCAAGTACCTGTACGACCCGGGTTACGGCCTGCTCAACGAGGTGCTCGGCTTCTTCGGGCTGCCCGAGCAGCAGTGGCTGCAGGACCCCGGCCTCTCCATGCTGTCCGTGGTCGTCGCCTCGACCTGGATGAACATGGGCGGCGCGGCGCTGATCTACCTGGCGGCGCTCCAGGGCATCCCCGGTGAGCTGTACGAGGCGGCGGAACTGGACGGGGCAGGGCTGCTGCGCAAGATCTGGCACGTGACGATCCCGCAGACGCGGCTCATCCTCTCGCTGATGCTGCTGATGCAGATCATCGCGACCATGCAGGTCTTCGTGGAGCCCTTCCTGCTCACCGGCGGTGCCGGCCCCGAGGGTTCGACGACGACGGTCGTGTACCTCATCTACCAGTACGCCTTCAACTTCAACAACTACGGTGCCGCGGCGGCCCTGGGCCTGCTGCTCCTCGTACTGCTGGCCGGGTTCTCGGCGGCGTACGTGAAGCTCAGCCGCGCCGAGGACGAGTAGAGCCGGGGGAAAGCACTGATGTCCACACGCACACTCATCTCACCGGCCCAGCTCGCCCGCCCGCGCGGAAAGGCGCTGTACTGGGTGGTGTTCGGCCTCGTCGTCGCCCTGTTCACCGTGGTCTTCCTCGGGCCGATGTACTGGATGGTCTCCAGCGGCTTCAAGGACACGCAGGAGGTCGTGCGGACGCCGCCGACGCTGGTCCCCGAGTCCTTCCAGCCGGACAACTACACCCAGGCATGGAACGTCATGGACCTGGCCGGCCTGCTGGGCAACACCCTGTTCTACGCGTTCGGCGCGCTCGCCTTCCAGTTGGTCTTCGACGTGGCGGCGGCCTACTCGCTCTCCAAGCTCCGCCCGGTCCTCGGCAAGGCGATCCTCGGCCTGATGCTGGCGACGCTGATGATCCCGGCGACCGTGCTGGTCGTCCCGCAGTACCTGACCGTGCTGGACGTGCCGATCTTCGAACGCAACCTGCTGAACACGCCGTGGGCCATCTGGCTGCCCTCGGTGACCAACGCCTTCAACATCTTCCTGCTGAAGCGGTTCTTCGACTCGATCCCCCGGGAGCTGCTCGACGCCGCCGCCATGGACGGTGCCTCACCGATGCGCACGCTCCGGTCGATCGTGCTGCCGATCTCGCGGCCGATCCTCGGCGTGGTGTCCATCTTCGCGATCGTGGGCGTCTGGAAGGACTTCCTCTGGCCCCTGCTGACCCTGCCCGACCCGGCCAGGCAGACCCTGAACGTCGGGATCTACTCCCTGTCCAACGGGGTGCCCGTGAACGTGCTGATCGCCGCGCTCACCATGGCCTCGCTGCCGACGCTCGTCATCTTCCTGATCTTCCAGCGCAACATCATGAGCGGACTCACCGCCGGGGGCCTGAAGGGCTGAGGGTCCACGGGCCCGGGCAGCCTGTCGCCGCCCGCCCTCCTCCCCGCCTCCGGCAGCACGTCCCGTCAACCTCCGCCGCCGGCCCGTCCGACGCCCCGCTCCGTCCGGACCGGCGGCGGAGACCCACCCTGCCCGAAAGGACCGTCACGTGGCAGCCCCCAACTCTCAGCGCACCGACGACTGGTGGCGCGACGCCGTCATCTACCAGGTGTACCCCCGCAGTTTCGCCGACGGCGACGGCGACGGCACCGGTGACCTCGCGGGCGTGAGGGCGAGACTGCCCTACCTCGCCGAACTCGGCGTCGACGCCGTCTGGTTCACCCCCTGGTACGTCTCCCCGCTCGTCGACGGCGGCTACGACGTCGCCGACTACCGCACCATCGACCCCGCGTTCGGCACCCTGGGCGAGGCCGAGAAGCTGATCGCCGAGGCGCGGGAGCTGGGCATCCGCACCATCGTGGACATCGTTCCCAACCACGTCTCCGACCAGCACGCCTGGTTCCGGGCCGCGCTGGAGGCCGGCCCGGGCAGCCCGGAACGGGAGCGGTTCCACTTCCGTCCCGGGCGCGGCGAGCACGGCGAACTGCCGCCCAACGACTGGCCCTCGCAGTTCTCCGGCCGGACCTGGACCCGGGTCCCGGACGGCGAGTGGTACCTGCACCTGTTCACCCCGGAGCAGCCCGACCTGAACTGGGCCCATCCCGAGGTGCGCCGGGAGCACGAGGACGTGCTGCGCTTCTGGTTCGAGCGCGGGGTGGCCGGCGTGCGCATCGACTCCGCGGCCCTGCTCGCGAAGGACCCGGCGCTCGCGGACTTCGTGGAGGGCGTCGACCCCCACCCGTACATCGACCAGGACGAGTTGCACGACATCTACCGCTCCTGGCGCCGGGTCGCCGACGAGTTCGGGGGCGTCTTTGTCGGGGAGGTGTGGCTGCCCGACGCCGAGCGCTTCGCCCGGTACCTGCGCCCGGACGAACTGCACACCGCCTTCAACTTCAACTTCCTGTCCTGCCCCTGGGAGGCGGACCGGCTGCGCCGCACCATCGACGACACCCTGGCCGAGCACGCCCCCGTCGGCGCCCCGGCCACGTGGGTGCTGTGCAATCACGACGTGACCCGCACGGTGACCCGGTACGGCCGCGAGGACACGGGCTTCGACTTCGCGAAGAAGGCCTTCGGCACCCCGGCCGACCTGGCCCTGGGCACCCGGCGCGCGCGGGCCGCCGCGCTGCTGACACTGGCCCTGCCCGGGTCCGTCTACCTGTACCAGGGCGAGGAACTGGGCCTGCCCGAGGCCGACATCCCGCGCGAGCGCATCCAGGACCCGATGCACTTCCGCTCCGGCGGCGTCGACCCGGGGCGGGACGGCTGCCGGGTTCCGCTGCCCTGGGCCGCCGACGCGCCGTACTGCGGATTCGGCTCGGAGACCGAGCCCTGGCTGCCGCAGCCGGCGGGCTGGTCGGCGTACGCGGCGGACCGCCAGAGCGCGGACCCGGCGTCGATGCTCTCGCTGTACCGCGAGGCCCTGCGGCTGCGGCGCTCCACCGAGGGGTTCGGTGACGGCCCGCTGGACTGGCTGCCCGCGCCGGAGGACGTCCTCGCGTTCCGGCGCGCGGGCGGCACGGTGTGCGTGGTCAACCTGTCCGCCGCGCCGGTGGACCTGCCCGCGCACCGTGCCGTGCTGCTCGTCAGCGGGACGCTGGACGAGTCCGGCCGGCTGCCGGCCGACACGGCGGTGTGGCTGCGCGCCTGAGCCGTCCTCAGGGCGGCGCCCCGCGCCCCTGCGGGGCGCCGACGGGGGTGCCGCCGTCGCCCGCCGTCCCGTGGCAGGGCAGAATCGGGACAGGAGGCCGTGGGAGGAGGCGGACGCATGCGGGTACGACCGTGGCCGGGCGGGCTGCGCCGCCCCCCGAACCCCCTGGTGAGCGGGCAGCGGGCGGCCCGGGGCGCACTGCGGTCGATGTCGGAGGCACTGGGCGGCCGACGGCGGCTGGCCTGGCTGAACGCGGCGGACCTGAGCATCGGCACCACCCTCGACGTGCGGCGGACGGCGGAGGAACTGGCCGGATTCACCGTGCCCGAGCTGGCCGACGGCGCCGCGGTGGACCTCCTGGAGTCGGTACTGCGGTTCCAGGAGGGCGACCGGGCCACGGGCGGGGAGGCGCCCCGGCTCAGGGCCATGGCGGTGTCGGAGGTCGAGGGCCTGAACCTGGCGCCCGACCCCGTGGGCGAACTGTCGGTGCGCACCGCCGACCGGCTGGGGCAGCGGTGTCTCACCACCCGCCGGCCGGTGCTGGTCTCCCGGATGACGCGGGCGGACTTCGCCGTGATCGCCCCCTCGCGCGAGGCGTCGGACATCATGCGCCGCGCGGGCGTCCACTCCTACCTGGCGGTGCCGCTGATCGCCCGCGGGGTGCTGCTGGGGCTCGCCGACTTCGTCCGGGCCGGGCGCCGGGCGCCGTTCAACCGGACCGACGTGGCGCTGGCCATGGAGCTGGCGTCCAAGGCCGCCGTCCGCATCGACAACGCCCGGCTCTACGGGCGCGAGCGCGACCACGTGGTCACCCTGCAGCGGGCGCTGCTCCCCCGGTCCAGCCCCAGCACCCCGGGCCTGGACGTGACCTCGTGCTACGACCCGGCCGTCGATCCGTCGGCCGTGGGCGGCGACTGGTTCGACGTGATCGCGCTGCCCAGCGGCCGTACCGCGCTGATGGTGGGCGACGTGATGGGGCGCGGTCTGGCCGCCGCCGCGACCATGGGGCGGCTGCGCACGGTGGCCCGGACCCTGATGGCGCTGGACATCGCGCCCGAGCGGCTGCTGGCCCGGCTCGACCTGGCCGCCCGCGACCTGGAGGAGGACCAGGTCGCCACGTGTCTGTGCGCGGTCTACGACCCGTACGGCAGCACCTTCCGCATCGCCGGCGCCGGTCACCCGCCGCCGCTGCTGACCGGGCCCGACGGTGCCGTCTCCTTCCTGGAGGTGCCCACGGGGGCGCCGCTGGGGGCGGGGGTGATCCCGTACGACCCGGTCGAGGTGCCGGTGCCCGGGCAGAGCCGGTTGACGCTGTACACGGACGGGCTGGTCCGGTCGCGCACTTCCGGCCTGGGCACCCAGTTGGAGCGGCTGCGCGAGGCGGTCGGCGACGGCCTGCCGGAGGACGGGACCGAGTGCCGGGCGGTGGCGGAGCGGGTCGGCGGGGACCGGTCGGACGACGCGATCGTCCTGACCGCGCGGGCCCGGCCGCTCGGTCCCGACTGCGACGTCTACGTGCGGGCGCTGCCACCGGACGGCAAGGCCGCGGGGCAGGCGCGTACGGCGGTGCGCGAGCGGTTGGAGCAGTGGGGTCTGGAGGAACTGGTCGACACCACGGAGCTGGTGGTGAGCGAGCTGGTCGGCAACGCCCTGCGGTACGGCAACGCCCCGGGGGAACTGCGGCTGCTGCGCCACGAGCGACTGTCCGTGGAGGTCTCCGACTCGGGCCCCGACCTGCCGCAGATCCAGCACGCGGACGTGGGCGACGAGAGCGGCCGCGGGCTCCAGTTGATCAATATGCTGTGCCGGCGCTGGGGGTCGTGCCGTACGCCCGGCGGGAAGGTGGTCTGGGCCGAACAGGACCTGCCGGCGCGGGCCGGGGAGCCCGGCCCGCGGTAGGAGCGCCCCCGCTCCCCGCCTCCGCTAGGCGGCCTGGTCCAGGGCGGGGCGCTCGAACTGGGTGCGGTGCAGTTGGGCGTAGCGGCCGTCGGACGCGAGGAGTTCGTCGTGGGTGCCGCTCTCCACGATGCGGCCGGCCTCGACCACCAGGATCCGGTCGGCGGCCCGGACCGTGGACAGCCGGTGGGCGATGACGAGGGCCGTCCGGCCCCGCAGGGCCTCGGTGAGCGCCTCCTGGACGGCCGCCTCGGAGGTGTTGTCGAGGTGGGCGGTGGCCTCGTCGAGGATGACGACGCGCTGGCGGGCCAGGAGCAGCCGGGCGATGGTCATGCGCTGGCGTTCGCCGCCGGAGAGCCGGTAGCCGCGCTCGCCGACCACGGTGTCCAGCCCGTCCGGCAGGGACCGTACGAGGTCGGCCAGCCGGGCACGGCGCAACGCCTGCCACAGCTCGTCCTCGTCGGCGTCGGGCCGGGCGAGCAGCAGGTTGGCCCGGACCGTGTCGTGGAAGAGGTGACCGTCCTGGGTGACCATGCCGACGGTGGCGCGCAGTGACCGCGCGCTCAGCTCGCGCACGTCGACGCCGCCGACGCGGACGGTGCCGCCGTCGGTGTCGTACAGGCGCGGCAGGAGCTGGGCGATGGTGGACTTGCCGGCACCGGAGGAGCCGACGAGGGCGACGGTCTGGCCCGGTTCGGCACGGAAGGAGAGGCCGTGCAGGACCTCTTCGCCGCCGCGGGTGTCCAGGGCCGCGACCTCTTCGAGGGAGGCGAGGGAGACCTTGTCGGCGGCCGGGTAGCCGAAGCGCACGTCGTCGAACTCGACCGCGACCGGGCCGTCGGGGACCGGGCGGGCGTCGGGCTTCTCGTCGATGAGCGGGGTCAGGTCGAGGACCTCGAAGACCCGCTCGAAGCTGACGAGGGCGCTCATGACCTCCACCCGGGCCCCGGCGAGCGAGGTGAGCGGCGCGTACAGGCGGGTCAGCAGCAGGGCCAGCGCGACGACGGCGCCGGGGTCCAGGGTACCGCGCAGGGCGAAGAAGCCGCCGAGGCCGTAGACGAGGGCGAGGGCGAGCGCGGAGACCAGGGTGAGCGCGGTGATGAAGGCGGCCTGGGCGGTGGCGGTGCGCACCCCGATGTCGGCGACGCGGCGGGCCCGGTCGGCGAACTCGGCGGACTCCTCCTCGGGGCGGCCGAACAGCTTGACCAGGGTGGCGCCGGGTGCCGAGAAGCGCTCGGTCATGCGGGTGCCCATGGCGGCGTTGAGGGCGGCGGCCTCGCGCTGCATGCGGGCCATGCGGCGGCCCATCCGCCGGGCGGGCAGCACGAACACCGGGAGCAGGACCAGGGCGAGCAGGGTGATCTGCCAGGACAGGGTCAGCATGACGGCGAGGGTGAGCAGCAGGGTGACCACGTTGCTGACCACGCCGGACAGGGTATTGCTGAAGGCGCGTTGGGCGCCGATGACGTCGTTGTTGAGACGGGAGACGAGCGCGCCCGTACGGGTGCGTGTGAAGAACGCGACCGGCATGCGCTGCACGTGGTCGAACACGGCCGTGCGCAGATCGAGGATGAGTCCCTCCCCGAGCGTCGCCGAGAGCCTGCGGGAGAGGATGCCGAGCACCGCCTCGGCGAGGGCGATGAGCGCGATGAGCAGGGCGAGGCGTACGACGGTGCCCTCGTCGCCGCCCGACACGATCGCGTCGACGACCTTTCCGGCGAGGACGGGGGTGGCGACGGCGAGCAGGGCGGTCGCCACCCCGAGCAGCAGGAAGCGGACGATGCGGCGGCGGTGCGGGCGGGCGAACGCGGCGATGCGGCGCAGCGTGGCGCGGGCGAAGGGGCGGCGCTCTTCTTTGGCGTGCATGACGCTGTACAGCTGCGTCCAGGCCGTGGTCTCCATACTCATGCGGATGACCGTAGAACCTCGACCTTCCTTGAGGTCAAGGCGGCGGCGCCCCCGCCCTCCGGTCCGTAAGCCGGTGTCCGCGCGTCGTCCATCCGTAGTTGGTGCGGCTGGGGGAATGTCTTGTGGTGTGACGACAGGGGTCCGAGTCTCCGAGAAGCCGCTCCTGCACCGTGTCCCGGTCCGGCGGGCGCTGTGCGTGCTTCCGCTGGTCCTGGTGGGCGTGGTCGCGGTGCGGCACCGGTCCGTGCTGGCCGAGGGGTTCGGTCATCTCGCCACGGCCCGCTGGCCCTGGCTGCTGGCCGCGGCCGGCGCGACCTGTCTGACCTGGGTCGCCGCGGCCTGCACCCGGCAGGGGGCGGTGGTGGAGCGGCTGCCCCGGCGGCGGTTGCTCGCCACGCAGTTCGCGGCGGGCGCGGCCAACCACCTGCTGCCGACCGGGCTGGGCGCGAGCGCGGTGAACCTGCGGTTCATGACGGTGTGCGGGCTGCCGCTCGCCCGTTCCTCGGCCGCGCTCGCGCTGTACCTGCTGGCGGAGAGCGTCGGCCGGCTCGCCCTGCTGGGGGTTCTGTTGACCGCGTTTCCCGACGCGCTGAGCCTCGGGGCGCTGCTGCCGGAGGGGGCCGTGGGACCGCTGATGGCCCTCGTGGGCGCGGTTCCGGTGCTGGCGGCGGTGGCGCTGGCGCTGCTGCCGCGGCTGCGCGACGCACTGGCTTCCTTCCTGCGGACGGCGCTGGGCGAGGCCCGGTCGGTGCACGCCCGTCCGGCGCGGGCGCTGGCGCTGTGGGGCGGTGCGCTGGCCTTCCCCGCGCTGCAGGCGTCGGTGCTGGTCCTGGTGGGGCGGTCGCTGGGCCTCGGGGTGCCGGCCGGGCACCTGGCGGTGGCGTATCTCGCGGCGACGGTGGCGGTGGCGCTGGTGCCCACGCCCGGCGGTCTCGGCTCGGTGGAGGCGGCACTGGTCGTGGCACTGGTGGCGGCGGGCGGGCCGGCGTCGGTGGCCACGGCGGTGGTGCTGGCGTTCCGGCTGCTGACGGTGTGGCTGCCGCTGCTGCCGGGGGCGCTGACGTTGGCGCTGCTGGTACGGAAGCGGGTGATCTGAGGCGACCGGGGCGCCCGGGAACGCCGGGCCGGGTCCGCGTCGGACCGGTCGTGACGTGGGCGCGGGCGGGGCGGTGGGCCCGCCGGGGTGCCGGAGGTGATGACGTGGCCCGCGCGGGTGGGGTGCCGTCGTATCCAGGCCATTTTCGGCGCGGCGACGTACGGGTCCCGGGGAGGGCCGGTCAGGTGCCGCAACTCGTCCGAGTGATACGGGAGTCGGGTGCGGGGCGCCGGCGAGCGGACGGGCCCGGGCGAGCACCGCCTCGCCCGGGCCGGCGGGACCCGGCGCTCCCACCGGCGTGTCCAGCGGTCGCTGCGCGCCGGCCCGCCGCGGTCGACGCCCCGCGTCAAGCGCGGCTGACTACCAGTCAACTCTCTTTCGTGGCAACGGTTTTGCGTCGCCCGGTCAAAACTGAACAGAGGCGGAACCTCCGCCTCTATAGTGTGCGCCGACCGTTCGACCACTGCACCACCGCCCCCGGGGAGGGCTGTTTGTCACGCCATGCTGCCGTACGGCTCGTTCCGCTTCCGCCAGCGGGCGTGTGATGGCCAGAGACGGAGCACAGCCCGCCTACGACCCCGCCGGCCACGACACGGCGCTGCGCTCCGCCCTGCAGGAGGTGCGGGCCGGGCGCTGGATGTCGATGCGCATCCTGCTGGAGCAGACCGGTTCGTGGTCGCAGTGGACGCGCCGCACCCAGGTGCTGGCCGCCTCGGCGGCCGGTACGGACGTGGTGCGGGCCTGGCTCGCCGAGGAGCCGGACAGTGTGGCGGCCGCGGTGATGCACGCCCGGGTGGTGGTGGAGCGCGCGCTGCGGGCGCACCGCGAGGACCACGCCCGCACGCGTGAGCTGTGGCTGCAGGCCTGGCACGCCTGCGACGCGGCGACGCGCTCGGCGCCGTACGACCCGGTGCCGTGGGTGTGCCTGCTGGCGCTGGCCCGGCTGGACGAGGGGCAGCGCTGGCAGGAGCACCGGATGGCGCCGCCCGAGCCGATGCTGCCGCCGGGACCGTGGGGTCTGCTTGCCGAGGCCGCCAGGCGCGACCCGTACAACCGCGAGGCCCACCACCGCATGCTGCAGTTCCTGTATCCGCGCGGCGGCTCCGAACGCCTGGCCCGGGCGGCGGGGTTCGCGCACTGGGCGGCCGGTTCGGCGCCGCCGGGCTCGGCGCTGCACGTGCTGCCGCTGTACGTGCGGGTGGAGCGCTACCGCCGCTCGGGCGCCCGCGAGGCGGCGCTGGACCTGCACTGGGTGGCGGAGGACGCCACCCGTGAGGCACGGCAGGCGTTCGACTCGTGGTTCACGCTCTGTCCGCACGACGAGCGCTCCCTGCCCGATCTGAACCACCTGGCCCACGCGCTGTGGGGCGCCCTGCAGTTCCGGGAGGCGAACCAGGTGTTCGACGCGCTCGGCCCCTACTGGACTCCCCTGCCGTGGGCCTGCCGGACCCCGGGCGACGGCTCGGCCAGGCGGGCGGCGGAGGTCTTCCTCCAGGCCCGCACGCGCAGCCGCTCGGCCGCCGGCTGCCGTGGCCGTGGCCGTGGCCGTGGCCGACGGCACCCCTGACCCCCCACCCTTCCGTCCCCGGAGGTCTGCCATGTCCCGCTCCCCCGAACCGTCCGACACCGACGAGGAACAGCGCCTGCGCGAACTCGGCTACCGGCCGGTGCTGGCCCGCCGCATGGGAGGTTTCGGCAACTTCGCGATCAGCTTCTCGGTGATCTCGATCCTGTCCGGCTGCATGACCCTGTACGGCTTCGGCCTGGGCACCGGCGGCCCCGCCGTGATGATGTGGGGCTGGGCGGGGGTGGGCCTGTTCGTGCTGTGCGTCGGGATGGCGCTGGCCGAGGTGACCAGCGCGTATCCCACGTCCGGCGCGCTGTACTACATGGCCGACCGGCTCGGCGGGCGCCGCTGGGGCTGGTACACGGGCTGGCTGAACCTGCTGGGGCTGCTCGGGGCGATCGCCGGGATCGACTACGGGGCGGCGCTGTTCACGGGCGCGTTCCTGAACCTCCAGTGGGGGTTCGAGCCGACGCCGGAGAAGACGATGCTGATCTTCGTCGTGATCCTGCTGCTGCACGCCACCCTCAATCTCTTCGGGGTGCGTCTGGTCAGCGTGCTCAACTCGGTCAGCGTGTGGTGGCACCTGGCCGGTGTGGCGCTGATCGTCGGGGCTCTGGTGATCGTCCCGGACCACCACCAGTCGCCGTCCTTCGTCTTCACCGAGTTCGTCAACGACACCGGCTGGGAGAACCCGCTGTACGTGGCCGCGATCGGCCTGCTGCTCGCGCAGTACACCTTCTCCGGCTACGACGCCTCCGCCCACCTGTCCGAGGAGACGTCGAACGCGTCGGTGTCGGCGGCGCGCGGCATCGTGCGGGCCATCTGGGTGTCGTGGCTGGCGGGTTTCGTGCTGCTGGCCGGGCTGACCTTCGCGATCCAGGACTACGCCGCCACCCGCGACACCGCGACCGGGGTGCCGCCCGCGCAGATCCTCCTGGACGGCCTGGGCACGGACGGCGCGAGCGCGCTGCTGCTGGTGGTGATCGTGGCGCAGTTGTTCTGCGGCAACGCCGAGGTGGCCGCGGCCAGCCGGATGGTGTTCGCGTTCAGCCGGGACGGCGCCCTGCCCGGCTCGTCCCTGTGGCGCAGGGTCTCCGCCCGGACCCAGACGCCGGTGGCGGCGGTGTGGCTGTCGGTGGCGGTGGCCTGTCTGCTGGCGCTGCCGTCGCTGTACTCGGCGACGGCGTACGGGGCGGTGACCGCCATCAACGTCATCGGCATCACCCCCGCGTACGCCATCCCGGTGCTGCTGCGGCTGCGGGCCGGTGACCGGTTCACACCGGGGCCCTGGAACCTGGGCCGGTGGAGCAGGCCGGTCGGGTGGGTCGCGGTGGTGTGGGTGGCGTTGGTCACGGTGCTCTTCTGCCTGCCGCAGTCCTCCCCGGTGACGGCCGACACGATGAACTACGCCGCCGTCGCCCTGGTGGTCGTCCTGGTATTGGCCACGGTGTGGTGGTTCGTCGCCCGCCGCTCCTACGGCACCCCGACGGCCGCGGCCTACGGCGACGACCGCGAGCAGGCGGAACTCGCCGAGGGCATCGTCTGAGACGGCCGCCCCGCTGCCCCGGCGCGGCGGGGAGCACCGCCCGGGATGCGGCAGGATGAGCCAGCGCACCGGTCGAACTGCCTTGCGGTTCGGGCGGATCGCGCATCCCCGACATCCCACAGGCGTTCCGTTGGAGGCGGCCGGTGACCGAGGACCCGACCATGGACCACCTGCTGCCCGGCGGCATCGCGCTGGGGGCGGGTCTGCTCGGCGCGTTCCTGCTGCGTCTGCTGCTGCGCCGGCTCGCGGTCCACGCGCGGCGCACCCGCTGGAGCGGTGACGACGTGATCGTGGCCGCGCTGCGCACGGTGGCGCCGTGGGCGGCGGTCGCGGGCGGGGTGGCCGGCGCGGCGGCGGCGCTGCCCCTGACCCGGGCGGTGCGGCACAACGTCAACCAGGTGCTGACGGTGCTGCTGATCTTCGTGGTGACGGTGACGGCGGCCCGGGTGGTCGCCGGTCTGGTCCGCACGGTGACGACCTCGCGCTCCGGGGTCGCCGGGTCGGCCACGATCTTCGTCAACATCACCCGCGTCCTGGTGCTGGCCATCGGCTTCCTGGTGATGCTGCAGACCCTGGGCGTCTCCATCGCGCCGATGCTCACGGCCCTCGGCGTCGGCGGTCTGGCGGTGGCGCTGGCCCTCCAGGACACGCTGGCCAACCTGTTCGCGGGCATCCACATCCTCGCCTCCAAGACCGTGCAGCCGGGCGACTACATCCGGCTCAGCAGCGGCGAGGAGGGCTACGTCGAGGACATCAACTGGCGCCAGACCACGGTGCGCGAACTGTCCAACAACCTGGTCGTGATCCCGAACGGGCAGCTCGCCAAGTCGAACATGACCAACTTCATGCGGCCCGAGCAGCGGCTCACGGTCCTGGTCCAGGCCGGCGTCTCCTACGACAGGGACCTGGACCACGTGGAGCGGGTGACGGCCGAGGTGGTCGCCGAGGTGATGACGGAGGTCGGCGGAGCGGTCCCGGACCACGAGCCGGCGATCCGGTTCCACACGTTCGGCGACTCGCGCATCGGCTTCACCGTGATCCTGGGCGTGGGCGAGTTCAGCGACCAGTACCGGATCAAGCACGAGTTCATCAAGCGCCTGCACAAGCGCTATCGGGCCGAGGGCATCCGGATTCCGTCACCCGCGCGGACGGTCGCGCTCCAGCAGGGGGCCGTGGTCCTTCCGCAGCAGCGGTCGGGCGAGGACACCGTCGCGCTCCCCTGAGGCCAGGGTGGCCGGAATCTCCCCGCGACCCCTGTCGAGTCGCGGTCGATCACGAGATATCTTGATGTCGAGCAATGTTGCAGACGTGGAGCGGAGCACCCGGTGACTGACTCGACCATCATCTATACACACACTGACGAGGCCCCGGCCCTGGCGACGTATTCGTTCCTGCCGGTGGTCCGGGCGTACGCCTCGCAGGCGGGTGTCGCGGTCGAGACCCGCGACATCTCGCTGGCCGGCCGCATCATCGCCCTGTTCCCGGAGTACCTCACCGAGGACCAGCGCATCCCGGACGCCCTCGCGGAGCTCGGCGAGCTGGCCAAGACGCCCGCCGCGAACATCATCAAGCTGCCGAACATCTCGGCCTCCATCCCGCAGCTCAAGGCCGCCGTCGCCGAGCTGCAGGGCCAGGGCTACGCGCTGCCGGACTACCCGGACGACCCGAAGACCGACGAGGAGCGCGACGTCCGCGCCCGCTACGACAAGGTCAAGGGCTCCGCGGTCAACCCGGTCCTGCGCGAGGGCAACTCCGACCGCCGCGCCCCGGCCTCGGTGAAGAACTACGCCAAGACCCACCCGCACCGCATGGGCACCTGGACCGGCGAGTCCAGGACCAACGTGGCGACGATGGGCGAGAACGACTTCCGTTCCACCGAGAAGTCCGTGGTGATCGCCGAGGACGGCGCCCTGCGGATCGAGCTGGTCGGCGACGACGGCACCACCACGGTGCTGCGCGAGTCGGTGCCGGTGAAGAAGGACGAGGTCGTCGACGCCTCCGTGCTGCGCGTCGCCGCGCTGCGCGAGTTCCTCACCGCGCAGGTCGCCCGCGCCAAGGCCGAGGGCATCCTGTTCTCGGTGCACCTGAAGGCCACGATGATGAAGGTCTCCGACCCGATCATCTTCGGCCACGTGGTCCGCGCCTTCTTCCCGAAGACCTTCGCCCAGTACGGCGACGTGCTCGCCAAGGCCGGCCTCACCCCGAACGACGGCCTGGGCGGCATCTACAAGGGCCTGGAGTCCCTGCCCGAGGGCGCCGAGATCAAGGCGTCCTTCGACGCCGAGCTGGCCGAGGGCCCGGAGCTGGCCATGGTCGACTCCGACAAGGGCATCACCAACCTGCACGTGCCCTCCGACGTCATCATCGACGCGTCCATGCCCGCCATGATCCGCACCTCCGGTCACATGTGGGGCGCGGACGGCGGCGAGCACGACGCCCTCGCGGTGATCCCGGACTCCTCCTACGCCGGTGTGTACCAGGCCGTCATCGAGGACTGCCGCGCCAACGGCGCCTACGACCCCTCCACCATGGGTTCGGTCCCGAACGTCGGTCTCATGGCGCAGAAGGCCGAGGAGTACGGCAGCCACGACAAGACCTTCGAGATCCCCACCACCGGGACGGTCCGCCTGGTCGACGCCGCGGGCAACGCCGTACTGGAGCAGACGGTCTCCGCCGGCGACATCTTCCGCGCCTGCCAGACCAAGGACGCGCCGATCCGGGACTGGGTGAAGCTGGCCGTCACCCGTGCCCGCGCCACCGGCGACCCGGCCGTCTTCTGGCTGGACGAGGGCCGCGCCCACGACGCCAACCTCATCGCCAAGGTCAAGCAGTACCTGCCGGAGCACGACACCGAGGGCCTGGACATCCGGATCCTGTCCCCGGTCGAGGCGACGAAGCTGTCCGTGGAGCGCATCCGCCGCGGCGAGAACACCATCTCGGTCACCGGCAACGTGCTGCGCGACTACCTGACCGACCTGTTCCCGATCCTGGAGCTGGGCACCAGCGCCAAGATGCTGTCGGTCGTCCCGCTGATGGCGGGCGGTGGCCTGTTCGAGACCGGTGCCGGCGGCTCGGCCCCCAAGCACGTGCAGCAGTTGGTCAAGGAGGACTACCTGCGCTGGGACTCCCTCGGCGAGTTCTTCGCCCTGGTGCCGTCCCTGGAGCAGTACGCCGAGGCCACGGGCAACACCCGCGCCAAGGTCCTCGCCGACACCCTCGACCGCGCCACGGCGACCTTCCTCAACGAGGACAAGTCCCCGACCCGGCGCGTCGGCGGCATCGACAACCGCGGCAGCCACTTCTACCTGTCCCTGTACTGGGCCCAGGAGCTGGCGAAGCAGACCGACGACGCGGACCTGGCCAAGGCCTTCGCCCCGCTCGCCGAGACGCTCACCGCGAACGAGCAGAAGATCGTCGGCGAGCTGAACGCCGTCCAGGGCAAGCCCGCCGAGATCGGCGGCTACTACCAGCCCGACCCGGCCAAGGCCGCCGCGGTCATGCGCCCGTCGGCCACCTGGAACGAGGCGCTGGCGTCCCTGGCCTGACCCTCTCCCCGGCCCGCCGGGACCCCGGCACCCCGTCTCCGTCCCCCGGAGGCGGGGTGCCGCCGCTTCACCACTCCCGCGGCGCGATCAGCTCCTCCGGGTCCGCGTCCGGAAAGCCGTAGGCCCGGGCGACGAACCAGAAGGCCTCGCCTATCTCCTCCCGCGCGGTGGTCTCGATCTCGCTGCCCGCCTCCTCGAAGGCCGCCTCCAGCTCGTTGAACTCCTCGGTGGCCGCGTGGGTCAGCGCGTACAGTGCCGCGAGACCGGCGGGCCGCTCGTCCTCCACCCGCTCGCACAGCCGCAGCAGGATGTCACGGCCCCGGTCCACCACCCGGTCGGGGAAGTAGTCGTCCTTGTACAGCCCCTCCAGGAACCGATGTGCGGCCACCTGCTCGTTGGTGATCGGCATGATGCTCCCGTCCTCGTTGCCCGTCGCCGACACCGTGATCCTGCCGCACCCCACTGACAACGCCCCCGGAGGCGCCCCGTGACCGACGCCCCGCCCGCCTTCGAGCTGCTGCCGGGCGCCCCGCACTCCCCCGTGCTGCTGCACGTGCCGCACTCCTCCCGTGCGGTCCCCGCCGACGTCCGGGCCGGCCTCGCCCTCACCGGCGCGGAGCTGGAGCGGGAGCTGGACCACATGACCGACGCGCACACCGCGGAGATCGCCGGGCGGGCCGCCGGACTCGCCGGCCTCACGCCCTGGCGGTTCGTGAACCGGACCTCGCGGCTGGTGGTCGACCCGGAACGGTTCCCGGACGAACGGGAGGAGATGACGGCCGTCGGGATGGGCGCCGTGTACACGCGGACCTCGCACCGCGCGGTGCTGCGCCCGGACGGCACCGACCCCGAGCCGCTGCTCGAACGGTACTTCCGGCCCTACGCGCGGGCCATGACCGAGGCGGTCGCCGGCCGGATCGCGGCCACCGGACGGGCAGTGATCGTCGACGTGCACTCCTATCCGGCCGAGCCGCTCCCCTACGAACTGCACGGCCGGGGGCCGCGCCCGCCCGTCTGCCTGGGCACCGACGGCTTCCACACGCCTCCCGGGCTGCTCGCCGCGGCCCGCGAGGCCTTCGCCCCGTGCGGGGAGACCGGTCTGGACAGCCCCTTCGGCGGGACGTACGTGCCGCTGGACTTCTACGGCAAGCGGGCCGAGGTCGCCGCGCTGATGGTCGAGATCCGCCGGGACACCTACATGACGGAGCCGGGCGGCCCGGCCGGGCCGGGACTGTCCCGGCTCGCCGCGGCACTCGCGGCGCTCGTGGACGCCGTGTCCGGCTGACCGCCCACCGGCTGGAGCACTCCCGCGCGACAGCCCGGCGGGTGCCCGGTGAGGGTGGGGGGATGACGCAGGAGACCACCACCCTCACCGGCCAGTCGCCGCCCCCGGTACGGGACTGGCCCGCCCTCGACCTGGACGGCCCGGAGTTCGACCCGGTCCTCGCCGATCTCATGCGCGAGGGGCCGCTGACCCGCGTCCGGCTCCCGCACGGCGAGGGCTGGGCCTGGCTGGCGACGCGGTACGACGACGTCAAGGCGATCACGAACGATCCGCGTTTCGGCCGGGCCGAGGTGACACGCCGTCAGGTCACCCGGCTCGCCCCGCACTTCAAGCCGCGCCCCGGCTCCCTCGCCTTCGCCGACCAGCCCGACCACAACCGGCTGCGGCGGGCGGTCGCGGGGGCGTTCACCGTGGGCGCGACGAAGCGGCTGCGGCCCCGGGCGCAGGAGATCCTCGACGGTCTGGTCGACGGGATGCTCGCCGAGGGGCCGCCGGCCGACCTGGTCGAGCGGGTGCTGGAGCCGTTCCCGATCGCCGTGGTCAGCGAGGTGATGGGCGTGCCGGCCGCCGACCGGGAGCGGGTGCACTCCTGGACCCGGCAGATCATCTCCACCTCCGGCGGGGCGGAGGCCGCCGAGCGGGCCAAGCAGGGCCTGTACGGGTGGATCACCGAGACGGTCCGCGCCCGGGCCGACAGCGACGGGGACGACGTGTACTCCCTGCTGGGCGCCGCCGTGGGCCGCGGCGAGGTCGGCGAGACGGAGGCCGTCGGGCTGGCGGGTCCGCTGCAGATCGGCGGGGAGGCCGTCACCCACAACGTCGGCCAGATGCTGTACCTGCTGCTCACCCGCCCCGAGCTGATGGCGCGGATGCGGGAGCGGCCCGAGGCGCGCGGCACGGCGCTGGACGAGCTGCTGCGCTGGATCTCGCACCGCACCTCGGTGGGCCTGGCCCGCATCGCCCTGGAGGACGTCGAGGTGCGCGGGACGCGCATCGCCGCAGGCGATCCCGTGTACGTCTCCTACCTGGCCGCCAACCGCGATCCGGAGGTCTTCCCCGACCCGGACCGCATCGACCTGGACCGCGAGCCCAACCCGCACCTGGCGTACGGCAACGGGCACCACTTCTGCACGGGCGCCGTGCTCGCCCGCATGCAGACCGAGCTGCTGGTCGACACGCTCCTCGAGCGGCTGCCCGAGCTGCGGCTCGCGGTCCCCGCCGACCAGGTGGCCTGGCGCCGCAAGACCATGATCAGGGGGCCGCGCACGCTCCCGTGCGCCTGGTAGGTCCTGCCGCGCCCGTTGGGTCCTGCGCCTGGCGGCCGCGGCGCGCTCAGGCCCTCAGCCACTCCGTGACGACCACCTCCCGGCCGGTCCGCAGCCGCAGCGCGAACGGGCCGGCGGGCGGTGCCTGGCCGGTGAACCGGCCCATGTCGTCGGCCGTCAGCCGCGCGTGCGCCCGCGGGCCGCTGAGCACCTCGATCCCGGCGGGGCCCGGCGGCAGCAGTTGCCCGATCAGGCCGTCCGCGGTCACCTCGACGTCGACGGTCACCCCGTCGGTGCTGAAGGTGAGCATCCGGGGCGGGTCCGTCTCGCCCCGGACGGGGATGCCGTCCACCAGCGAGTCGAAGGTCAGCTCGGCGACACGGGCGTCCAGGTCGCGCAGGACGAACGCGTCGACGGCGACGCGCCGCAGCCCGGCCGGGACCGGGTCCAGGATCGCGGCGGCCTGCCGCAGTTCCTCCTCCACGAGCCCGTCGTGCAGTTCCTCGTCCCGCTCGTCGGACGCGCCGGGGCTGCCGGACGTACCGGACCCGTCGAGGTCGCCGGGCCCGTCGTACGCGTCGTACTCGTCGTTCAGGTCGCTCATTTCGTCCCCCGTGCCTCGAGCCGGGCCCGCAGCCGGCGCAGACAGCGCTGGCGCATCGGCCCGATGCTGCCCACCGCGATGCCCAGCGCGGCGGACACCTCCTGATAACTGGGCGGTGGCGAGGAGATCAGCACCCGCAGCAACTGGCGGCACCGCTCGCCCAGTTCCTCGAACTCCTGCCACAGCAGCCGTACGCGCTCGGTCTGCGCGGCGGCCTCCTCGGAGTCGAGCACCGACTCCTCCGGCGTACGGTCCTCGCTCGGCCGGTCGAGCAACTGCGGATCGTCGGTCGGCGTCCAGCGCCTGGACGCCTTGAGCAGCTTCAGGCACTCGTTGCGTGCCGTGCTGGCGAGCCAGGAGCCGGTCTTCTCCGGTTCCCGGATCCGCCCCAGGTTCTGGGCGAACCGGAACCAGGCGGTCTGGTACACCTCGTGCGCGTCGGCGTCGGACAGCCCGTGCGAACGGGCCACGGACCACACGAGCGGGCCGAGTCCGTCCACCAGTGACTTCCAGGCCGCCGCGTCCCCGTCGGCAGCCGACTGGACGAGCGCCCCGACATCTGCACGGTCCACGGTCCCACCCCTCGTGTACGACGTGCCATCGTACGCCGTGGAGGGGGCTGTTCCGACCGGCAGCAGGACCTTCACGACCCGCCGGCCGAGGGGTCGACGGGGACCGGGCGCCAGGTGGGCGGGAGCAGCGCGGGCACGTGCGCCCCGCGCACCTCCGCGTACTCGCCGTTGGCCGCGAGCAGTTGCCGGCCGGCCGCGCGGGGATCGTTCTCCTGATGCGCCGTCATGTGGGAGGCGACCAGGCCCGCGACCACCGGGGTGGCGAAGGAGGTGCCGCTCCACTGGGCGTGCCCCTCGAACATCACCTGGTCCGGCTTGGCGGGCGCCTCCCCCGGCTCGCTCAGCACCCCGTGGTGGCGCGGGTACTGGCAGGTGCAGGGGTAGGCGAAGCCGAACCGGCAGGCGTCGTAGGTGGAGTGCTGGTAGACGTAGGGCACGGGGGTGCCGAAGCCGGTGAGGGCGCTGGTGAGGCGCTCGCCGGGGGCGTACGCCCGCACCCAGGCGCCGTGGTTGGTGAAGCAGGCGCCGAACTCCCCGTCGGAGCGCAGCGCGCCGATGGACAGCACCGAGTCCTCCCAGCCGGGCAGGGTGGCGTAGGCGGCGGGCCAGAACGGCGTGGCGCTGGCGTTGTTGCCCGCGGCGGCGACCAGCAGGGTGCGCTGCCCGCGCAGTTCCTCCATGAAGGCGTGCACGCCGAGCAGGCCGTCGGTGCGGCCGTTGGAGGTGCCCGCGGAGAGGCTGAGGATCTCGGGCCAGCCGTCGCGGTCGACGGCCTCGAAGAGCTTCTCGCCCAGCTCGGACTCCAGGATGGCGCCCGCGTCGTTGAGGGTGTTGCGGACGGTCACCCCGGTGTTGGGCGCGACGGCGGCGACCAGCCCGGCGATGAAGGTGCCGTGTCCGACGTACTGGCACAGGACGCCGTCGTCGTCGCACTCCCGGATCTGGGCGTCGCCCTCGGTGTGGGCCAGCAGCGGGTAGGACCGGTAGTCGTGCATGAGCCCGGTGTCCAGGACGAGGACGCCGACGGCGGTCCCGGCGTCGTACGGCGTCGCGGCGGGGGCCGGGTTGGGCGGCTCGCTCAGCGGGACGGGCACGGGTTCGTCGCCGGGGCAGGCGTTGACGGCGATGGAGACGACGTGGTTGCGGCTGATCAGCCGGCGGCCCGCGCGGCCCTCCATGGTCCGCAGGGAACGCAGGGCATGGCCGACGGTGGGGTCGCCCCCGCCACCGCCCTCGCCGGGGTCGGCGACCTGGATGCGGGTGATGCCGGTGCGGTTGGTCTCGGGGCCCGCCCGGCGCACGTGGTCGGGGGTCAGGCCGGACATGGTGGTGAAGTGGTCGCGCACGGTGTCCTCGACGAGGCGGGCCTCCTCGCCGTCGCGTGCCAGGACGACGCCCTTCTCGTAGAGGAACTCGGCGGAGTCGTCCGGGCCCATCGCCAGCGGGACGCCGGGCATCGAGCGCTGGATCTGGTCGAACTGCTCGCGGAATCGCTGTGGTGCCATGCTTGTCCTCCACTGGGGCGGCGGTGACGGCGGTGCGGACCGCGGTCGTGACCGCGGGCGTGGCGGCGGTCGTCAATCAGAGTCGCGGGGCGGCCGATTGATACAGACTCGAACCTGTGGGGCTTGGTTCCGGAGCACTACCATCCGTGGGGTGACAGCGCGAAACGACCCGGTTCTCGACCTGCTGCCGATGGTGTTCGCCGCCCCGGGCGAGGCGCTGACGCGGGCGGAGGAGTTGCTCGGCGCCGATCCCTCGCCGCTGCACGCCTCGGTCGCCCATCAGGTGATCGGCATCTGGCAGCGGGACTTCGGCGACACCCGGCGGGCCCTGGCCCACCTGCGGCGCGCCCGGGACCTCGCCGCCCGCGCCGATTCGGCCGAGCGGGAGGCGGACGTGCTGGCCACACTCGGGGTGGCGCTCGTGCACTCCGGGCGTACGCGGGCGGGCCTGGCCGCGTTCGAGCGGGGCGTGGCGCGCGGGAGCGGGCACACACGCGCACGGGTGCTGTTCCGGCGGGCGTACGTGTGGTGGGTCCTGGGCCGGCACGGCGAGGCGCTGGAGGACGTACGGCGGGCGATCCCGGTGCTGCGCCAGGCCGAGGACGTGATCTGGACGGCGCGGGCGCTGACCCTGCGGGCGACCGTGCACCTGGCGCAGGGTTCGGTGGAGCGGGCCAACGCCGACTTCACGGCGGCGGAGGCGCTCTGGGACACCACGGGCCAGGAGCACGACAAGGCGGACGCGGTGGAGAGCCGGGGGCTCGCGGCGTTCCGCGCCGGGGACGTGCCGGCGGCGCTGCGGCTCCTCGACGAGGCGGAGGAACGGTACGCGAAGCTGGGCACGCCGACGTTCATGCTGACCATCCGGCGCTGCGAGGTGCTGATGGCGGCGGGGCTGGCGCCGGAGGCGCTGGCGGAGGCGGACGGGGCGGTCGCGGCGCTGGACGGGATCGGCGGGCAGTCGACCCGCAAGGCGGAGCTGCTCCTGGTGGCGGCGCGGGCGGCCCGGCTGGCGGGCGATCCGCAGACCTCGCTCGCGCGCGCGGCCGTGGCGGTGCGGCTGTTCGCCGGGCAGCGGCGCACCTGGTACGAGACGCACGCCCGGCTGGTGCTGCTCGAGGCACGGGTCGCCACGGGGCGCGGGTCGGGCCGGCTGGTCGCGGACGCGGCGGCGGTGGCGGAGCGGCTCGCGGCCTTCGGTGCGCCCGCCGCCCCGGAGGCCTCGCTGCTGGCGGGCCGGCTCGCGCTGGACCTCGGCTGGACGGCGGACGCGGAACGGCACCTGGCGGTGGCCGCGCGCAGCAGGCACAGCGGGCCGCCGCTGGCGCGGATGACGGGCTGGGCGGCACAGGCGCTGCGGGCGCGGGCGGCGGGGTCGGCGCGGGGCGTGCTCGAAGCCTGCCGGCGCGGTCTGGACGTCCTGGACGACCACCGGATGACGCTGGGCGCCTCGGAGTTGCGGGCCCGGGCCACCGCGCAGGGCGCCGAGCTGGCGGCGCTGGCGCAGCGGGCGTCGCTGGGCTCGGGCGGGCCGCGCCGGCTGCTGGGCTGGAGCGAGCGCTGGCGGGCGACGGTGCTGTCGGCGCCGCCGACCCGGCCGCCGGCCGACCCGGTGCTGCTGACCGCCATGACGGCGTTCCGGGAACTCGCCGCCCGCGCGGAGGAGGCCCGTTCACAAGGGGGCCGGCCCGCGCCCGCGCTGGA
This sequence comes from Streptomyces sp. NRRL F-5650, assembly GCF_000721365.1. Taxonomy (NCBI): domain Bacteria; kingdom Bacillati; phylum Actinomycetota; class Actinomycetes; order Kitasatosporales; family Streptomycetaceae; genus Streptomyces; species Streptomyces sp. NRRL F-5650. Next base: position 101,658 of record NZ_JOGV01000026.1, on the reverse strand, counting down.
GCGCGAACAGCGGCGCCTGGAACGGGAGATCCGCTCCCGCACCCTGCACATGCGGGGCGAGGCGCCGGGCGACGGCGACCGGTTCGACGTGGGGCGGCTGCTGCGCCGGCTGGGCGACGAGGTGCGGCTGGTGGAGCTGGCGGTGCTCGACGGGCGGGTGCACGTGCTGTTGTGCGGGCAGGGCCGGGTGCGGCGGTTCGAGGCCGGGATGCTGGCCGAGGCGGAGGCGGAGGCGGAGCACGTGCAGGCGGGGCTGCGACGGCTGGCCCATCCGGGCGCGGAGGCGCGGCTGCCGCTGGTGGAGGCGGCCGGTGCGCGGCTCCAGCACCTGCTGCTGGGACCCGCCGCGGCGCACCTCGGTTCCGGCCCGGTCGTCGTGGTTCCGCCCGGCCGCCTGCACCGCGTGCCGTGGGCCCTGCTGCCCGCCCTGCGCGAACGGGTCCTGAGCGTGTCGCCGTCGGCGAGCAGTTGGCTGCGCGCGAAGGACACCGCTCCCCCGCCCGGCGGCCGCCAGGTCCTGGTCCGCGGTCCCGGCCTGGCGAGCGGCGGGGCCGAGATCCCCGAACTCGCGCAACGGTACGGGGCGGCACGGACACCGGAGGGGGCGGACCGTCGTGTCCCGCGCGCTCGGGCGGCGGGGCTTCCCGGCGGTTCGGCCGGGCGGAACGGGCGGGAGGGGCGGGACGGGCCCACCGTGCTGGAAGGGGACGAGGCGCGGGTGCCGCGGGTGCTGCGGGAGCTGGACGGGGCCGCGCTGGCGCACATCGCGGCGCACGGGACGTTCCGGGCGGACAGCCCCTTGTTCTCGTCGCTGCGCATGGCGGACGGGCCGCTCATCGTGCACGACTTCGAGCGACTGGACCGCAGCCCGTACCGGATCATCCTGCCCTGCTGCGACACCGCGCGTTTCGCGTCCGTGGGCGCCGACGAGCTGCTCGGCCTCGTCACCGCGCTGCTGCCGCTGGGCACGGCCGGCGTGGTGGCGTGCACCGCGCCGGTCAACGACGCCGCCGTGGTGCCGCTGATGCTCGCGCTCCACAAGGGCCTGGACGCGGGCCTGTCGCTGGCGGAGGCCCTGCGCGACGCGCGGGCCGCGCTGCCGGGCGACGCGGTGCACCAGGCGACGGGGTGGGCGTTCACGGCGTTCGGGGCGGCCTGAGGACCGGGGCGCGGACACCGGTCACGCGGGCAGCGGCTCGGGCAGTTCCATCAGCCAGGGCAGCGCCTCCCGGTCGCCCCCGCCGAGGCGGGTGTAGGCGCCGTACAGGTGGTTGCCGACGGTGCGGACCGAGAGGGTGAGCCGCTCGGCGATCTGCCGGTTGCTCAGGCCCGCGGCCGCGAGCGTGACGACCTGCCGCTGGCGGGCGGTGAGTTCGCCGAGCACCAGGCCGGACAGCGCGGGGGTGCGGGCATCCTGGCAGCGCCGGGCGAGGGCGGCGGCGCGGGTACGCGCGGTGCGCGCGGCCCGGGGGTCGCGGTGGGCGTGTACCGCCTGGGCGTTCGCCTCGGCCGCGAAGAGCAGGAAACCGCGCCGCTCCAGTTCCCCGGCGACCCGGTCGAGCGCCGGTCCGTCCCCGCGCGCGAGGGCGTCGGCGTGCGCGGCGAAGACGCCGGTCAGCCGGCCGGCCGCGTGCTCGGGCGCGCCGAACCGGACGGCGTCGTAGGGGTCCCCCGCGGCGGCCGCCCGGACCGCCTCGTCGAGGTCGCCGCGCGCGGCGGCGGCCCAGGCGGCACAGGCGCCCGCCGTGCCGCCGCTCTCCGCGGGACCGTCGCCCGACTGCGCGACGGCCAGAGCGAGTTCGTCGCGGCAGGCGGCATCGCCGTGGTCGGCGCGCAGACCCTCGCGGGCCCAGGCCGCGGCGTCGTGCAGCCGGCCCCGCAGCCGCGCGTACCGGGCCCGCAGTGCCGCGTACGGGGCCGGCAGCGGGGCTCCCTCGGCGGCCAGCCAGTCCCCGACGGGTGTCTCCGCCCGCCGTACGTCCGCCCGGGCGACGCGCTCCGCGAGGGCGGCCCGTTCCGCCTCCAGGGCGGGCCCGGTCCGGTCGGCGGTACGGTCCGCCAGGCGCCGGGCCCGCAGCCGGCCCGCGGCGGCGCGCAGGACGGGGCCGTGCAGCGGGTGCGCGAGGCGGGTGGCGCCGTGGTCGTCGACGGTGACCAGGCCCTCGGCCTCCAGGTCCTCCAGGGCCCGCAGGTCGAGGGCGTCCCGGTTCAGGTCCAGGGGCAGGGGCTCGGCGAAGGCCAGCCGGTCCAGGGTCTCCCGCTCCTGCGCGCGGGCGCGGTCCAGGACCCGGGCGGTGCGCTCACGGACCACCGGCGTGACCGGTACGGGTCCCCGCCACGCCCGCCGGCCCGTGCCCGGGACCGGTACGAGCAGGCCCTCCTCGCGCACGGCGGTCAGCAGTTCGCGCAGCAGCCGCAGGTCTCCCCGGCACAGGCGGTGCAGCCGGTCGACGGTGAGCGGTTCCAGGGGGGTGCCGGAGCCGGCCGTGAGGAGTTCCGCGGTCTCCTCGCGGGGCAGCGGTTCCAGGGCGAGGCGCGGCAGCAGTTCCCCGGACCACAGCCGCGACACCGCGCCCGGCGCGGCGGTGCCGTCGGTGGCGACGACCAGGAGCCGGGTGCGGCCGTGCAGGGCGAGCTGGTGCAGCAGGGCGGCGGAGGAGTCGTCCAGCAGATGGGCGTCGTCGACCAGCAGCAGCCGTACGCCGGACAGGAGGTGCACCGCGCGGTGCAGGGTGACGGTCTCCGGCAGCAGGTGGGCGAAGGCGGCGAAGGGGATGTTGCGGGCCTCGGGGGTCCCGGCGGCCCGGGCGCAGTCCGCGCCGCGCACGGCCTCCGTCACGAGCCTGGTCTTGCCCGACCCGGCCGGCCCCGTCACCACCAGGCCGCCCCGGCCGGCCGCCAGGGACCTGCGCACCAGCTCCAGTTCGTCCGCCCGTCCGGTGAACGGCCAGGGGGCGTCCAGTGTCCTCGCGTCCCGCGGAGTAGAAGTCGTCACGGGAACATGAGTCGGCCTACTCACCCGTGATACAGGGCGACTTGAGTACCCCCCGACTCAGGCGCGGGACGCGGGCCGGACGGCACCCTGGAGACCATGACCGCACGCTACTGCTCGCTGCCGCGGCAGCCGGCCCCGGCGCTCGCCCCCGGGCTGGCCGCCGAGCGCGCCGCCGCGCTCGTGGGCGGGCAGCGGATGTGGGTCAACGGCACCGTGCTGCACTACTGCTTCCTCGGCGACGACGTCGACACCTCGGTGGTCCCGATGCCGGGCACCGGCCGGCCGCGGCGGAACGCGTGGGCGGGGACCGAGGAGCAGCGGGACGTCGTGCGGGACTGCTTCCGGGAGTGGCAGGACCTCGGCATCGGTCTCGACCTCAGGGAGGTCCGCGACCGGTCGGAGGCGGAGCTGCGCATCGGTTTCCGGTCCGGGGACGGGTCCTGGTCGGCGGTGGGCAGGGACGCGCTCCGGGTCGGCCTGAACGACCGTACGATGAACTTCGGCTGGGACCTGACCGCACCGGGTGAGCGCGCGACGGCCCTGCACCAGATCGGGCACGCGCTCGGCATGCTGCACGAGCACCAGAGCCCGTACGCCGGGATCCTCTGGGACGACGAGGCGGTCTACGCAGAGCTGGCGGGGCCGCCGAACCACTGGAGCCGGGAGCGGACCTTCCACAACATCCTGCGAAAGCTCGACGACGACGAGGCCAACGGCCCGGTCTGGGACCCGCAGTCGATCATGGAGTATCCCTTCCCGTCGGGGCTGATCCTGGAGCCCGAGCACTACCGCTCCGGCCTGCACCCGCCCGGTGTCCTCTCCGCCGCCGACAAGGAGTTCGCCCTGCGCTGGTACCCGCCCACCGGCCGGCCCGGTCCGCTGGTGCCCTTCCGCTCGGTCCCGCTGGGCCTCGGGCCCGGCGAGCAGGCCGACTTCCGGGTGGACCCGCCCGAGACCCGCGAGTACACGGTGGGCACCTTCGGCGACGGCGACGCCGTCGTGGTCGTCTTCGAGGAACGGGACGGCGTGCCCCGCTTCTTCGCCGGGCAGGACGACGGGGGAAGTCCCCGCAACGCCACGATCAGGGCCCGTTTCGTCAAGGGCCGCCGCTATGTCGTCCGGGTGCGCCTGTACTCCTCGTGGGGTGCGGGTGAGACGGCGGTCATGTACTGGTGACCGCACGGCTCGCAGCCGCCCGGGCGCCGCGGCCACGGACCGGCGCCGGGGGCCGGCCGCGGAACGTCTCCTTCGGGGGAGGGCAGACGTTCCGCGGCCCACGCCGTGTCCGCCGCTGGGGGGCGGCGGACACGGCGGTGCGTCCGCGGTGACCGCACTCGCAAGCGCGCCCGCCCCCGCTGGGTTCACCGTGAACGATCGAGGGGTCATCTCGGATCTCCTCCGAAATGACCCCTCGGCCTGCGACTTCGTAAAGTCGGGACGACAGGATTTGAACCTGCGACCCCTTGACCCCCAGTCAAGTGCGCTACCAAGCTGCGCCACGTCCCGGTGCGCGATCGGCCTCCGCCGTGTTCGCGCTGGTCAAGCCTACCCCATCCGGTCACATGACGAGACGGCCTTGCGCCGGGCCGCCCACCGGGCGTTGTCTCGCACGGTGCGTACCGAAAGAACTGAACGAGCAGAACGAAACGACCCCCTCGGCACCGACCCGGCCGGTGACCGCTCCGCGCGGCGCGCCGTCACCGTCTTCCCGGTCCTCGTCCTCCTGGCCGGGGCGCTCGGCCTGCTGCTCCCCGGCAGTTTCACCGGGTGGAGCGAGGCGGTGCCGTACCTGCTGGGTGTCGTGATGTTCTGCATGGGCATCACCATGACCCCGCAGGACTTCCGCGGGGTCGCGAAGCGTCCGTGGGCGGTGGCGCTGGGTCTGGCCGCGCACTACGTCATCATGCCGGGGCTCGGCTGGGCCGTCGCCCACCTGCTGGACCTCCCGCCGCAGCTCGCCGCCGGCGTGATCCTGGTGGGCTGCGCGCCCAGCGGTACGGCGTCCAACGTGGTGACCTACCTGGCCCGCGGCGACGTCGCCCTGTCGGTCTCCGTGGCCACCGTCTCGACGCTGGTCGCTCCGCTGGTCACCCCGCCGCTGACGCTGCTGCTGGCCGGCGAGTACCTCCCGGTGGACGCCGGGTCCATGGTCACGGACATCCTCAAGACGGTGCTGCTGCCGGTCCTCGCGGGCGTCGTCGTACGGCTCCTCGCGGGGCGGTACGTGCAGCGGGCGCTGCCGGCGCTGCCCTGGCTGTCCGCGCTGACCATCGCCGTGATCGTGGCGGTGGTCGTGGCCGGGAGCGCGGACGCCATCAAGTCGGCCGCCGGGCTGGTCTTCGTCGCCGTGGTGCTGCACAACGGGCTCGGACTGGCCCTCGGTTACGGCGCGGGGCGCCTGGGACGCCTCGGCGAACCGGCCAGCCGCGCGATGGCCTTCGAGGTCGGGATGCAGAACTCCGGCCTGGCCGCGTCACTGGCCACCGCGCACTTCAGTCCCCTGGCGGCGTTGCCGGCGGCGGTGTTCTCCGTGTGGCACAACGTCTCCGGCGCGGTCGTCGCGGCGTGGCTGTCGCGTCGGGGGCGGGGGCCTGCGGCCGGCTGAACGGAAGGCGCCGTGCATCTCCTCGCGGCGCCTCGGTCACACGGGCGAGGCGGGCGCCGACGGCCGCCTCCGCGGCCCGTGGCTCCCGGGCCCGGCACAAGCGGTGCAGAGTTTGTCCTGTCAAACGGTTGACATGATGCCCTCACCCGCCCAGGGTGGCCTGGACAGTTCACGGACCGGTCCGAAGAGGGGCTCCCATGGTCGAGGCACTCGGTGTCGCCGTCGTCGGTTTCGGCTGGATGGGCCGGGTGCACACCCAGGCGTACGCCCGCGTCCGGCACCACTACCCCCGGCTCGCGCTGCGCCCCGAGCTGGTGACGGTCGCCGAGGAGGTGCCGGGACGGGCCGAGGAGGCCGCCGCGCAGTTCGGGTTCGCCTCGGCGACCCGCGACTGGCGCGAGGTGGCCGCGGACCCCCGGATCGGCGCGGTCAGCATCACGGCACCGAACTTCCTGCACCGCGAGATCGCCGTGGCGATGGCCGAGGCGGGCAAGCACATCTGGATCGAGAAGCCGGTGGGGCTGACCGCCGGGGACGCCCGCGCGGTGGCGGACGCGGTGGCCAAGGCGGGCGTGCAGGGCGCGGTCGGCTTCAACTACCGCAACGCGCCCGCCGTCGAGGCGGCCCGCGACCTGATCTCCGCCGGGGAGATCGGCACCGTCACCCACGTCCGCGTCCGCCTCTTCAGCGACTACGCCGCCCACCCCGAGTCCGCTCTGACGTGGCGGTTCGAGCGGGCGCGCGGCGGCAGCGGGGTGCTCGGCGACCTGGCCTCGCACGGCGCCGACCTGGCCCGCTTCCTGCTCGGCGAGATCGCCTCCCTGACCGCCGACACCGCCGTCTTCCTGCCCGAGCGGGCCCGCCCGGCCGGGGCCACGGCCGGGCACTCCCGGGCGGCGGGCGGCGAGCCGGGGCCCGTCGAGAACGAGGACTACGTCAACTGCCTGCTGCGCTTCGCCTCCGGCGCCCGCGGCGTCCTGGAGGCCTGCCGGGTCTCGGTCGGCGAGCAGAACAACTACGGTTTCGAGGTGCACGGCACCAGGGGCGCGGTGTACTGGGACTTCCGCCGCATGAACGAACTGGGCGTCAGCCGCGGCACGGCGTACCAGGACCAGCCGGTCAGCACGGTCTACGTCGGTCCCGGCCACGGCGAGTTCGCGGCCTTCCAGCCGGGTGCCGCCAACGCCATGGGCTACGACGACCTGAAGGTGGTGGAGGCCCACCGCTTCCTGCGCTCCGTGGCGGAGGGCACCCCGTACGGCGCCACCCTGACGGACGCCGTGCACAGCGCGGCGGTGCTGGACGCGATGGCGCGGTCGGCGGAGCGCGGCACCTGGATCGTTCCCGAACTGCCCGGGTGACGTGCCGCGAGCACCCCACGCCCCACCCTCACCACACCCCACGCAAGGAGCAGCGGAGCACATGCGCATCGGAATCCTCGGCCTCGGCCGCATCGGCGCCTTCCACGCCGAGACCCTCGCCGGACTGGACGCCGTCGGTTCACTGGTCGTCGCCGACCCGTTCGCGGACGCGGCGCGGGCCGCCGCCGAGCGGTTCGGCGCCGAGGTCGCGGACTCCCCCGAGGCCGTGCTGGCCGCGGGGGTGGACGGAGTGGTGGTCGCGGCGGCGACCGACGCCCACCCGGGGCTGATCCTGGCCGCCGCCGAGGCCGGGCTGCCCGTCTTCTGCGAGAAGCCCGTCGCCCGCACCATGCCGGAGGGCGTCGAGGTGCTCAAGGCGCTCGCCGACCACGACGTGCCGGTCCAGATCGGCTACAACCGCCGCTTCGACGCCGGGTTCGTGGCCGCGCGGGCGGCCGTGCTCGGCGGTGAGCTGGGCACGCTGCACACCGTACGGTCGACCACGCTCGACCCGGCGCCTCCGCCCGCCGCCTACGTCGCCGCGTCCGGCGGGATCTTCCGGGACTGCTCGGTGCACGACTTCGACATCATCCGCTGGGTGACCGGCCGCGAGGTGCGCGAGGTGTACGCCGTCGGCGGCAACCGGGGCGCCGCCCACATCCGGGAGGCGGGCGACGCGGACACCACCGGCGCGGTCCTCACCCTGGACGACGGCACCATCGCGGTGATCTCCAACAGCCGTCACAACGCCCGCGGTTACGACGTGCGCATGGAGATCCACGGCTTCCAGGACTCGATCGCCGTCGGACTGGAGGACCGGCTGCCGCTGCGCTCGGTGGAGCCGGGCGCGACCTTCCCGGCCGGTACCCCGCACGACTTCTTCATGGACCGCTTCGCCGCCGCCTACCGCGCCGAACTGACCGCGTTCACCGAGGTCGTCGCCGGTACCCGCCCCTCCCCCTGCACGGTCGAGGACGCGCTGGAGGCGGGCTGGATCGCCGAGGCGTGCACCCTGTCGCTGCACGAGCACCGCCCGGTGACGCTCGCGGAGGTACGGCGGGGCTGAGCGCCGCGGGGCGGAACCAACGAGCCGGCGGGCTGCTCGGTCAGCTCGCCGGCTCGCTGATGTTCACCATCCAGGGGACGCCGAACCGGTCCGTGCACATGCCGAAGACGTCGCCCCACATCTGCTTCTCCAGGGGCACGGCGACCGAGCCGCCGGCGGACAGCTTCTCCCAGTAGCCGCGCAGTTCGGCCGCGTCGTCGCCGCTGAGGCTCACCGAGAAGTTGCTGCCCGGCGTGTACTCCATCCCGGGCGGGGTGTCGGCGGCCATCAGGGTGAAGCCGGCCGGCGTCTCCAGCATGGCGTGCATGATCTTGTCGGCGTACGTGGGGTCCGGCAGACCGGACTCGCCGAAGGTGTTCAGCGCCAGGGTGCCGCCGAACACCTCCTCGTAGAACTCCATCGCCTGTCGGGCGTCGCCGTCGAAGCTGAGGTACGGGTTGAGACGCGAGGTCATGGCTGCCTCCCGGAACGGCACGAGGGGTGCGGGTGTCGGTGCTGCGCACGCTAGCGCGCGGCAGCGGCGCCGGCCCGCCGGACGGCGCACCGGCGGTACCCTCCCCGCCGTCGGGCCCGTCTCAGGCGCCGCAGGAGCGCAGGAACTTCCGGGTGCGCACCGCGATGGGCAGCGGCTTGTCCGGCTCGCAGGGGTACATGTCCTGCTCGACGATGGCGAACAGGTCCACGCCGAGGTCCTGGGCCGCCGTGAGCACCGGTCCCAGCTCCGGCACCCCGCCCGGCGGCTCGCACATCACCCCGCGCTGCACGGCCGGGCCGAAGGGGACGCCGCCCTCCCGCACCCCCGCGAGGATCTCCGGGTCGACCTGCTTGAGGTGGAGGTAGCCGATGCGCTCGCCGTAGGTCTCGATCAGCTTGACGCTGTCGCCGCCGCAGTAGGCGTAGTGGCCGGTGTCCAGGCACAGGCTGACCAGGCCGGAGTCGGTGGCGTCGAGGAAGCGCTCGACGTGCTCCTCGGTGTCGATGTGGGTGTCGGCGTGCGGGTGGACGACGATGTCCAGGCCGTAGGTCTCCCGCACCTCGCGGCCGAGGCGCTCCATGCCGCGGGTGAGGTGGGTCCACTGCTCGCCGGTCAGCTCCGGCGGCTCCAGGATCTCGGCGGTCTTGTCGTCGCGCCAGAAGGACGGGATGACGACGAGGTGCCTGGCGTCCATGGCCTGTGTCAGGGCGGCGACGCGGGCGACCTGCTCCCAGGTGGCGTCCCACTCGGAGGGGCCGCGGTGCAGCCCGCAGAAGATGGTCCCCGCGGAGACCTTGAGGCCGCGCCGGGCGACCTCGTCGGCCAGCCGGGCGGGGTCGGTGGGGAGGTAGCCGTAGGGGCCCAGCTCGATCCAGTCGTAACCGGCCTCGGCGACCTCGTCCAGGAACCGCTCCCAGGGGACCTGCCGGGGATCGTCGGGGAACCAGACGCCCCAGGAGTCGGGGGCCGAGCCGACGCGGATGCGGTCGAGGGCAGAGGGCATGCTCAGGCCTTCCCTTCGGCGGTGCCGGACGCGGTGCTGTCGGACGCGGTGCTGTCGGACGCGGTGCTCGCGCTCTTGTCGGCACTGTCCGGCGCGGAGGCCCCCGGCGCATCCGGAACGTCGTCCGGAAGGGCGTCCACGTCGACCCCGCCGACCTGGGCGAGTTCGTGCTTGAGGGCGGCGAGTTCGGCGCCGCCCGCCATGTGGTTGGTGAGTTCCTCCAGGGTGATGTCGGCCCGGGCGGAGCTGAGTTCGAGGGTGCCCAGGCGCAGCACGCTGAAGTGGTCGCCGACCATGTAGGCGTGGTGGGGGTTGTGGGTGATGAAGACGACGCCGAGGCCGCGTTCCCGCGCGGCGGCGATGTACTTGAGCACCACGCCGGACTGCTTGACGCCGAGGGCGGCGGTGGGCTCGTCGAGGATGAGGACGCGGGCGCCGAAGTAGACGGCGCGGGCGATGGCGACGGACTGGCGCTGGCCGCCGGAGAGGGTGCCGATGGGCTGTTCGAGGTCGTCCAGGACGATGCCCATGTTGCGCAGTTCCTCGTCGGCGGTCCGCTTCATGCGGGCGATGTCGAGGCGGCGCACGGGCCAGGGGCCCTTGGTCATCTCGGAGCCGAGGAAGAAGTTGCGCCACACCGGCATCAGCGGCACGGTCGCGAGGTCCTGGTAGACCGTGGCGATGCCGCGGTCGAGGGCGTCGCGCGGGCTGGCGAAGCGCACGGGCTCGCCGTCGACGAGGAACTCGCCCTCGGTGTGCTGGTGCAGCCCCGAGATGATCTTGATGAGGGTGGACTTGCCGGCGCCGTTGTCGCCGAGCACGCAGGTCACCCGGCCGGGGTGGACGGCGAGGTCGACGCCGTGCAGGGCGCGCACGTTGCCGTAGGCCTTGCCGGCGCCGCGCAGTTCGACCAGCGGGCGGTCCCCGTCGGGCGCGGGGTCGGCGGGGACGGCGCCGTGGGTGCCGGGGGCCCCGGTGGACGAGGGGGTCTTCGTGGCCATTCCGGTCACCTCCGGGTCGCGGCGCGGCGGACGTACAGGTTGATGAGGACGGCGCCGAGGAGCATCACGCCGAGGAACGCCTTGAACCAGTCGGGGTTCCAGCCCGCGAAGACGATGCCCTGGTTCACCATGCCGAACATGAAGGCGCCGAAGACCGGGCCGATGGCGGAGCCGTAGCCGCCGGTGAGCAGGCAGCCGCCGATGACCGCGGCGGCGATGTAGATCAGTTCCTGGCCGACGCCCTCGCCGGACTGCACGGTGTTGAAGGAGAAGAGCTGGTGCATGCCGACGAACCAGGCGCCGAAGCCGACCAGCATGAACAGCGTGATCTTGGTGAAGGTGACGGGCACGCCGACCGCGCGGGCGGACTCCTGGCTGCCGCCGACGGCGAAGATCCAGTTGCCGTACTTGGTGCGCAGCAGCACCCAGGTGGCCAGGGCCGCGAAGACCAGCCACCACACGACCGTGATCTTCACCTCGATGCCGCCCACGTCGAAGGACGAGGCGAACAGCGCCTTGGCCTGGTCGAAGCCGTCCATGTCGCTGATGTCGTCGGTGGCGACGTTGCCGGTGACGAGCTTGGTGACGGCGAGGTTGACGCCCTGCAGGACCAGGAAGGTGGCCAGGGTCACCAGGAAGCTCGGCAGGCCGGTCTTCACCAGCACCCAGCCGTTGAAGGCGCCGACGGCGAGCGAGGCGACGAGGGCGACGACCACGCCCACCCAGACGTTCACGGTGAGCTGGTAGCTGAGCATGCCGGCGGTGAGCGCGGAGGTGATGACGGCGACACCGGCGGACAGGTCGAACTCGCCGCCGATCATCAGCAGGGCGACGGGCAGCGCCATGATGCCGATGGTGGACGACTGGTACAGCACGGTCGCCATGGAGCCGCCGTCGCGGAGTGTGGGGGCGGCGATCAGGAAGAAGACGAACACGGCGACGGCGCCGAGGAAGACGCCGACCTCGGGCCGGGCGAGCAGCCGCAGCGCCACGGGGCGTTCCCGGGTCCGTCCGTCGCTCTCCCTGGGGCCGGGGGCCGGCGGCGCGAGTGCCGCCGGCTCAGCCTGTGGGGCCATGCTCATCACCGGGTGCCCTTCGAGGCGAACTCGGCGACGGCCTTGACGTTGGACTTGTCGACGAAGGCGGGGCCGGTCAGCACCGGCTGCTCGCCGCCGCCGCTGTAGTTGCCGTTGTTCTTGTAGAGCCACAGGCCGTCGACCGCGAGGTAGCCCTGGAGGTAGGGCTGCTGGTCGACGGCGAACTCGATGTCGTCCTTCTCGATGGCGCCGGTCAGTTCCTTGTTGAGGTCGAAGGTGGCGACCTTGGCCTTGCTGCCGGACTCGGCCACCGACTGCACGGCCGTCATGGCGAACGGGGCGCCGAGCGTGACGACGTGGTCGACGGCGCCGTCCTGCCGCAGCTTGGCCGTGACCGTCGACTTCACGGAGGGCTGGTCGGCGCCGTTGACGTAGAGGTTCTCCACCGAGCCCTTGAACGTCTTCTTCATGCCGTCGCAGCGCTGGGTCAGACCGACGTTGCCCTGTTCGTGGATGACGCACAGGGCCTTCTTCGAGCCCACCTCGTTCAGCTTCTTGCCGAACGCCTCGCCCGCCACGCTCTCGTCCTGGCCGAAGAACGACATCAGGCCGAGCTTCTTCCAGTCCGCCAGACCGGAGTTGAGCCCGACCACGGGTATGCCCGCCTTCTCCGCCTTGGCGAGGACGCTCCTGAGAGCGTCCGGCTTGGCCAGGGTGACGGCGATGCCGTCCACCTTCTGGTCGATCGCGTTCTGCACCAGGTTGGCCTGGTTGCCCGCGTTCGGGTCGGCGGAGTAGACGAGCTTGACGTTGTCCTTGTCGGCGGCGGCCTGGGCGCCCTTGCGGACGATGTCCCAGAAGGTGTCGCCGGGTGCCTGGTGGGTGACCAGGGCGACGGTCATGCGCGGGGTGTTCGCCTTGCCCGCGGCGGCGCCCGCCTCGCCCTCCTCGTCGGCCTTCTTCCCGCCCGAGCTGCTCGAGCAGCCGGCGAGGGTCAGGGCCGCGGCGGCGGCGAGGGCCACGGCGGGGGCGAATCTGCGGGAGCGGGCGTGCGAAGAGCGGTCCATCTTTTCCTGCACCTCACTGTGCGACTGTGCGACGGGAAAGCCGTGTGCCAGACCCGAGAAGAATGGCTGATGCTGCGCTGGGACCGGATACAAGCCCTTGAGACGCCCACTGTCAATACTTTGTCAAGACATTCTTTCACTCACAGGTCCGAATGTAAGTACAAAGTCTTGACAGTGTCGTCCAGGAGTCATACACCTGGGAGGCGGCAGGCCCCCGCCCAGCCAAAGGAGCGTCGCACATGGCCGAGTCAGTCCCGCGTTTCGATCTGATCACGATGGGCCGCATCGGCGTCGATCTCTATCCTCTGCAGACGGGCGTACCCCTGGCGGAGGTTGAGACCTTCGGCAAGTTCCTCGGCGGCTCGGCCTCCAACGTGGCGGTCGCCGCCGCCCGGCTCGGCCGTACCGCGGCCGTCATCACCCGCACGGGCGACGACCCCTTCGGCGGCTATCTGCACGGCGCGCTCAAGGAGTTCGGCGTCGACGACCGCTGGGTCACCCCGGTGGCGGACCACCCGACCCCGGTGACGTTCTGCGAGATCTTCCCGCCGGACGACTTCCCGCTGTACTTCTACCGCCGTCCCAAGGCGCCGGACCTGGAGATCCGCCCGGAGGAACTGGACCTGGACGCGATCCGCGCGGCCTCGGTCTTCTGGATGACCGGCACCGGACTGAGCGAGGAGCCGAGCCGTACGGCGACGCTGACCGCCCTCGCCCACCGCGCCAAGTCCGGCACCACGGTCTTCGACCTGGACTGGCGCCCCATGTTCTGGACCGACCCGGACCAGGCCCGCCCGTACTACGCCGAGGCGCTCGGGCACGCGACCGTCGCGGTCGGCAACCTGGACGAGTGCGAGATCGCCACCGGCGTGCGCGAACCCCGCGCCTGCGCCGAGGCGTTGCTCGCCGCCGGGGTGGAACTGGCCGTCGTCAAGCAGGGCCCGAAGGGTGTCCTCGCCCTCCACCGCGACGGCCGGTCGGCCGAGGTGCCGCCGGTGCCGGTCGAGGTGGTCAACGGCCTCGGCGCGGGCGACGCGTTCGGCGGTTCCCTGTGCCACGGTCTGCTCTCCGGCTGGGAGCTGGAGCGGACCATGCGGTACGCCAACGCGGCCGGCGCCCTGGTCGCCTCCCGCCTCGCCTGCTCCTCCGCGATGCCCACCGGGGCCGAGGTCGACGACCTCCTCGCGCGAGCCACTCCCTGAACGGAGCCACGTCTTGTCCCCCAGCATCCCCAGCATCCCGGACCTCACCGCGGTCAGGGCCCGGCACCCGGAGGCGATCGCCGAGGCCGCGGCCCGCCGGGTGCGCCGCCCGCTGATCGGCGACTCCGGCCGTCTGATGATCGTGGCCGCCGACCATCCGGCGCGCGGCGCGCTCGGCGTCGGCGACCGCGCACTCGCCATGGCCAACCGCGCCGACCTGCTGGAACGCCTGTGCACCGCGCTGTCCCGGCCCGGCGTGGACGGGGTGCTCGCCTCCGCCGACGTGCTGGAGGACCTGCTGCTGCTCGGGGTGCTGGAGAACAAGGTCGTCATGGGTTCGATGAACCGGGGCGGCCTGGCGGGCGCCGCCTTCGAGATGGACGACCGCTTCACCGGCCACCGCGCCGAGGACATCGCCCGCCTGCGCTTCGACGCGGGCAAGCTGCTGCTGCGCGTCGACTACGACGACCCCGGCTCACTGGCCACGCTGGAGGCGAGCGCCCGCGCCGTCGACGCCATGGCCGCGCGCGGACTCCCGCTGTTCGTCGAGCCGTTCATCTCCCGCCGGACCGACGGGCGGGTCCGCAACGACCTGTCCGCCGAGGCCGTCACCCGCTCCATCGCCATCGCCTCGGGCCTGGGCGGCACCTCCGCCTACACCTGGCTGAAACTGCCCGTCACCCGGAACCCGGACGACATGGCCGAGGTACTGGAGACCTCCACGCTGCCCACCGTGCTGCTCGGCGGCGACATAGGGGGCTCCCCGGCGGACCAGAGCGCGGCCTACGAGCGCTGGCGCAAGGCCCTGAGGCTGCCCACCGTGCAGGGCATGGTCGTCGGCCGCTCGCTGCTCTACCCGGCCGGGGGCAGCGTGGAGGAGGCGGTGGACACGGCCGTCGGACTGCTGTGACCGAGACGAGGCGGAGGAGCGGACGATGACGTATCACCTTCCCGCGGGCAAGGCGGCGGACGGCCCGTACGCCGTGGACGTGACCCCCGAGAGCGCCGGCTGGGGCTACAGCAGTCTGCGCGTGGTGCGCCTGCCTCCCGGCGGCAGCCACACCTTCGACAGCGGCGAGAGCGAGTGGATCGTCCTGCCCCTGAGCGGCGGCTGCACGGTGCGGACCGCCGACGAGTTCGGCGAGGACACCTTCGAACTGACCGGGCGCGAAAACGTGTTCAGCGGCGTCACCGACTTCGCCTACGTGCCGCGCGAGGCCCGTACGACGCTGACGTCCTCCGGCGGCGGCCG
This sequence comes from Streptomyces sp. NRRL F-5650, assembly GCF_000721365.1. Taxonomy (NCBI): domain Bacteria; kingdom Bacillati; phylum Actinomycetota; class Actinomycetes; order Kitasatosporales; family Streptomycetaceae; genus Streptomyces; species Streptomyces sp. NRRL F-5650. Next base: position 86,594 of record NZ_JOGV01000026.1, on the reverse strand, counting down.
GTTCGCCCTGACCGGCGCGCGCTGCACCCGCCGCCTGCCCGCCCGCCACGGACCGGCGTCCGGGGTGCCGGTGGAGCTGCGGGGCACCGGCACCTGCTCGCGGCAGGTCAACAACTTCGCCGCGGCGGGGACGTTCGAGTGCGACAGGCTGATCGCGGTGGAGGTCCTCACGCCGGGCGGCAACTGGTCCTCCTTCCCGCCCCACAAGCACGACGAGCACCGCCCCGGCGAGGAGTCGGAGCTGGAGGAGATCTACTACTTCGAGTTCGCGGACCACGAGGGCACCCCGGGCCTCGGCTACCAGCGGGTCTCGCCGTCCGGGCGGGGAGGGGGCACCGACGTCCTGGCCGAAGTGCGCGACGGAGACGTCGTACTGATCCCCGACGGCTGGCACGGACCGTCGATGGCGGTCCCCGGGCACCACATGTACTACCTCAACGTCATGGCCGGGCCGGAGCCCGAGCGTGCCTGGCTGATCAGCGACCATCCCGGCCACGCCTGGATCCGCGACACCTGGCCCGAGCAGCCGGTCGACCCCCGGCTCCCCCTCTACACCGCACCGGAGAGGTCCGCATGAGCGCCGCCGCCACCCGCCGACTGACCACCGCCCAGGCCCTGGTGCGCTTCCTGGCCGCGCAGTACACCGAACGCGACGGCGTGCGGCGCCGGCTGATCACGGGCACCTGGGGCATCTTCGGCCACGGCAACGTGGCCGGCCTCGGCCAGGCACTGGTCGAGTACCGGGAGGCGATGCCGTACCACCAGGGCCGCAGCGAACAGGCCATGGTGCACGCGGCCGTCGGCCACGCCCGCCAGCTCAACCGCCTGTCCGCGCAGGCGGTGACGACGTCCATCGGCCCCGGAGCCACCAACCTGGTCACCGGCGCCGCCCTCGCCACCGTCAACCGCCTGCCGGTCCTGCTCCTGCCCGGCGACTACTTCGCCTCGCACGCCGCCGACCCGCTGCTCCAGCAGTTGGAGCACCCCGTCGGGGCCGACGTGTCCGTCAACGACGCCCTGCGGCCCGTCTCCCGGTACTTCGACCGGATCACCCGCCCCGAGGCGCTGCTCGCCTCCGCGCTCAAGGCCGTGCGCGTGCTGGCCGACCCGGCGGAGACCGGTGCGGTCACCCTGGCGCTGCCGCAGGACGTGCAGGCGGAGGCGTACGACTGGCCCGAGGAGTTCTTCGCCGACCGCGTCTGGCGGGTGCGCCGCCCCGCGCCCGACCCGGCGGAACTGGCCGACGCCGTCCGGGCGGTCCGGGCCGCCGCGCGCCCGCTGATCGTCGCGGGCGGCGGCGTCCACCACAGCGAGGCCGAAGGAGCCCTGCGGGAGCTGGTGGAGGCCACCGGCATCCCGGTCGCCTCCACCCAGGCGGGCAAGGGCGCGCTGCGCCACGACCACCCCGCCGACCTCGGCGGCATCGGCCACACCGGCACCGCGGTGAGCGACGAACTCGCTCGCACCGCCGACCTGGTGATCGGCGTCGGCACCCGCTACACGGACTTCACCACCGCCTCCGGCACCCTCTTCCAGCACCCGGACGTCCGCTTCCTGAACCTCAACATCACCGCCTTCGACGCCCACAAGCTCGCCGCCGGCACCCTGGTGTGCGACGCGCGGGCGGGGCTCGCCGCACTGGCGGAGGCGCTGTCCGGTCACCGCGTGGACGCCGCGTACGAGGCCGAGTACCGCACGGGGAAGGCCCGTTGGGACGAGACGGTCGAGACGGCCTTCCGGGCCGAGGACGACGGCGCGGTGCCGACGCAGACGCAGGTGCTGGGTGCGCTGGACGCGGTCGTCGGCGACGAGGACGTCGTGATCAACGCGGCCGGCTCGCTCCCCGGCGACCTGCACAAGCTGTGGCGGGCCCGCTCCCCGCGCCAGTACCACCTGGAGTACGGCTACTCCTGCATGGGCTACGAGATCCCGGCCGCGCTCGGTGTCCAGCAGGCCGCGCCCGGCACGCCCGTGTGGGCCCTGGTCGGCGACGGCACGTACCTGATGAACCCGACGGAGATCGTCACGGCCGTCCAGGAGGACCTGCCGGTGAAGCTGGTCCTGGTGCAGAACCACGGCTACGCGTCCATCGGCGGCCTCTCCGAGGCGGTGGGCGCCGAGCGCTTCGGCACCGACTACCGCCACCGCGTCGCCGACGGCTCCTTCACCGGCGCTCCCCTCCCCGTCGACCTCGCCGCCAACGCGGCCAGCCTCGGCATGGACGTGCTGCGCGCCAAGACGGTGCGCGAGCTGCGCGAGGCGCTGGTGACGGCCCGGACGGCGACCCGGCCGTCGTGCGTGTACGTCGAGACGGCGCCGCCGTCGGCCGCGCCGCCCGCGGCGGCCTGGTGGGACGTGCCGGTGGCCGAGGTGTCGGCCCGCGAGGCCGCCACCGGCGCGCGCGAGGTCTACGAACGCGCGCTCGCCGGCCGCCGCCACCACCTCTGAGCCCTCCCCCCGCCCGCACAACTCGTCACCGACGCAAGGGAGGTACGTCCATGGCGAAGACCGGCGACCCCGCACGTGCCGTGACCGCCCCCGCGACCGGCACCCTGGACTTCGCCCTGGACCGGAACAGTCCGGTGCCGCTCTACCACCAGTTGGCCCAGCAGCTCGAAGCGGCGATCGGGCACGGCGTCCTCGCCCCGGGCAACCTCCTGGGCAACGAGGTCGACCTCTCCGTCCGCCTCGGCCTGTCCCGGCCGACCGTCCGCCAGGCCATCCAGTCGCTGGTCGACAAGGGGCTGCTGGTCCGGCGGCGCGGGGTCGGCACCCAGGTGGTGCACAGCCAGGTCAGGCGCCCGCTGGAACTGAGCAGTCTCTACGACGACCTGGAGGCGGCCGGACAGGGCCCCGGCACCCTGGTGGTGCGCAACGAGCGCGTCCCGGCCGCGGCCGGGGTCGCGACGGCCCTCGGTCTCGCGGAGGGCACCGAGGTCGCCGTCCTGGAGCGGCTGCGCCTCACCCACGGCCGGCCGGTGGCGATGCTGTGCAACTACCTTCCGGCGGACCTGCTGGAGCTCGACGACGCCCGGCTGGAGTCGACCGGCCTGTACCGGATGATGCGCGCGTCCGGCATCACCCTGCACAGCGCCCGCCAGACCGTCGGCGCCCGCATCGCCCGACCCGAGGAGGCCGAGCGCCTCGGCGAACCCGAGGGCGCCGCGCTGCTCACCATGCAGCGCACCGCGTACGACGACACCGGGCGGCCGGTCGAGTACGGGACGCACGTCTACCGCGCCTCCCGGTACGCGTTCGACTTCCAACTGCTGGTCAGGAGCTGACCGGTCGGGGGCTACGGGAGCAGCGGCCCCGGCCGCCGCCTAGGGTGGAACGGGTGAACAGGCGAAAGCACAAGAAACTGTCCCTGCGTCTCGCCGGCGCCGCGCTGACCGGTGACGTGTCACGGGTCCGGGCCGCCCTGCGGGACGGAGCGCCGGCCGAGACCGCCGACTCCGCCGGCAGCACCCCGTTGTACCTCGCGTCGGTGGGCGGGGAGACCGGCATCGTCCGCCTCCTGCTCGCGGCCGGGGCCCGGCCGGACACGGAGAGCGGGATCGGCTCGGAGGGCACTCCGCTGTGCGGGGCGGCCTGCTGGGGGCACACGGAGACCGTCCGCGCGCTGCTGGAGTACGGGGCCGACCCGAACCTGCGCGAGGACCACGGCACCGGCTGGACGCCGCTGCAGTGGGCGTCGAACGGCGGGCACCAGGAGACGGCCGACCTGCTCCGCGCGGCGGGGGCGCGGCCCCGGGACTGACCGCCGGCGGGAACCGCTGCGCGGGAAACCGCAGCGGTGGACACAGAGAGGGCCTTCACGGAATCGCTTCCGTGAAGGCCCTCCACACCGTCGGGACGACAGGATTTGAACCTGCGACCCCTTGACCCCCAGTCAAGTGCGCTACCAAGCTGCGCCACGTCCCGGTGTGCTCACGCGCGGTGCACCGCGCGATCACGCGGACAGCACTTTACCCCACACACCGGACGATGCCTAAGCGGGCTCCGGCGAGGGACAATCGGCCCATGGACAGCACCGCCGACAGCCCCATGGACAGCACCGCCCCCGGCCGCCCGGTGGCCGGACGGGACCGCGACGACGAGGGCCGCGCCCGCAACGCCCGGCCGCGGGACGGGCTCGGGCGGCCCCTGCCGTACGGCTCCGACGGCGTGCCGCGCCAGCCCGAGGGCGTCGTCCGGGCCCCGGAGGAGACGGTCGCCGAGGCGCAGCGGCTGCTGGACGAGGGGAAGCCGTTCCACGCCCACGAGGTGTTCGAGGACGCCTGGAAGTCGGGCCCCGGGGAGGAGCGGGAGCTGTGGCGCGGGCTGGCCCAGCTCGCCGTCGGGCTGACCCACGCGGCGCGCGGCAACGTCACCGGCGGGGCCCGGCTGCTGCGGCGCGGGGCGGGCGCCGTGACCGAGTGGGCCGCGTCGGGGTCCGCGCGGGAGCGGCCGTACGGGATGGACCTCGGCGCGGTCGCCGGGTGGGCCCGGGAGCTGGCCGGCGAGGTGGAGGGCGGCGGGGCCGTGGACGCGGCGGCGCGGGCGCCCCGGCTGCGGGGCTGAATCCGGCCGGGGCGGCCCGGTCGGGGCGTTGTCGGTGGCGTACGGCAGACTCGTGGCGTGCGGACAATCCATGTGATCGGTATCGGCGCGGGCGACCCCGAGCAGCTCACCCTCCAGGCGGTGCGGGCGCTGCGGAGCACGGACGTGTTCTTCGTCCTGGACAAGGGCGAGGCCAAGGCCGACCTGGTGCGGCTGCGCCGGGACATGCTGGAGACGCACCTGCCGGAGGGGACCTACCGCGTCGTCGAGGCGCGCGACCCCGAGCGCGACCGCGGCGCGGGCGGCGCGGCGTACTCCCCGGCAGTCGGGGACTGGCGCAGTGCCCGCGCCGGTATCTACGAGCGGCTGATCGCCGAGGAACTGGGCGAGGACGAGAGCGGCGCGTTTCTGGTGTGGGGCGACCCCGCGCTGTACGACAGCACGCTGGGCATCCTGGAGGAGATCCTGGAGCGCGGCACGGTGGCGTTCGAGTACGACGTGGTGCCCGGCATCAGCAGCGTCTCCTCGCTGGCCGCCCGGCACCGGACCGGGCTGAACCGGGTGGCGCGGCCCGTGCAGATCACCACCGGGCGGCGGCTGGCCGAGGGCTTCCCCGAGGAGGCGGACGACGTCGTCGTGATGCTGGACGCCCACCAGACCTTCCGGCGGTTCGCGGACCAGGACATCGACATCTACTGGGGCGCCTACCTGGGCACCCCGGACGAGATACTCGACTCCGGGCCGATCGCCGAGGCCGCGCCCCGCATCGAGCGGCTGCGTGCCGAGGCGCGCGAGCGCAAGGGCTGGATCATGGACACCTACCTGCTGCGGCGCAATCCCGGCGGGCGCTGACCGGCCCGGGGCGTACCCGGGCGGCCCCGTCCCGCATGCGTGGCCGGTGCACCGGTGTGATCGTGGCCGCGTGACAGTCGCCGAGGAAACGCCACGGACCGCAGCCGCCCAGCCGCCCGTGCTGGACCGTCGGCGCCGCAACGTCGTCTTCGTCACGATCATGCTGGGGATGCTGCTCGCGGCCCTGGACCAGACGATCGTGGGCACCGCGTTGCCCACGATCGTCTCGGACCTGGGCGGCGCCCGGCACATGTCGTGGGTGGTGACCTCGTACCTGCTCGCGGAGACCGTGGCGACGGTGCTGGTCGGCAAGTTCGGCGACCTGTTCGGCCGCAAGGTGGTCTTCCAGGTGTCGGCGGTCGTGTTCATCACCGGCTCGTTCCTGTGCGGGCTGGCGACGAACATGCCGCTGCTGATCGTCTGGCGGGCGGTGCAGGGCGTCGGCGCGGGCGGCCTGATGGTGACGGCGATGGCGCTGATCGCCGACGTCATCCCGTTGCGGGAGCGGGGCAAGTACCAGGGTGCCATCGGCGCGGTCTTCGGCGTCGCGACGGTCATCGGACCGCTGCTGGGCGGGCTGTTCACCGACCACCTGTCCTGGCGCTGGGCGTTCTACGTCAACGTGCCCATCGCCGTCGTCGTGGTGATCGCCGCCGCCCGGACCATCCCGGTGGTGAAGTCGGCGGTCCGTCCCGCCATCGACTACCTGGGCATCGCGCTGGTCGCGATCGGCGCGAGCGCGCTGATCCTGGCGACGAGCTGGGGCGGCAACGAGTACGCGTGGGGCTCGGCGGTGATCGTCGGACTGTTCGCGGGCGGGCTGGTCGCGCTCGGCCTGTTCTGCTGGGCGGAGACGCGGGCGGCCGAACCGATGCTGCCGATGCGGCTGTTCTCCAACCCGGTGTTCACGGTCTGCTCGGTCCTCAGCTTCATCGTCGGCTTCGCGATGCTGGGCGCGCTGACGTACCTGCCGACGTATCTGCAGTACGTGGACGGCGACTCGGCCACCGTCTCCGGGGTGCGGACGCTGCCGATGGTGGCGGGCCTGCTGATCGCCTCGGTGTTCAGCGGCAACGTGGTCAGCAAGACCGGGCGGTACCGGCTGTTCCCCATCGCGGGCACGCTGGTGATGGGCGTGGGCCTGTACCTGATGTCGCTGATGGGCCCGGCCACGGGCGCGGGGCTCGAGTCGCTGTACATGTTCGTGCTCGGCACCGGGATCGGCCTGTCCATGCAGGTGCTGACCATCGCCGTGCAGAACACGGTGGAGTACTCCGACCTCGGCACCGCGACCTCCGGCGTCACCTTCTTCCGCACGCTCGGCAGCTCCTTCGGCACCGCCGTGTTCGGCACGATCTACGCCAACGCGCTCGGCCCCAACCTGCGGGACGGCGTCGGCGCCGCGGTCCGCACCGGTGCCGCCGACCCGTCGGTGATCGCCGGGGCGTCGACCAGTCCGGAGGGCGTGCACCGGCTGCCGCCCCCGGCGTCGGCGCCCGTCGTCGGGGCGTACGCGGACACCATTCAGACCGTGTTCCTGTGGACGGTGCCGGTCGCGGTCCTCGGCTTCGTGGTCGCCCTGTTCCTCAAGCAGGTCCAGTTGCGCGACAGCGCCCGGGCGGGCTCGACGGACATGGGCGAGGGCTTCGCCTCTCCGCACGACGCGAGCAGCAGGCGGACCCTGGAGGCGTCCGTCGGGAAGATCATCGGGAGTACGGAACTGGACACCGCCCGCCGGATCGTCGCGGACAGCGACACCCGGCTCGACGTCGCCGGGGCCTGGGCGGTGATGCAGGTCGAGCTGTTCACGCGGCTGGTCGGGCACGCGAGCCTCGGTCTGATCGCGGCCAGACGCCGGCTGCCGCCGGAGGTGCTGCTGCCGGTCTTCGACCGGATGGTGGAGGAGGGGTTCCTGACGCGGCACGGTTCCCTGCTCTCGCACACCGACGCGGGCGCCCGCGAGGCCCTCGTCATCGGCCGGGCCTGGGCGACCTGGCTGGAGGACCGGGTGGAGCGGGACATCGGGCGGCCGACGGACGACGAGTTGCGCGCCGCCCTCGACGCCATCGCCAAACGCCTGCTGGTGGAAGACCTCAGCAACGGTCTGCCGCAGCGGGTCAGGCGAGCAGGAGCTGCAGACCGCCCACAACCGTCGCCGCGATCACCAGACGTTCGAACAGGCGTTGGTTGATCCGGCTGACGGCCCACTTGCCGAGGAGCGCACCGGGCACCACGAAGACGACCAGTGCCGCGTCGAGCAGCAGCGAGGGGCCGTCGATCAGGCCGAGGCCCGCGCTGAAGGGGAGCTTGGAGACGTTGACGATCAGGAAGAAGAACGCCGACGTGCCCAGGAAGCCGAGTTTCCGGAACCCCGCGGACAGCAGGTACATCGACATCACCGGGCCGCCCGCGTTCGCGACCATCGTGGTGAACCCGCCCAGAACGCCGTACGAGCGGGCCTTCGCGCGGCCGGCGCGCGAGGCGGCCCCGTCCGGCTGCCCGGCGTCCGCGCCTTCGTCGTCGCCGGCGCGGGCCTGCCGCCGGCGCCACACCGTCACCCCGGCCATGAACAGCAGGATCACGCCGATCGAGGTGCGCACGACCGCGTCGTCCGCCCACACCAGGAAGAGCGTGCCGACGACCACGCCCGCCCCGACCGCCGGGAACAGCCGCCACAGCGTGGGCCAGTGCGCGTGGCGCCGGTAGGTGAGGACGGCCAGGACGTCACCGGCGATCAGCACGGGCAGCAGGATGCCGGTGGAGGCGCGGGCGGGCAGGACCGCCGCGAAGATCGCGAGACTGACCGTGTTGGCCCCGCTCACCGCGGTCTTGGAGAAGCCGACCAGCAGGGCCGCGAAGGCGAGCGCGGCGAACTGCCAGCCGGTGAGGTGCCCGAGCGTGATGGTGTCCATGGCGGGGACCGATGCTATGCCACCCGCCCGGCGCCGTAAGCACCGTCTCGCCCCTTGATCCTCAGCGCTCCGATCCCGCGCGGCCGGTGTACCGCACGCGCAGTTCCCGCTTCAGGACCTTCATGCTCGGCCCGAGCGGCAGCTCGTCCGCGAACTCCACCCGGCGCGGGTACTTGTGCCGGCCGAGGTGCTCCTTGGACCACTCGGTGACCTCGGCGGCGTCCGGTGCCCCGTCCGGGGCGCGCACCACGACGGCGCAGACCTCCTCGCCGTGCAGGTCGTCCGGGAGTCCGATGACGGCGACCTGGGCGATGCCGGGGTGGCGCATCAGCACCTCCTCGACCTCGCGCGGGTAGACGTTGTAGCCGCCCCGGATGATGACGTCCTTCTTCCGGTCGACGATCCTGAGGAACCCCTCGTCGTCCTTGGTGCCCAGGTCACCGGTGCGGAACCAGCCGTCGACCAGGGCTTCCGCCGTGGCCTCGGGGCGCCCGAGGTAGCCGGAGAAGACGTTGTGGCCGCGGACGACGACCTCGCCCAGCTCGCCGGGCGGCAGCAGTTCGACGCGGTCCTCCGCCTCCGCGCGGGCGATCTCCACGTCCACGCCCCACAGCGGGTGGCCGATGGTGCCGGGCCGCGCGCCGAACACCGGCTGGTTCACGGCCGCCGCCGGAGAGGTCTCGGACAGCCCGTACCCCTCGTAGATCTTCGCCCCGAACGCCTCCTCGAACCGCTCCAGGACGGCCACCGGGAGGGAGGCGCCGCCGGAGACGCACACCCGGAGCTCCGGCAGGGCCGCGGCGCCGGGGGCCGCGGCGGCGAGGGCGACGAACATGGTCGGCACCCCGTGGAAGGTGTTGACGTTCTCCTTCACCATCAGCTCGATCGCGCGTGCCGCGTCGAAGCGCGGCAGCAGCACGAGGGTGGCGCCCGCCCGCCAGGTGGAGTTCAGGGAGACGGTCTGGCCGAAGGCGTGGAAGAGGGGCAGCGCGCCGAGCGCGATGTCGTCGGGCCGGATGTCGTTGGCGTCGAAGGCGTTGACCGTCGCGTTCATCACCAGGTTGAAGTGGCTGAGCACCGCGCCCTTGGGGACGCCGGTGGTGCCGCTGGTGTAGAAGACGACGGCCGGGTCGTCGGCGTCGCGGGTGACGTACGAGGGCAGGGGCTCGGCCTCCGCCGCGAGCCGGCCGAACTCGGACTCGTCGCCGAGCGTGAGCATCCGTACGTCGGCCGCCCGCGCGGCGGCCGCCCCGGTCTCCGCCTGCGCCGGGTGGCACAGCAACAGGGTGGCCCCGCTGTCGCGCAGGACGTGCTCGACCTCGGCCGCCGACAGCAGCAGGTGCACCGGGACGACGACGGCACCGGCCGCGGCGAGGGCGTAGTACGCGATGGGGAAGTCGGCGGTGTTCGGTGCCATCAGTGCCACCCGGTCCCCCGGCCGGACGTCCAGGCCGGCCAGCGCGCCGGCCTGGGCGCGGGCCCGCCGCCACACCTCGGCGAAGGTCAGGCGCAGGTCGCCCTCGACCAGCGCCTCCTTGTCGGGACGGCGCCGGGCGTTCTCGGCGAGGACGGCGGCGACGGAGAGGGTTGCCATGGGGTGTTGCTCCGTTTCCTTGCTGCGGCTCTGCGGAGGGGGTGGCTCTACGGCTGGATGGGCGGCCCTACTGGCGTTCGACGAGGACCGCGCTGCCCTGCCCCACGCCCACGCACATCGTGGCCAGCCCGCGGCCGGCCCCCGTACGGCGCATGCGGTGGAGCAGGGTGGTCAGGATGCGGACGCCGGAGCAGCCGAGCGGGTGGCCCAGGGCGATGGCGCCGCCGGTGGGGTTGACCAGGCCGGGGTCGATGCCGAGCTGGTCGACGCAGGCCAGGGCCTGGGCGGCGAACGCCTCGTTGAACTCCGCCTCCGCGAGGTCGCCGACGCTCCAGCCGGCCCGGGCGAGGACCTTGCGGGTGGCGGGGACCGGGCCGATGCCCATGATGTCGGGGTGGACACCGGCCGAGCCGCCGGCGACGTAGCGGCCCAGCGACTCCAGGCCGAGGTCGTTCAGGGCCTCCTCGCTGACCAGGAGGAGCGCGGCGGCGCCGTCGTTCATCGGGGAGGCGTTGCCCGCGGTGACCGTGCCGCCGGGGCGGAAGACGGGCTTCAGGCGTCCGAGCTTCTCCAGGGAGGTGTCCTCGCGGACGCATTCGTCGGTGTCGACGACCACGCCGTCGGGGCGCTCGACGGGGAGGATCTCGTCGTCGAAATGACCGTTCTTCCGGGCCTCGGCGGCCAGGCGGTGGCTGCGCAGGGCGAACGCGTCCTGGCGCTCGCGCGGGACGCCGTACCGCTCGGCGACCTCCTCGGCGGTCTCGCCCATGGCCAGCAGGCCGTGCAGGTCCTTCATCGCCGGGTTGACCAGGCGCCAGCCGAGCCGGGTGTCGGCGGTCTCGATGCGGTGCGGCAGCGCCTCGTCGGGGCGGGGCAGCACGAAGGGGGCGCGGCTCATGGACTCGGAACCGCCGGCGAGCACGATGTCGGCCTCACCGGCGGCGATGGTGCGGGCGGCGGCGGTGACGGCTTCGAGGCCGGAGGCGCACAGCCGGTTGACGGTGGCGCCGGGGACGGTCTCCGGCAGGCCCGCGAGCAGGGCGGCCATGCGGGCGACGTTGCGGTTGTCCTCGCCCGCCTGGTTGGCGGCACCCCAGTACACGTCGTCGACACGGGCCGGGTCGAGCGCGGGCACGTCGGCGACCAGGCCCCGGATCACCGCGGCGGCGAGGTCGTCGGGCCGTACGGTCGACAGGGCACCGCGCAGCTTGCCGATCGGGGTGCGGCGGGCGGCCGCGAAGTGGACGGGACACACGGGAGGACTCCTGACCGTCGTCGCGCGGTCGCCGGACGGCGTGCCGCCGCCGCGTCGACCACCGCGAACCTTAATTAGCACTGCTAGTTTTGGACTATAGACCGCCCGTCGGCGTCCTGGGAAGATCCCCTGACAACGGACGACCGACGACGAACCGCGAAACAGCGGCCACGGACCCACCGACCCACCGACCCACCGACCCACCGACCCACCGACCGCAACCACTGACCACTGACCACTGACCACCATCACCGAAACAGCCGGAGGAGACATGGCCGAGACCCGCACGCACACCCTGACCGGAACGCGGGGACACGTCGCCGTCCGCGAGTGGCCCGCCGAGGCCCCCGGCTACGTCGCGCTGCTGGTCCACGGGTACGGGGAGCACTCCGGGCGCTACGAGGAGGTGGCCGGCGTCCTCACCGGCCACGGTGCCGCCGTCTACGCCCCGGACCACACCGGGCACGGGCACTCGGACGGCGAGCGGGTGGTGATCGAGGACTTCGAGGACGTGGTCACCGACGTGCACGCCGCGGCGGAACTCGCCGGGGCTGCCCACCCGGGGCTGCCGGTCGTCATGGTCGGGCACTCGATGGGCGGGCTCGTCGCCGCCCGCTACGCCCAGCGCCACCCCGGCGAGCTGACGGCCCTGGTGCTGTCCGGGCCCGTGATCGGCGACTGGGAGCTGCCGCGTCGGCTGCTCGCCCTGGAAGAGATCCCCGACACCCCCATCAGCCCGGCCTCGCTCTCCCGCGACCCGGCGGTCGGCACGGCGTACGCGGCGGATCCGCTGGTCTGGCACGGGCCGATGAAGCGGCCGACCCTGGAGGCGTTCGTGCGGACGCTGGAGACGGTGGCCGGGGGCGGTGACGTCGGCGGGCTGCCGCTGCTGTGGGTGCACGGGGACGACGACCGGCTGGTGCCGCTGCCCGGCAGCCGCGTCGGCGTCGAGACGCTGAGCGGCGGGAACCTGACCGAGCGGATCTACCCGGGCGCCCGGCACGAGCTCTTCAACGAGACCAACCGCGCGGAGGTGTTCGCGGACCTCACCCGCTTCCTGGACGGTGTGCTCGCCCGCTGACCCGGCACCCCGCCCGCCCCGCCCGCCCCGGCCTCCCCCGGGGCACCCCGACGTTTGCCCATGCGCCCCAAGGGCACCCGCGCCCGCATGGAGTGGTTGCGCCGCGCCGCCTGCGTGGATGAGGACCCCGATCTCTTCTTCCCGGTGGGCACCGCCGGGCCCGCCCTGCGGGACTCGGCGGCCGCCAAGCGGGTCTGCGCCAGATGCCCGGTGACCCCCGAGTGCCTGACGTTCGCGTTGGAGTCGGGGCAGACGTCGGGCGTGTGGGGCGGCACCGACGAGGCGGAGCGGGTCGCGCTGCTCCGGCTGACCGCCCAACAGGCACGTACGCACGACGAAATGAGGGACACCTCATGGCCGACGCCCTCGAACTCGACGCGCTGTGGGAGGACTTCCACCGCGTGGTGAACATGACCTCCGCGGAACTCGCGGACTGGCTCCGGGTGCGCGACTCCGGGGAACTGACCGAGCCGCTGCCGGACGACGCCGGTCCGCCCCTCGGGCAGCACGTCCTCGCGATCCTGCAGAAGCGGCGCACCGACCTCACGGAGGACGACCTGCGCGCCATGCGCAAGGTCGTGGACACCGTGACCTCGCAGACGGACCTGGAGAACGAGCCCGCCTCCGACGACACCGGCCTGCGGCACCGGCTCATGACGGTCGGTCACGACCCGCTGAAGCCCTGACCATGAGCCGCGACCAACGGCGGACGGTGCGCGAACTCGTCGACGCGCACGGACAGACGTACGCCGAGGAGGCGGGCATCCGCCTCAAGGACACCCCGCAGCCGCTGTACCGGCTGCTGGTCCTCGCGCACCTGCTCAGCGCCCGCATCAGCGCCTCCATCGCCGTCGCCGCCGCCCGCGCCCTCAGCGAGGCGGGGCTGCGCGACCCGCGCCGCATGGCCGGCGCCGCCTGGCAGGAACGGGTGGACGCCCTCGGCCGGGGCGGCTACCGGCGCTACGACGAGCGCACCGCCACCCAGCTCGGCGAGGGCGCCGAGCTGCTGACCGAGCGGTGGGGCGGGGACCTGCGCAGGCTGCGCGACGAGGCGGACGGCGACGTGTCCGAAGTCCGGCGGCTGCTCCAGGAGTTCCCCGGCGTGGGACCGACCGGCGCCGACATCTTCCTGCGGGAGGCCCAGCGCGTCTGGCCGCAGGCGGCGCCCTACCTGGACCGCAAGGCCCTCCAGGGCGCCGAGCGCCTCGGCCTGCCGGGGGACCCGGACCGGCTCCTCGCTCTGGCCGGGAAGACGGAACCGGCCGTCCTCGCGGCGGCGCTGGTGCGGGCGGCGGTGGGCGGCTGAGCCACGGGCGGACGTGCGCCTTGCCCCGCGAGAGCCGGCCCTCACCCGGACAGCCGCCTGCGCTGGTGCGTCCCCGGCCCCGGTGATGCCCTGAGGAGACCGTTCCCCCCCCCAGGAGGCATGCCGCGATGAGCCGTCGTCCCTCGTCCCACCCCGTCCGTCTCCTGTCCTGCGCCCTGGCGGCGGGCGCGCTGCTGACCACGGCGGCCTGCTCGGACGGCTCCGGGTCGCGCAGCGCCTCGGACACCGCCGCCGAGCAGGCCGGGGTCGCCGAGCGGAACGCGGCGCGGCAGACTCCGAGCGGTTCCCCCAGCACGTCCCCCGGCGCATCCCGGGGCACCCTCACCGAGTCCGGCGCCAAGGCCGCCCTCATCACGGAGGCCGACATCGAGGAGGACTGGAACCAGGTCGCGGGCGCGGACAAGTGGCGCGACCGGCTGCTCGTCGGCAAGGTCGACGTGGCCGCCTTCCTCACCGCGAAGGGCGCGGCGGCGGACTGTCAGCAACTGCTCGACGGGCTCTACCGCGACACCTTGCTGGGGAAGCCGTCGGGGCCGTCGGCGCTCACCGGCTTCGAGCAGGGCGACTCCCGCCTTCTGGAGCAGGTCGCGGGATACGACCGGGCCGGTCTCGACGACCGCCTGAAGTGGATGGCGTCCCTGCCGCAGACGTGCGACGAGTTCACCGCGACCGGCCCCGGCGGCGCCAAGCGCACGGTCCAGGTGACCGAGGCCCCGGTGCCCGACGTGGGCGACGCCCGCCAGGGCCTGCACGTGACCGTGCAGGGCGACAACGACGGCACCCCGGTCACGCTCACCCTGGACGTCGCCGCCGTACGCGTCGACACCTCGGCCCTCACCATCACGGCCGGCGGGCTGGACGGCGGCCAGTCCTCCTCCGTCGAGCGGGGCGTGCGCCAGGGCACCGAGCGCCTGAAGACCGTCCTGGACGGCGGGACCCCCGATCCGCAGCCCACCAACCTGGACTGACCCCCGGGGCGGGCGGCTTCCACCGCGTCGTGCGCACATCCGGCGAAACCCGGACAGGGTGATCACCGGACGGCACAATGGTCCGCGACGGACGGCGCACGCGCGAAGGAGCCGAGACGTGAGCGAGAGCGACCCCGTGCCCGGCGGGCGCCCCGGTGAGGTCGAGCGGGCCACCGCGCTGAGCGGCGAGCTGACCGGGCAGGGCGTCCACGGCGTCGTGCTGGCGTACGTCGACACGGCCGGGATCACCCGGGTGAAGACCGTGCCCACCGCGAAGCTCGCCGCGGCCTCGGCCTGGGGCGTCGGGATGTCACCGGTCTTCGACACCTTCCTGGCCGACGACTCGATCGTCACGACGGACGTCCTCGGCTCCCCCGACGGCGACCTGCGCCTCTACCCCGACCTCGGCCGCCTGACCGTGCTGGCCGCGCAGCCGGGCTGGGCGTGGGCGCCGGTCGACCGGATCACGCAGGAGGGCGCACCTCATCCGGCGTGCGGGCGCACCGTCCTGCGCCGGACCGTGGCCGGGGCCGCCGAGCGGCACGGCGTCGCCTTCAAGGCCGCCCTGGAGATCGAGTGGGTCGTGGGCCTGGGCGACGCGGAGGGCGACGCGTTCGTCCCGGCGGTGTCCGGACCGGCGTACGGGGCCGTCCGGCAGATCGAGCTGAGCGACTGCGCCGCCGACCTGCTGGCGGCGCTCGCGGCGCAGGGCGTGGACGTGGAGCAGTTCCATCCCGAGTACGCGGCGGGGCAGTTCGAGATCTCGGTGGGCGCGCTCGACCCGGTGGCGGCGGCCGACCACAGCCTGCTGGTGCGGCAGACGATCCGGGCGGTGGCCCGGCGGCACGGGTTGCGCGTCTCCTTCGCCCCGGCGGTCCTCGGCCGGGGCGTCGGCAACGGCGGGCACCTCCACCTCTCCGCCTGGCGCGACGGGAGGAACCTGCACGCGGGCGGCGCGGGCCGCCACGGCATGACCGCCGAGGCCGAGTCCTTCGTGGCCGGCGTCCTCGCCCGGCTCCCGGCGCTCACGGCGGTGACCGCGCCGAGCCCTGCCAGTGCCCTGCGGCTGCGGCCCTCGCAGTGGGCGGGGGTCTTCACCGCCTGGGGCCGGGAGACCCGCGAGGCCGCGCTGCGGATCGTCACCGGCACCACCGGGGTCCGCGACCGCGCGGCCAACCTGGAGGTCAAGCCCGTCGACCTCGCCGCCAACCCCTACCTGGCCCTCGCCTCGGTGATCGCCGCGGGTCTCGACGGACTCGCCTCGTCCACGCCGCTGCCCGAGGAGACCACGGGCGACCCGGCCCGGCTCGACCCCGCCGAGGCTGCGGCCCGGGGCGTGCGGAGGCTGCCGGTCTCGCTCACGGAGTCGGTGGCGGCGTTCCGCGGGGACGACGTGCTCCGGACCGCGCTGGGCCCGGTGCTGGCCGACGCGGTGACCGCCGTACGGCTGGGCGAGGTCCGGGCGGTCGAGGGGCTGGACGACGACGGTGTGGCGGCGGCCTACCGCTGGAAGTACTGAGATGGCCGCCGGTCCCGTCCACGAGCGGCTCGCCGTGCTGGAGCTGGTGGACCACCACTGTCACGGCGCGGTCACCGGCCCTCTGGACCGCGCGGGTTTCGAGTCGCTGCTCACCGAGGGCGAGGCGTGGCCCGGCGTGTCCGCCTTCGACACCCCGGCCGGCCTCGCCGTGCGCCGGCACTGCGCGCCCCTGCTGGACCTGCCGCGGCACACGCCCGCCGACGCGTATCTGGCCCGGCGGGCGGAGCTGGGCGCCGCCGAAGTGAACCGGCGGTTCCTGCGGGCCGCCCGCACCGGCGTGTTCTGCGTGGACACGGGGTACGCCCCGCACCCGGTGACCGGCCCGGCCGAGCTGGCGGAGGCGGCGGGCGCGACGGCGTACGAGGTGGTCCGGCTGGAGACGGTCGCGGAGGCGGTGGCGGCGGGCGGGGTCGAACCGGACGAGTACGCGCGGGCGTTCCGCACGGCCGCCTGGGAAGCGGTACGCCGGCCGGGCGTGGTGGGCGTGAAGTCGGTCGCGGCCTACCGCACCGGTTTCGCCCTGGACCCGGCCCGCCCCTCGCCCGCCGATGTCACGGAGGCGGCCCGGCACTGGCTCGCAGGCGGCGGCCGGCTCGACGACCCGGTGCTCGTGCGGGATCTGCTGTGGACCGCCGTGGACCTCGGGCGGCCCCTGCAACTGCACACGGGGTTCGGGGACAGCGACATCCGTCTGCACCGGGCGGACCCCGCGCTGCTGACCGACTGGCTGCACCTGACCGCCGGGGCGATCCCGGTCCTGCTGCTGCACTGCTGGCCCCACCAGCGCCAGGCGGCCTACCTGTCGGCGGTCTTCGAGCGGGTGTACCTGGACGTGGGGCTCACCCTGCACCACGTCGGGCCCGCCCGGGCGGGCGCGGTCCTCGCGGAGGCGCTGGAGATCACCCCGTTCCGCAAGCTGCTGTACAGCTCCGACGCCTACGGCGTGGCCGAGTTCCACCACCTGGGGGCACTCTCCTTCCGCCAGGGGCTGGCCGGGCTGCTGCAGGAGCGGCTGGACGCCGACGAGCTGTCCCTGCCGGACGCGCTGCGGATCGCCCGCTGGACCGGGCGGGACAACGCCCGCCGGGTCTACGGGCTGCCCGGCGGTCCCGCGGACGACGGCTGAGCCGCGTGGGACGGGTCACAGTCCCGGAGCGCCGCCCGGGACTCACGAACGGCTGAAAGTATGATCAAGCGATGTCTGACATGACCGAGACCACGCCGGGCTGGCTGACGACGGACGAGCTGGAGATGGCACGCGCCCGCATGCCGATCCTGTACGTCGAGGCGGTGCCCGTCCGTGTGGACGACAGCGGCGAAGTCACGAGCGTCGGCCTGCTCCTGCGCATCGGGCCCGACGGGACGGTGAGCCGCACGCTGGTCTCCGGCCGGGTCCTGCACCACGAGCGGGTCCGGGACGCCCTGCTGCGTCACCTGGAGAAGGACCTCGGCCCGGTGGCGCTGCCCCGGGTGCCCTCCTCGCTCCAGCCGTTCACGGTGGCCGAGTACTTCCCGACGCACGGTGTCACGCCGTACCACGACCCCCGGCAGCACGCTGTCTCGCTGGCCTACGTCGTGCCGGTGACCGGTGACTGCCGGCCCCGGCAGGACGCCCTGGACCTGGTCTGGTTCGATCCGCGCGAGGCGCTGTCCGAGGCGGTGCAGAGCGAGATGCCGGGCGGGCACGGGGTGCTGCTGAAGCAGGCCCTGGCGCACGTGGGCTGCGTGGGCTGACCCCCGCGGGCGGTCACTCCTGCCGACCCTCGCCGTCGTCGTTCCCGTCGCTGAGCTGCGGGTCCAGGTCGTCCCGCAGCAGACCCCGGGACCCGGTCTGCCCGGTGCGGTAGGCGGAGCGGGCCACCAGGTGGGAGGCGACGGGGCCGGTGAGGAACTGGAAGAAGACGATGAGCGCGAGGGTGCCCACGTCGGTGCCGTGGCGCAGGCGCAGCCCCACCCCGGCGAGGACGAGGAGCATCCCGAGCGTCTGCGGTTTGGTCGCGGCGTGGCTGCGGGAGAGCACGTCGGGGAAGCGGACCATCCCGATCACCCCGAGCAGGCACTGCAGGCAGCCGAGGAACAGCAGCACCGTCCCGGCCAGGTCGGCGGCCTCGGCCCAGGCGTTCACCGGTGGTCCTGCGTGCCGTCGGGCCGTACGGAGGGCCGGTCGCGTGCGGCGATGAAGCGGGCGATGCCGACCGAGCCGGTGAAGCCGAGGAAGGCGAGCACCAGCATCACCGGGAAGTAGAAGGAGTCCCGGTCGTGGGCGGCCTTGACGCCGATGCCGGCGATGATGAGCGCCGCGAGCACGTCGAGGGCGACGGCCCGGTCGAGCATCGAGGGGCCGTACCAGATCCGGTACAGCAGCAGGGCGCCCGCGACGAGGATCATCGCGAGCGAGGCGACGAGCACGGCGTCTTCGGCGGTGTGCAGCGTGGTCACGGCGAGGAGTCACCTTCCGGTACGGGACGGGCGGCGTCGGCGATGTCCTCGGCGGTGCCGAAGGCCCGGGCGACGAGCGCCTCCATGCGCCACACCTGCCGCTGGGCGCTCTCGATCTCGCCCGGCCGGCCCGCGTCGAGGACGTGCAGGAACAGGGTGGCCGTCGACCGGCGCAGCTCGATCACGGAGCCGCCGGGGACGTTGGAGACGGCGACGGCGGTGGCGGTGAGCATGAGGTCGCTGCGCACCCGCAGCGGGACGGCCACGACCGCCGCGTGGTAGGGGCCCTTGGCGAAGATCTGCCGGGTGACCTCGACGCTGGAGGAGAACATGTCGTACACCAGGTAGGCGGCGAGGCGCAGGATGCCCAGGGGGCGCAGTCTGAGGCCGATGTCCACGGCGGGCAGCGGGAAGGCCAGGCACAGGCAGACCGCGACGAGGACGCCGTTGACGAGGTTGGCCCAGGACGGGGTGCCCCACAGCAGGATCCAGATGACGGTCAGCCAGCCGACGAGCGGCAGGTCGAGCACGCGCCGGCCGCGGCCGACGCGGAAGGACCAGCTGTAGGGCGAGCGGTCGCGGAAGAGGTTGCTCACCGGCCGAGCACCGCCTCGATGTAGGGGGTACGGGCGAGGAGTTCGGTGGCGGCGGCCTGGGTGAAGGTGGTGAGGGGGCCGCCGAACACCGTGTACGACAGGCCGAGGGCGACGGCGACGCCGGTCGCCGCCAGCATGGGCCAGGGCAGGCGTTTGGTGGTGGTGATGGACTGGCCCAGGAAGCCCGCGGCGACCACGGCGCCCGCGGGCACCGGCAGCCCGCTCCCGGGCGGCTCTTCCTCCTCGTCGTCGCCGGAGTCGTCGTCCTCGGCGGACTCCAGCACCACGCCCTCCTCCTCGGCTCCGGGCGGTGCGTCGCGCCAGAACGCGAGGTTCCAGACCTTCGCCATGACGTACAGGGTGAGCAGGCTGGTGGCCGCCGACCCGGCCACGAGCGCCCAGGCCCAGCTTCCGCCGGCCTCGATGCCGGCCCGCATCAGGCCGAGCTTGCCGATGAACCCGGACAGCGGCGGGATGCCGGCGAGGTTCATGGCGGGCACGAAGAACAGCACGGCGAGCAGCGGCGCCGCCTTGGCCAGGCCGCCGAGGCGGGTGAGTTCGGTGGTGCCGTCGCGCCGCTCGATGAGCCCGGCGACGAGGAACAGGGTGGTCTGCACGGTGATGTGGTGGGCCACGTACACGATCGCGCCGCTGATGGAGCCGCGTGCGGCGAGCGCGATGCCGAAGACCATGTAACCGATGTGGCTGATGAGGGTGAAGGACAGCACCCGCTTCAGGTCGGTCTGGGCGACCGCGCCGAGGATGCCGACGAGCATGGAGGCGAGCGCGGCGAGCAGCAGCAGGTCGCCGAGGCGGTGGCCGGGGAAGAGCAGCGTCTCGGTGCGCAGCATCGAGTACACGCCGACCTTGGTCAGCAGTCCGGCGAAGACCGCGGTGACCGGGGCGGGGGCGGTCGGGTAGGAGTCGGGCAGCCAGGCGGCGAGCGGGAACACGGCCGCCTTGATGGCGAAGACCGTCAGCAGCATCGCCTCCAGCAGCGTGCGCACGCCGAGCGGCACCTCCTGCAGCCGCTGGGCGAGCTGGGCGAAGTTCACGGTGCCGGCGACCGCGTAGGTCATGGCGATGGCGATCAGGAAGAGCACGGAGGAGAACAGCGAGATGATCACGTACGTCGATCCGGCCCGGATGCGGGTCGCGGTGCCGCCGATGGTGAGCAGCACGAAGCTGGCTACGAGCATGATCTCGAAGCCGACGTACAGGTTGACGAGGTCACCGGCGAGGAAGGTGCAGGAGACGCCGGCCACGAGGATGAGGTAGGCGGGGTGGAAGACGCCGACCGGGGCCTGATCGTCGCGGTCGGCCATGCCCTGGCCCAGCGAGTACACGAGGACGAGCAGGGTGACGGCGCTGGAGACGGTGAGCATCAGGCCCGCGAGCCGGTCGGCGACGAGGGTGATGCCGACCGGCGGCGCGAAGTCGCCGAGGTGCACGCTGAGCGGGCCGTTCCGGTCGGCGGCGACCATCAGCAGCACGGAGAGCACCAGGACGGCACCGAGCACGGCGAGGCTGATGAAGCGCTGGAGCCGGTGCAGCCGGGGGCCGATGGCCAGCTTGAGCCCCGTGACGCACAGGGGCAGCAGGACGGGGAGCGGGACGAGCGCGTTCACCTGGTTCCTTCCGTGCCGGCGCCGCCCGGGTCGTCGGGCTGGTCGGGCGCCGGGTGGCCGGAGTCCTCGCCGGGGCGGGAGTCGGGCTCGCGGCCGGTCTCCTCGGGGTCGTTGGAGGGTCCGGCGATCCGGGCCGGGGCGGGTCCGGGGCGGCCCGCCGCATCGGTGGAGCCCAGCTCCCTGCCCTCCCGGTAGTCCTCGGGGTCGGCGCCGAGGATGTCGTTCCAGAGGTTGCCGGAGACCTCGTTGGCGCGGGCCTGGTAGGCGCGTTCCTCGCGGACCCGCCGGCGCAGCCGCTTGCGGGCGGCGCGGTAGCGGGCGCGCTGTTCGGCGTCGGCGCCGCCGTCCTCGGCACGGGCCTCGCGGTAGCGGTCGCGCAGTTCGCCGCGGCGGTCGAGGAACTCGGCGCGCAGGGCGACCAGCCGGTCCTCGGTGTCGTCGCTGATCTCGTCGGAGCCGGTGACCTGGTGGCTGCGGTAGGCCATGGAGAGCAGGAAGGCGGTGGTGGCGAGGGTGATGACGATCGCGGTGAGGGCGATGGCCTGGGGCAGCGGGTCGGTGACGCGGTTGCGGATGATGTGCGGGTAGAGCAGTGGTGCGTCGCCCGCGCTGCCGGTGGAGGCGAGAACCAGCAGGTTGACGCCGTTGCCGAGGACGACGGCGCCGAGCAGGATCCGGGTGAGGGACCGGGTCAGCAGCAGGGTGGCGCCGACGGCGTTGAGGACGGCGGCGGCCACCAGCAGGGAGAGACTCACCGTCATGCGCGGCCCCCGTCCGGGCGCGGTGCGGCCCGCTCGATCTGGCGGTCGATCCGGGCACCGAGGGCCCGCACGATGTCCAGGACGACGCCGAGGACGAGCAGGTAGACCCCGCAGTCGAACAGGACCGCGGTGGACAGGTGGGCGTCGCCCCACACGGGCAGGTGGCCGTGCCAGGTCCAGCCGTGCAGCACGGTGCCCTCGCCGAGGCCGCCGAGCGCGACGCCGGTGGACAGGAACAGGCCGAGGCCGGTGAACAGGCCGGGCTTGAAGCGCACGGCGTCGGCGAGTTCGTGCCGCCCGCCCGCGAGGTAGCGGGCGATGAAGGCGACCCCGGCGGTCAGGCCCGCCACGAAGCCGCCGCCCGGCAGGTTCTCCGCGCACAGCAGCAGGTAGACGGAGAGGACGAGGACGGGGTGGAAGATGAGGCGGGCGACCACTTCCAGGACGAGGGAGCGGCGCTCGGGGGCGAGGGTGGCGCTGGCGGCGAGCCAGGTCCGCTCCGGCGCCCCCTCGTCGCCGCTGGGCAGGCCCGCCGCTTCGTACCCGCTCGCCCGCCAGGCGGTGCGCAGGCCGGCGTGCGGGTGGTCGCCGGGCAGCGGCAGTACGGGCTGTTCGGCGCCCTCGGCGCGGCGGTGCAGGTAGATGAGACTGGTGACGCCGATCGCGGCGGCGGCGAGCACCGCGGACTCCCCCATCGTGTCCCAGGCCCGCAGGTCGACGAGGATGGTCGCGACGACGTCCTTCAGACCGTGGTGCGCGGTCTCCTCGACCATCGCGGCGCCCGCGCTGTCGGCCCGGCGGTGCCCCGCCATGATCCAGACGACGACGGCGACGGCGGCACCGCCCGCGAGCGCCACCGGCATCCGCAGCAGGCGCCGCCACCGGCTGAAGCTCTCCTCGAAGCGCACCGGCATGCGGCGCAGCACCAGCACGAAGACGATCATGGAGACGGTCTCCACGCAGAACTGGGTGAGCGCGAGGTCGGGCGCGCCCTGGGCGACGAAGAGCAGCGCGGTGCCGTATCCGGTGAGTCCGGCGAAGACGACGGCCTTCATCCGGCGCCGCACGCGCAGGCACAGCAGGGCGGCGGCACAGGTCAGCAGGGCGACACCGGCCTGGGCGGGATGGTCCCAGAGCCGCGGGGCGGGCACCCCGGTCCAGGGTTCGTCCGCGGCGAGCACGGCGATCTGCCCGGCGAGGACCACGCTCATGGTCGTCACCAGGTACACCGACAGCGAGCCGCGCTGCACGAGCCCGGTGCACTGCAGGGCGGTGCGCTCCAGGGCGAGCAGCATCCGCCCGAAGACGAGGTCGGCGGAACGCCAGGCGAGCCGCTGCCCGACCCGCACGACGGGGCCCGCGGCGAGGAAGAGCAGGACGCCGCCCGCCCACGCCGCGCCGGACAGGCCGAGGGCGGGGCCCGCTCCGTGCCACAGCGCCAGGTGAGCAGGGTGGGCCGGTGCCGGAAACTGCCCGGCGTAGGTGCCCAGCAGGCCCTGGAGCCAGGCCACTTCGGGGCCGAGGACGAGGCAGGCCAGGGCGAGCACGGCGGGCGGTGCGAGGAAGACGGCGGGGACGCGGTGCGCGTGGGTGTCGGGGAGGCCGGGCTTGCGGGCGAAGGCGCCCCACAGGTAGCGCAGGGTGTAGGCGGTGGTCAGGACGGAGCCGAGGACGGTCGCCGCGAGTGCCCAGCGGTCGCCGGTGCTGCCGTCCAGGAGCGACTGGAAGGCGGCCTCCTTGGCGGCGAAGCCGAGCAGGGGCGGTACGGCCGCCATGGACGCGCCGGCGAGCACGGCGACCGCGCACACGGCCGGCAGCCGGCGGCCGAGTCCGGAGAGCTTGCGCAGGTCACGGGTGCCGGTGGCGTGGTCGACGATGCCGGTGACCAGGAAGAGGGGCGCCTTGAACAGGGCGTGCCCGCAGATCATGGCGGTGGCGGCGAGAGCGGTGTCGTGGCGTCCGGCGCCGGTGAGGACGACGAGGAAGCCGAGCTGGCTGACGGTGCCGTAGGCGAGGACGAGCTTCAGGTCGTTCATCCGCAGGGCCCGCCAGCCGGCCAGCAGCATCGTCGCCGAGCCGAGGACCAGCAGGAGCGGGCGCCAGGGCGGGACGTCGGCGAAGGCGGGGGCGAGCCGGGCGACGAGGTAGACGCCGGCCTTGACCATGGCGGCGGCGTGCAGGTAGGCGCTGACCGGGGTGGGGGCGGCCATGGCGTTGGGCAGCCAGAGGCTGAAGGGCCAGATCGCGGACTTGGACAGGGCGCCGACGAGGATCAGCACGATCGCCGTGGACACTGCCGCCGACGGGTGCGGCGGGTCGGCGAGGATCGCCGAGATGCGGTAGGTGCCCGCCTCGTGGCCCAGGAACAGGAGGCCGACGAGCATGGTCAGGCCGCCGAACGCGGTGACCGTCAGGGCCTGCAGGGCACTGCGCCGGTTCCGCTTGTGGTCGCTGGTCTGGCCGATCAGCAGGTAGGAGAAGACGGTGGTCAGTTCCCAGAAGATGTAGAGCAGGACGAGGTCGTCGGCGAGGACCAGGCCGAGCATGGCCCCGGCGAAGGCGAGGAGGTTCCCGGCGAACCTGCCGAGCTGGCGGGAGCGGTCGTCGAAGTAGGAGGCGCAGTAGACGAGGACGAGGGTGCCCACGCCCGCGGCGAGCAGCACCATGAGTTCGGCGAGGGCGTCCAGTCTGAGCGCCCAGTCCACGTGGTAGGCGGGCAGCCAGCGCCAGTCGGTGGTGTCGGCGCCGCCCGCGGCCGTCGCGGTCCACCGGGTGGCCGCCCAGACGGCCGCCGCGGCGGGCGGCAGGGCCAGTACGAGGAAGGCACGGGTTCCGCACCATCTCACCAGTGGCGCGGCGAACAGCGCGAGCGCGAAGTGGCAGAGGATGAGCACGGACACCCGACAGTGATATATCGGGCATCTCGCCCGAGCGCCCAGGCACGCCGCAGGGAGAACAATCGAGAGAACAATCGAGGGGCGGTTTCGGATTACTCCGAAACCGCCCCTCGATCAAGGACTGTCTCCAGTCGGGACGACAGGATTTGAACCTGCGACCCCTTGACCCCCAGTCAAGTGCGCTACCAAGCTGCGCCACGTCCCGTTGCCCGCCTGACCTGGGCTTTCCCCTGGCCGAACGCGCAGGAAAACCATACCGCACTCGGGCCGGTGGTCGCGCACCGCTTTTCGGGGCCGTGGTCCTGCGGCGTCAGCACTTCTGGGTGCGGGACGGCGGCCCGGTCGTGGCCGGGGTGCCGCCCGGGCCCGTCGCCGCCTCCACCCGCACCAGTCCGCGCACCGCCGGTATCAGGAGCAGGGCGGCGCACACGGCGAAGCTCGTGGCGCCGGAGAGGAGCAGCACGTGGTCGGCGCCGAGGACCGACGCGGCCGGTCCCGCGAGTGCCTGGCCGACGGGCATCATGGCGAGGGAGCCCGCCACGTCGTAGGCGTGGATGCGGTTGAGGACGTCCGGCGGGACCTGGGTCTGCACACTGGTCGCCCACATCACGCCCCAGAAGGACATCCCCGCCCCGGCGACGGCGGCCCCGGCGGCCATGGCGGGCAGGCCGAGCCCGGCTCCGACGCTCGCGGGGAAGGCGGCGAAGCCGACGAGGCCCACGGCGCCGGCCCGGAGCATGCGGCGGGGCCGCAGCCGCAGGGCGAGCAGCCCGCCGACGACGGTGCCCGCGCCGAGGGCGGAGTTGACCAGGCCGTAGGCGCGCGGGCCGTGCTCCTGGACCACCTCGGTGGCGACGAGGGGCACGGTCGGGCCCCAGACGGCGATCATGTACACGCACCAGACGGCGATGACGCTCCACAGCCACGGCCGTGAACGGAACTCCCGCCACCCTTCGACGAGGTCGGCGCGGAAGTCCTTGCTCCGGCCCCGGCCGGACGACGGCGGCCTGCTCCCCGGCGCGAGCGGGGGCAGCCGGAGCAGCAGCAGGCACAGGGCGCTGAGCGCGTACGTGGCGGCGTGCGCGGCGAAGACTCCGCCGGGCGAGGCGAAGCCGACCAGCAGGCCCGCCACGGCGGGACCGGCGAGCTGGGCGGCGGACTCGGCGACGCGTATCGCGCCGTTGGCGCCCTGGACGTCGGAGGCGAGCCGGGGCACGGTGCTGGCGACGCCGGGCTGGAAGACGGCGCCCGCGACGCCGTTGGCGAACCCGATGGCGCAGATCTGCCAGAGCACGACGTGCCCGGAGTAGAAGAGCGCGGCGGCCAGCGCCTGGGTGCCGAGCCGCACCAGGTCGGCGCCGATCATCAGCTTGCGGGTGCTGAAGCGGTCGGCGAGGACGCCGCCGAAGACGACGAGACCGGCGAAGGCGGCGGCCGTCGCGGCCATGGCGAGGCCGACCGCGCCCGCCCCGTACCCGTGCTGGAGCAGGCCGGCGGCGAGCGCGACGGGCAGCATGGTGTCGCCGAGCCGGGCCACGGCCCGGGCGGTGAAGAACAGCCCGAAGTCCCGCGACCAGACGGATCGCGCCGCCGTGGGCCGCACCGTCGTACCGGCCATCCCGCGTTCTCCCCTCCCCTTCGGCTCCCGGCGCACCCGTGCGTCCCCGTCGCACCCGTACGCCCCGTCGCACCCGTGCGCCCGACGGCCGGGTCCCCCCTCCGGACCCGGCTGTCACGCATGTCTTCGGATCATGCCACGGGGTACTGACAACGCCCGAGGGGTTTTCAGCTACCGGCGGGCAGCCCCAGCCGGGGGTGGGCCTCCAGCAGCCGGGCCGGGGCCGCCTGCCGCCAGGAGTCGGCGAGGATGTCGCGCAGCTCGTCCTCGTCCTCCAGCGCGGCCAGCCGGGCCCGCACCCACGCGAACTGTGCCTCGTGCCCGGCGATCCAGAACTTCTCCGGCTCCGCCAGCACCAGTTCGTCGCGCTCCTCCTTCGGGCAGCGCACCGCGAGGGAGGTCTCCTCCTCGGGCAGCGTCGCGAACATCTTCCCCGCGACCCGGAAGGTGGGCATGCTCCAGGCGATCTTCTCCGTCGTGTCCGGCAGGGACAGGGCGATACGGCGTACGTCTTCTGCGTCGGGCATGGCAGGCACGCTATCCGCGACCACTGACAATCACCCGGGGGCCCGCTGTCCTCACGTCCGGGCCGCCTCGCCGAGCGCGTCGAGGACCGGGCGGATCAGCGGGTGTTCCTCGGCTCCCCGGCGCACGGCGGCGAAGACGCGGCGGGTGGGCGCCACCCCGTCGACCGGGCGGACGACGACGCCGGTGAGGTCGGTGCCGTGCAGCGCCGAGCGCGGGACGAGCGCCACCCCGGCGTCGGCGGCGGCGAGGGACACCACGGCGCGGAAGTCGTCCGAGGAGTGGTCGAGGCGGGGCTGGAACCCGGCGCTCTCGCAGGCCAGCACGACCACGTCGTGGCAGGGGTTGCCCGGGTAGGGGCCGATCCAGGTGTCCTTGGCCAGCTCGGCGAGCGGCACCACCTCGGCGTCGGCGAGGCGGTGGGCGACCGGGACGACCGCGTCGAAGGGCTCGGCGTACAGGGGGACGTGGGTCAGGCGCGGGTCGTCGGCGGCGGGCGCTCCGCGGTACTCGACGGCGACGGCCACGTCGACCTGCCGGTCCAGGACCATCGGCAGGCTGGCGTCGCCCTCGGCGTCCTGGACGCGGACGCGGATGCCGGGCGCCGATGCGGCGAGGCGGACCAGGGCGGGCGCGACGACGAGGGCGATGCCGGTCGCGAAGGAGGCGACGGTGACCGTGCCGGCCTCGCCCGAGCCGTACGCCGCCAGCTCGGCCTCCGCCCGCTCCAGTTGGGCGAGGACCGCGTTGGTGTGGCTGAGCAGGATCTCGCCGGCCGGGGTGAGCCGTACGCCCCTGGCGCCGCGCTCGACGAGGCGGTGCCCGGTCTCCTGCTCCAGGGCGGCGAGCTGCTGGGAGACCGCCGACGGGGTGAGGTACAGCGCGGCGGCCGCCGCCGTCACGGTGCGGTGGTCCGCCACCGCTCGCAGGATGTGCAGCCGCCGCGCCTCGATCATGGGATCGATTCTCTCAGGTCAGCGGGGGTGTCAGGCGCCGAGCTGCTCCCTGGCCGCGACGAAGGCGTCCGCCGCGCGGTGCACGTCGTGGGCGGAGTGGGCGGCGGAGAGCTGGACGCGGATGCGGGCCTGGTCCTGCGGGACGACCGGGTAGGAGAAGCCGATCACGTACACGCCGCGCTCCAGGAGCAGCTCCGCCATGCGGCCCGCCTTCGACGCGTCGCCGATCATGACGGGCGCGATGGGGTGGTCGCCGGGGAGGATGTCGAAGCCCTCCTCGGTCATCCGGCGGCGGAACAGGGCGGTGTTCTCGGCGAGCCGCACCCGCAGGTCGTCGGCGGACTCCAGCAGGTCGAGCACCTTGAGGGAGGCGGCGGCGATCACCGGGGCGAGGGTGTTGGAGAACAGGTACGGGCGGGAGCGCTGGCGCAGCAGGGCGACGATCTCGGCGCGGGCGGCGACGTAGCCGCCGGAGGCGCCGCCCAGTGCCTTGCCCAGGGTGCCGGTGATGATGTCGACGCGGTCCATGACGCCGTGCAGCTCGGGGGTGCCGCGCCCGCCGGGGCCGACGAAGCCGACGGCGTGCGAGTCGTCGACCATGACCATGGCGTCGTGGCGCTCGGCGAGGTCGCAGATCGCGTCGAGCGGTGCGACGTAGCCGTCCATGGAGAAGACGCCGTCGGTGACGATCAGCTTGCGGCGGGCCTCGCCCGCGGCCTTGAGCTGCGTCTCCAGGTCGGCCATGTCGCGGTTGGCGTAGCGCAGGCGCTTGGCCTTGGACAGGCGGATGCCGTCGATGATCGAGGCGTGGTTGAGGGCGTCGGAGATCACCGCGTCCTCGGGGCCGAGGAGGGTCTCGAAGACGCCGCCGTTGGCGTCGAAGCAGGAGGAGTAGAGGATCGTGTCCTCCTGGCCGAGGAACGCGGAGAGCCGGGCCTCCAGTTCCTTGTGCACCTCCTGGGTGCCGCAGATGAAGCGGACGGAGGCCATGCCGTAGCCCCAGCGGTCCAGCGCCTCGTGGGCGGCGGCGACGACGTCGGGGTGGTCGGCGAGGCCGAGGTAGTTGTTGGCGCAGAAGTTGAGGACCTCGCCGGGGCTGCCGCCCGCGGTGACCTCGACGGTCGCGGACTGCGGGGTGCCGATCACGCGCTCGGGCTTGTGCAGGCCGGCGGCGCGGATCTCGTCGAGGGTGGCGCGCAGGTCGTCGCGCACGGAGTCGAACATCTCACAAGCTCCTAGGAAAGCAGATGACTTACGCGGTCCAGTCGAGGATGACCTTGCCGCCGCGGCCGCTCGCCGCGTCGGCGAACGCGGCCTCGAAGTCGCGGTGGGAGTACCGTCCGGTGATCACCGGGGCGAGGTCGAGGCCGCCTTCGAGCAGCACGGACATGGCGTACCAGGTCTCGAACATCTCGCGGCCGTAGATGCCCTTGACGGTGATCATGGAGGTGACGATCCGGGCCCAGTCGACCGGGAACTCCTCGGCGGGCAGGCCGAGCATGGCGATCCGGCCGCCGTGCGTCATGTTGGTGATCATGTCGCGCATGGCCTCGGGACGACCGGACATCTCCAGGCCGATGTCGAAGCCCTCGCGCAGGCCCAGTTCGCGCTGCCCGTCGGCGATGGTGGCGTCCGAGACGTTCAGGGCGAGGCTGACGCCGACCTTGCGGGCGAGGTCCAGCCGCTCCTCGCTCACGTCGGTGATGACGACGTTGCGGGCGCCCGCGTGCCGGGCCACGGCGGCGGCCATCAGGCCGATGGGCCCGGCGCCGGTGATGAGCACGTCCTCGCCGACCAGTGGGAAGGACAGGGCGGTGTGCACGGCGTTGCCGAACGGGTCGAAGATCGCGGCGACGTCGAGGTCGACGGGGACACGGTGCACCCAGACGTTGCCGGCGGGCAGCGCCACGTACTCGGCGAACGCCCCGTCCCGGCCGACGCCGAGGCCGACGGTGGCCCGGCACAGGTGGCGCCGCCCCGCCAGACAGTTGCGGCACTTGCCGCAGACCAGGTGGCCCTCGCCGCTGACGCGATCGCCGGGCTTGACGTCGGTGATGTCGCGACCCGTGTCGACGACCTCGCCGACGAACTCGTGGCCGACGACGAGCGGGGTGCGGATGGTCTGCCGCGCCCAGCCGTCCCAGGCCCGGATGTGCAGGTCGGTGCCGCAGATGCCGGTGCGCAGCACCTTGATGAGGACGTCACCGGGTCCGACGACGGGCTCCGGGACGTCCGCGAGCCACAGCCCGGGCTCCGCCTTCTCCTTGACCAGCGCCTTCAACGCTACGGCTCCTGACGGGGTGAGGTCCCGGCGGCGGGCATGCCGAAGCGGCCCGCGTCCGGGGAGGGGAGGGGAATCGCACAGCAATCTGCCGTACGTCACCGCCCCCGGTCCATCGAGCCTTTCTTAAGCCCGGCCGCAGCTTTCCTTCACGCCGTCCGCGCGGGCCGTCGCGGAGGCCGTCGCCAGGCCGGTCCGCGGCTCACAGGGGCAGGCCGTCCTCCGCGCTGCGCTCGATGCGCCGTACGAGGTCGGCCGCCGCCGACTTGATCGTCGCCAGGCCCGCGGTCCCCCAGGCCCGGGGCCGCACGTCGGCGGCGGACACGGTACCGAGGACCGTCCCCGTGCTGTCGATCAGCGGGGCGCCCAGGTAGGAGCGGATGCCGAAGGCGTCGACGACCGGGTTGCCCGCGAAGCGCGGGTAGTCGCGCACGTCCTCCAGGACCAGCGCCTTGCGCCGGATCACCACGTGGGGGCAGAAGCCGTGGTCACGGGGCTGGACCCGGCCGAACTCGGGGCGTGGCCCGTCCGCCCCGGTCACCGGCGCGGCCTCCGGCACCCGCAGGCCCGCGAAGAACTGCCCGCCCTCCATCAGGAAGTTGACCATGGCGTACGGCGCCTCGGCGAGGCCCGCGAGGTGGCCGGCGAAGGCGTCGAGAGCCGGATCGGGGCGTTCCGCCAGGCCCAGCGAACGCAGCCGCCGTACCCGGGCCGGGGCCTCCCGGTCCTCGGGGGTGAGCAGCAGACGTCCGGCCGGGCGCGGCGGGTCGTAGCTCATGGGCGGACTCCGGCGCCGAATCCCGGGGCGTGGGCCGGGGTGTGGGCGATGAGGTGGCGTACGAGGGTGAGCAGGGTCTGGACGCCGGAGCTGGAGATCCGGGCGTCGCAGCGCACGATGGGGATCTCGGGGTGGAGGTCCATGGCCGCGCGCACCTCCTCGGGGTCGTAGCGGTAGGAGCCGTCGAACTCGTTGATCGCGACGACGAAGCCGAGGCCGCGCTCCTCGAAGAAGTCGACGGCCGCGAAGGACTCCTCCAGGCGCCGGGTGTCCGCGAGGACCACCGCTCCGAGGGCGCCTTCGCACAGTTCGTCCCACATGAACCAGAACCGTTCCTGGCCGGGTGTTCCGAAGAGGTACAGGACGTGTTCGGCGTCGAGGGTGAGGCGGCCGAAGTCCATGGCCACGGTCGTCTCGAGTTTGTTCTCGATTCCGTCGAGGTTGTCGGTCGCGGCGCTGACCGTGGTGAGCAGTTCCTCCGTGCTCAGCGGCGCGATCTCGCTGACCGCGCCGACGAAGGTCGTCTTGCCGACGCCGAATCCGCCCGCCACGAGGATCTTCAGGGCGGTGGGGAACGGGTCGGCGCCTTCGCCGTGGACGTGGTCAGAGCTGTCGTCGTAGTCCATCGAGCACTGCCTCCAGAAGGGCCCGGTCCGTGGGGTGGTGGTGGAACGCGGCGGGTGGTTTGACGGTCAGCGCGCCGCAGTCGACGAGGTCCGAGAGCAGCACCTTGGTGACGGCCACCGGCAGCCGCAGGCGGGCGGCGAGTTCGGCGACCGGGAGGGGTGCCCGGCACAGGTCGAGTGCCTGGGTGTGCTCGGGTCCCAGGTAGCCGAGGGGGGTCGCCCCGGTGGCCATGACCTGGGACATC
The DNA here is from genome assembly GCF_000721365.1 of Streptomyces sp. NRRL F-5650. Taxonomy (NCBI): domain Bacteria; kingdom Bacillati; phylum Actinomycetota; class Actinomycetes; order Kitasatosporales; family Streptomycetaceae; genus Streptomyces; species Streptomyces sp. NRRL F-5650. The sequence goes on along the minus strand of NZ_JOGV01000026.1, from coordinate 55,173 downwards.
AGGTCGAGCGCGACGGTGGGCCGGGTTCGGCCGTTGCTGACGGTGAAGGGGCGCACCAGCCGTCCGGCCGCGTCGTCGAGCCAGGGCCCGTCGCCGGCCGCGGCCACCGTCAAGGCCTCATCGCCGGGGGTTCGACGGCGTGCTGCCGGGGCGCGGTGACGAGGTAGGGGCGGACGCTCTTGACCAGCATCGCCATCTCGTAGCCGAGTACGGCCGCGTCGGCCTCGCGGCCGGCCAGCACGGCGAGGCAGGTGCCGGAGCCGGCGGTGGTGACGAAGAGCAGGGTCGAGTCGAGTTCGACGACGACCTGCCGCACGTCCCCGCCGTCGCCGAAGCGGACGCCGGCGCTGCGGCCGAGGGAGTACAGGCCGGAGGCCAGGGCCGCCATGTGGTCGGCGCTGTCGGGGTCGAGGCCGTGGACGGATTTCACCAGTCCGTCGGCGGACAGCAGCACCGCGCTGCTGGTGTGCGGTACGCGCTGGACGAGGCCGCTCATCAGCCAGTCGAGGTCGGACACGTGGCCGGTCGGCGCATCGCTCGCCATGGTGGATCGACTCCTTGGGGTACGAAGGTCTGCGGGAGCGCGGGTCGTTCGGGTGGGGGTGAGGGCGGGGGTAGCGGTGGGGCTCGTGGCGGTGGTCGTGGCGGCGGTCGCGGGGACGGTCATTCGGCCGGTACGCCCGGGGTGCCGTGGGTCGGGGCCGGGGACGATGCCTCGGCGTGCTGCTGGGCCTCGGCGAGGCCGATGCCGCGCTGGAAGGCCGCCATCAGTCCCGGGTCGTGCCCGGTGTACTGCTCGGCTTCCTGGCGGGGCGCGGGACCACCGCGCAACTGGGGGGCGATGTGCTCCTGGGCGCGGCGGCGCGGCAGTTGGGGCTTGCCCATGGTGCCCCGCACCACGCTGTGCCGCGGTACGGGCGGAGTGGCCGTGTGTTCGGCGACGGCACCCCGGTCCTCGGGCCGCACGCCGGGCACGGCCGCGGCCGGGGTGGGCCGGTTCCGGTGTGTGCCGCGCACGGGCAGCAGCGGCACGGGTTCGCCGTCGGCCCTGCGCACCCGCACCGGCTCGGTCATTCCTGGAGCGGGAGCGGGCCCGGGCGCGGGAGCGGGCTCCACAGCGGCCGCCGGGACGGGAGCGGCAGCGGGAGCGGCGGGCGTCGGTGCGGGAGCGGCGGGCGTCGGTGCGGCCGGGGCGGGTGGGTACGCGCCCTCCGGCGGCCCCGCGGGAGCCACGGCCCGCAACTGCTGCCGGGGTGCCGGCAGGGGCACCGGCTCGACCCCGACGCCCTCCGCCGGCCGGGCCGCGTCCCCGGACAGCGCGTCCGGCTCCGTGCCCAGCAGCGCCTGCGGGAGGACCAGGACGGCCTGGACCCCGCCGTAGATGTTGGTCTGCAGCCGCACCGTGATCCCGTGCCGCTTGGCGAGCTGGGAGACGACGAACAGTCCGATGCGCCCGTCCGCCAGCAGGCGGGCGACGTTGACCTGGTCGGGGTCCGCGAGCAGGGCGTTCATCCGGTCCTGCTCGCCGACGGGCATGCCGAGCCCGCGGTCCTCGACCTCGACGGCGAGGCCCGAGGTGACGAGTCCGGCGCGCATCAGCACCTGGGTCTGCGGGGCGGAGAACAGGGTGGCGTTCTCGACGAGTTCGGCCAGCAGGTGGATGACGTCGGCGACGGCGTGGCCGCGCAGGGTGCCGTCGACCGGCGGGACCAGCCGGACCCGGGAGTACTGCTCGACCTCGGCGATGGCCGAGCGCAGCACCTCGGTCATGTCGACCGGGTTGCTCCACTGGCGGCGGGAGACCGCGCCGCCCAGCACGGCGAGGTTCTCCGCGTGGCGGCGGATGCGGGTGGCGAGGTGGTCGACGTGGAAGAGGCCCTTGAGGAGGTCGGGGTCCTCGATCTCGTTCTCCAGCTCGTCCAGGATGGAGATCTCCCGGTGCACGAGGGACTGCAGGCGCCGGGCGAGGTTGACGAAGACCTCCAGCTTCTGTTCGCTGCCCGCCTGGCTCGAGAGCTGGGCGGCGTGGACCACGGCGGTGACGGCGCCGTCGTGGGCCCGGGCGAGGTCGGCGGCGAGCAGTTCGAAGTCGTCGGCGTCCTGCGGCGGCGCGGCGCGTGGGGCGCGCGGGGAGGGGGCCTCGCCGCGGCGCAACGCCTCGACGACGGCTCGCAGTTCGCCCTCCTGGCGTGCGGTGCCGCGGCGCAGGGCACCGACTCGGTCGTGCACGGACCGGGCGGCGCGGTCGGCGGCGACGGCGGCGATGACGACGGCCGCGAGGGTCACCGAGACCGCCCCGGCGAGCACGCCCCACAGGACGGGGCCGGGCCGGGCGCCGGTGGACCGGACGGTGAACAGGACGACGGCACAGGCGCTGAGCGCGACCGCGACCGGCGGCAGGACGGCGAGCCGCAGGAGTTGGGGCCGTATGTGCGTCTCGGCCGGCGCTGCGGTGGTGCGTGGGGCCGGCCGGCCGTGCCGCCCGCCCTCGCGGCGGTCTGCGCGCGCGCCCGGTGCGCGGAGGTGAGACATCGGTGTCCTCGTACTGGTCCGTGTACTGGTGGGTCGGCCCTACGTCGCCCGACGGACACTGACAGTAGTCGCCCACCCCTCATGTGCGGTGGGCAGTTGCCAAAGTCCCCCGGCCAACGTCCCGCTCTGGTATGAGGCCTCGTACGACAGCCCGATAAGCCGGATACATAACCGTTCGGGAACGATGGAGAATCAGTCGGACTCGATCGAATCCGGTCACCGTGCGTGACCCTGACGGCCAGTCACCCATGCGCGAGCCCCACCTGACCGAACGGCAGACAGCAGATGTGTTTCACGTGCGGCGGCAGCTCCAGCACGGCCTCAGCGCCGGGGCATTGGGCATCACCTGGCCGTGGGCCAGGACCATGCCCTGGCACGCCCCGATGGCGCCGGGAGGTGCAGACGACGGTCAGCGGATCGTCGGGGCGCGCGGCGTCCAGTGCTCAGCCGAACGGCAGAGGGTCCGGCAGCAGCCAGGTGGCCGCCGCCGCGCCGCTGAGGAGAGCGGCGCCCCACCACGTCCAGCTCCGCCCGGACAGGGTGCGGGCGGCGTGAGCGGCTTCGGAGGCGACGACCACCCCGAAGACCAGCGTCAGGGAGAGGTCGCTCCAGGCCGTCTCCGGCCGCCCGACCACGAGCCAGCCGATCAGGCACCCCAAGAGCCCGACGGCCATGCCGCGCCACGGCGTGTGCGACCCGGGCTCCGTTGCGGCACGTACGCGGTGCACCAGGATCAGGACGATCTCGGCGAGGGCCGCCGCCACGGCGATCACCGGCCCACCACGGCCGGGGGCTGGACGGTGCCGGTCGGCGCGGCTGTGGGCGTGGCACGCCTGGTGGTTCTCATGCGCGTTCTTTCCATGGTCGCGACAGCCGACCGCCGATGTGGTTTTCCCTCGGCGGACCGGGCCGCGGATGATCTCGGAGCGGCGCAATGGAAACACATGTTGACCGAAAACGCCCACTTCAGCTCCGCGCCGCTCCTCGGCGTTGCCCCGGCCTCGACCAGTTCCCGCGACATCCGCTCGGCCACGGCCCGGCAGAGTCGGAGTCCGTCCGGCGACCGCAGTGAGCGTTCTCGTGGTCACCGTGCCGATCGCGGGGCGCGGGACCGACCGCCGATGCGGTGATCGGCCCCTCGGTCACCGCGTGGCACCCGTCGTCATCGCTCCGCTCCTGATGGCGGCGTGGCATCCGACGGCTCTCTCCGGACCGACGGCGTGCTCTCGGGGCCGGTGTACACGCAGGTCCCGAAGTCGCTCCATCCCGGCTGGAGTTCATCCCAGTCACCCTGGCCGAAGTAGCCGGTGCCGGCTTCGCGCAGGGTCACGCCGCCGTCCTTCTGACGGCCGATGTACTCCACGTATCCTCCGTCTCCGGCAGACTGGAACACGTGCAGCTCGGCGCGCCCGTCCTGGTCCTCGTCGGTCGCACGCACCGCGGCGACGAAGAACGAGACCCGAACGCGGATGGTGCCGCTCCGGCTGCCGCTGAGGTCCCGGGCGAGCGGTCCGTAGCGCACCTCGTGCACGAGCAGGTTGGCGCGGGGGCTGTCCCCGGTGTCCTCCTGACTGCGGAACAGCGCCAGATCGAGATAGCCGTCGCCGTCGAAGTCGCCGAACGTGCCCCTGGTCTCCAGGTCCGACGTGAGCAGGCCCCGGGCCTTCTGCCATACGCCGAGAGCGTCGTCGACACCGACCTCGACACGGTCGTCGGCCCGGCTGAAGAGGACGGAACCCTTTCCCGAGCGGTCCGGGTCGTGGATCTCGTCCAGCCGCCCGTCCGCGTCCACGTCCGCGGTCAGGCTGGTGTTGTCGGTGTCGGAGCACACCACAGTCGGCGCGTGCTCACCGGGCTCGGGCCCGGAACCGAGGGCGAGCGTCGTGGCGACCGCGGCCAGAACAGCCCCCGTGCCGATGAGGAGCCGCCTTCGCCCTCGTGTGTACGGCCGTCTCCACCAGACGGTGAACACACGGCTGCCACCGCCCTGTTGTGGACGCGAGGGTTCCACCATGCCGGGATACTAGTGTCCGGCGCCGGACGGCCGCCTGCGTCCGGTGGTGGCCCAAGGGCCGGCGCCCGGGTGGACGCGGTCGGCCAGGATGGGGACGCCTCGGCCTCGCGACGCGTCACCGAAGGCGAGTGAACAGCCCCGGCGTCGAGGCGATGGCGGGGCCGTGCCCCCTCCCAGCACCGGCCCCGCAGCGGCTGCTCGTTGCGACGTTCCCCCCCCACCGCCCACGACGTCCGGCATCGGCGGCCGCGCGCACATCCGTGCCCGGCGGGGCAGTTCGCTCTCCGGCCGGCGTCGGTCTCAACCCGCCGGCGCTGCCCGTCGGGCAGCGCGGAACGTCGCCTTCTTCGCGCGGTTGCCGCAGATGCTCATGGAGCACCACCGCCGGTTCTGCGCCTGGCTCGTGTCGACGTAGAGTCCGCGGCACTCCGGACTCTCGCAGGTTTTCACGTGCGCGCGGCGCTCCCCTCCGAGGACGGTGATCGCGTCCCGGGCGACGAGGCCGAGCGCGCCACGGACGTGACTGCCCGGCGGAGCGTGCCAACGCAGGCCGTCCGGAGTGAGCTCCGGGAACGCGCGCTCCTCCCCCGCGACCCGGTTGATCAGTTCCCGGTCGACGTCCTCGGGCGAGGCTCCCTGGGCGATCGCCGACCCTGCCCGGTGGATGGCCTCGCGCAGTCGGAGCGCCAGCCCGAGGTCGGCCGCGGTGGCGAGCTCAGGGCCGATCGTCAGCGCGTTGGCGGCGAGCCAGTCGTCGAGACGGCGGGCGTCCGGCAATCGCTCGACAGAACTGCCGTAGCGGTCGCTCAGGGTCGCCGTGAAGCGGAAGGCGAGCTGGTCGTTGTCGAGCCGGAACGCCGGAGCGTCGGCGGTGCCGGGCGGGCGGCTCTGTTCGGCGGACGAGGTCATGGAACCACCTTAGACGGTTCCAGCCCGGTTCCTGATGTATGTTGGAACCGGTTCAACAGGTTCCTTCGAGGAGGTTGATGTGATGGCGGACGTGACAGTGGTCGGCACCGGCAGGATGGGAGCGGCGATCGCCCGGAACCTCGTGACGGCCGGGTATCGCGCAGCGGCGTGGAATCGGGACCGCTCCCGGCTCGCTCCGCTCGTCGCCGCCGGCGTGACCGAGGCCACGGACCTGAGGGAAGCGCTCAGCTCTCCAGTGGTCTTCTCGGTGCTCGCCGACGACCGGGCCGTTCGCGAGGTGTTCCTCGACAGCGGCGCACTCACCGCAGCCCCTGCAGGGGCTGTGCACGTGAACCTTGCGACGATCAGCCCGTCGCTGGCCCAGGAGGCCGCCGGACACCACACCGACGAGGGCGTCCGGTACGTGGCCTCGCCGATGTTCGGCGGCGTGCCCGTCGCCGAGGCCGCGAAACTCAACCTCGTCACCGCCGGAGCGCCTGACGCCGTCGAGCGAGTTCGGCCGATGCTCGAAGCGATCAGCGCGCGGATCTGGCCGGTCGGAACCGAACCTCCGCAGGCGAACGTCGTCAAGGTCGCCGGGCAGGTGCTGATCGCCTCGGCGATCCAGTCGATGTCCGAGGCGGTGAGCATCGCCGAGCGCGGCGGCGTCGACGCCGGCACCCTGGTGGAGCTGTTCACCTCCACCATCACTCCCGGCCCGGTCTATACCAATTACGGCGAACTCATAGCCACCGAGAAGTACTCCCCGGCCGGGTTCACCCCGGCCCTCGGCCGCAAGGATGTCGACCTTGCCCGGTCCCAGGCCGCAGCGACCGGGCTCCGGCTGCCGGTGGCCGACCTGCTTTCGGCACTGCTGGCCGAAGCCACCGAAGCCGGGCACGGGCAACACGACTGGGCCTCACTCGCCGACCTCCAGCGGCACCGCGATCTCACCGAGGCCGCCCGGTGACCGCAACCACCGGCACGACCACTCTCCGGGCCGGCGGCACCGCACCCCCTCGACTGCCGCGGGCGGCCCTGCTCGCCCTGGCGGCGGCAGGCTTCCTGGCGATCGTCACCGAGACCATCCCGGCCGGACTGCTGCCACAGCTCGCCGCTGGGCTGTCGGTCTCGCAGTCCGCCGCCGGACAGCTCGTGAGCCTCTACGCAGTCGGGTCGGTCGTCGCGGCCGTCCCGCTGGTCGCCGCCACCCGCCGAACGAACCGCAAGAAGGTACTGCTCGTCGCGGTCCTCGGGTTGCTGGTGTTCAACGCGGTCACCGCAGTCGCGCCGTGGTATCCACTCATCCTCGCAGCGCGCTTCCTCGCGGGTACCGCGGCGGCGCTCGTGTGGGGCGTGCTCGCAGGCTACGCCCGACGCCTGGTCGCGCCCTCGCAGCAGGGGCGCGCGCTGGCCGTCAGCGGGATCGGCCAACCGATCGCCCTGGCCGTCGGCGTCCCTCTCGGCACACTGGCGGGTTCACTGGTCGACTGGCGGTGGGTGATCGCCGCGATCTCCCTCGCGGCAGCACTCCTGTCGATCTGGATCGCGGCCGTCGTGCCGGACGTTCCCGGCCGGCTCTCCGGCACCCCTGAGCCGCTGCGGCGCGTGGTCGTGCTGCCCGGCATCCGGGCCGTCCTGCTGGCCGCCCTGCTGTGGGTCCTCGCGCACAACATCCTCTACACCTACATCGCCCCGCTACTGGCCGGGACCAGGCTGCGCCTGGACACCGGTCTCGCGGTGTTCGGCGTCGCCTCCATCGTCGGCATCGTGGCAACCGGCGCGATCATCGACCGCGCTCTGCGCGCCACCCTGCTCGGTGCGCTCGCCCTCGTGGGCGCAGCGAGCCTGGCGCTGGCGAACCCCGGACTCGGCGTGCTGCCGGTCGCGGTTGCCGTCACCGTGTGGGGAATCGGCTTCGGCGGCGCGCCCGCGGTCCTGCAGACCGCCCTCGCGGACAGGGCGGGAGAGCACACCGACGCGGCACAGTCCGTGTTCGTCACCGTCTTCAACCTCGCGGTCGCCGGCGGCGGACTCGTCGGCGGATCGGTCCTCGCCGCCGGTGCCACCGCACCTGCCCTGGCATGGACAGCGCTCGCCCTCACGATCCTGGCGGTCCTCGTCGTCGTCGCTCGCAAGCGAGCCTTCCCGCCGGGGCCGCGCGACACCTGACCAAGGGCAGCGGGCATGGCGGTGGCCGGCTCCGGACGGTCCCGCCGCCGCGCCGCTCAAGCGGACCCGGCAGGTCCACCAGCGGCTCGGGTGCAGACCGCAGCACGGCTCGTACGAGACTGACCACGACCTGGCCGCCTTGTGCACCCGGACGGGCTGCACCATCCACGCCCCCGGCAAGACCTTCCCCCGTACGGCATCACTCTGCCCTTCCGGCTCGGCGCGGGCGATGACCAGTGCGTCTTCGCGCCGCGTCCGAGCTGGAGCCGATCCTCGCCGGGCTCGCCGCACGGTGGGAGCACGACGGCACCAGGCCCTGCCCGATCTGTTCGAACAGTGGGCGGTACTGCGGCCCTCGTGGTCCGGCGCCTCACCGGTCGGCCCCCGCGCACCTTCCGGGCCCTCCTTGAGAGCGAGATGCGATGCAGCAGCCGATGATCTCCGCGGACGCCTCCTCCGAAGTCGCCCCAGGACGTCGGCCCCGGCCTTGTGGACTTACGTTTCGCGCTCCACCCGGGGGCGTTCGAGCCAAGGCGCGCAGCAGACGATGCCGTGGGTCAGCGGGCAGCCGACCCAGCAGCCTCACCGTCTCCCCCGTTTCCCCCCGTCTCGCCCCCGACCGGCCTCACCGCTCCCCCGCGAGGTCGAGATCCCCCTTGCTCGTCCCGGCCACGCCCTCAGCGATCCGGGGACGTCGCCACGGGTGCGCGATCGGAGCCGACACCGTCCGCCACCACGCCTCCGCCGGCAGCTTGCCCGCCGGCTCGAACGGCTCCCCCGGTCGTGGGAACGCCACCGCCTGGCCGGCCTCCTCGGCCGCGTCCTTGGTCCACTCCCCCGGCTCCGCCCACGCGTGCGGCGCCAGGTTGAAGGTCCCCCAGTGGATGGGCAGCAGGGCGCCGTGGGGCGCGCCGCCCTGGAGGTCGAGGTGGGCGCGCACGCCCTCCTCGGGGGTCATGTGGATGTCCGGCCAGAACTCGGCGTACGCCCCGAGCTGGATCATCGTGGCGTCGAACGGGCCGTGCGCGGCGCCGATCTCCCGGAAGCCGTCGAAGTAGCCGGTGTCGCCGCTGTGGTAGACGCGGTGTTCCTCCCCGGCGACGACCCAGGACGCCCAGAGCGTGTGCTGGGTGTTGCGCAGCCCGCGCCCGCAGAAGTGCCGGGCCGGGGTGGCGGTGAGGGTGAGGCCGCCGACGCGGGTCGACTCGTGCCAGTCCAGCTCACGCAGCCGGCCGGCGGGCACGCCCCAGTGTTCGAGGTGGGCGCCGACTCCCAGGGGCACCGCGAAGACGGTGTCCGTGCCGGCCAGCGCCTTGATGGTCGGCATGTCCAGGTGGTCGTAGTGGTCGTGGGAGACGACGACCACGTCGACGGGACCGAGCGCGGCCAGGGGCAGCGGAACCGCGTGCAGACGCTTGGGCCCGGCGAAGGGGAACGGGGAGCAGCGCTCGCCCCACACCGGGTCGAACAGCACGCGCTGCCCGTCGATCTCGGCGAGCACGCTGGAGTGGCCCATCCAGGTCAGCCGGAGTCCCGTGGCGGACGGCCGGGCGAGGTCGGCCACCGTGGTGGCGTGCACCGGGATCGGGCCCCGCGCGGACCGGCTCAGCCGGGCCTGCCTGTCGAAGTAGGTCTTGGCGAACTCGGTGGCCGACCCGGAGGGCCGGGTCCGTGCCGCGCCCCCGGGGTTCTGGAAGACGCCGTCGCGGAAGTGGGGCGACCGGCGGATGCGGGCCATGCGGGCGCCCCCCGGGTCCGCGCCGAAGGCTGCGGGCCGCGGCACGCTGAACCCGGGACTCGGGGAACGGAAAGCGGCCACGGTACCTCCAGGTGGAGTGCTTCAGGTGATCGTCGTGCTGGTCTCGGTCTACGCCACTCGAACGTCGGATGCCGCATCCGTGTTCCCGGTCCGGGGCGGTCCGTGAGGGCGTCACCGCACGCTGGGGGCCTGCGCGGGAGCCTGTATAGGGTGACGGGCGTGGGGAGAGTCCGGTTGAGCGTGACGGAGCGGCGCGAGGAGCTGCTGCGGGCGGCCGTCGAGCTGATGTCGGCGCGGGGTGTGGCGGCACTGCGGATCGCCGACGTGGCCGCCGCGCTCGGGGTCAGCAACGCCCTGGTGCTCTATCACTTCTCGACGAAGGAGCGGCTGGTGGCCGCCGCGTTCCGGCACGCCGCCGAGGAAGATCTGGCCCATCTGCACAAGCTGCTCGCCCGCCGCACGACGGCGCTGCGCCGGTTGCGGGCGGCCGTGCGGTGGTACGCGCCGACCGGCCGGGCCGAGGGCTGGCGGCTGTGGATCGAGGGCTGGGCGGCGGCGCCGCGCGAACCCGCGCTGCGGGAGGTGACGGGCGAACTGGACCGGCAGTGGAAGGCGGCGATCGCCGCCGTCATGGCGGAAGGCGCGGCGGCCGGCGAGTTCTCCTGCGCCGAACCCGACGCCGCCGCGCTGCGCCTGACGGCGCTGCTGGACGGGCTGGCGGTGCAGCTCACGTCGTACGCGGGCGCGGTGTCGCGGTCCCGGGCACAGGAGTGGGCGGACGAGGCACTGGCCCGCGAACTGGGCCTGGAGCGGGCGGACCTGGCGCCCCCGCGACGTCGGGGGGACACCGCACGGGCGCCGGAGACCCGCTCCCGGCTCAGGCCACCGAGGCGATCCGCGTCTTGATGTCGTCCGGCGACAGCGTGCCCTTGGCCGTCACGTGGTCGCCCGACGACTCGCCGCGCAGCCGGCGTCCGATCCACGGGACCAGGTACTCGCGCGCCCAGTGCACGTCGTCGCGGCGCACGTCCAGCGTGCCGCGCGGCGGCAGGGGCGGCCAGGGCTGGTCGGGGTCGGCCGGGACGCGCAGGCCCAGTGCCTGTCCGGCGCGGAGCGCCACGCGGGTGTGGCCCTCCGGCGACAGGTGCAGCCGGTCCGCGTCCCACGCCCTGCGGTCCTGGACGCCGCGGAGCGACCAGAGGTCCAGCACGGGGCAGCCGTAGCGGTCGGCGACGGCGCGGACGTGTCCGTTGTACGTGGCGATCTTGCCGCGCAGGTGCTTGAGGACGGGCACCCCGCGGGTGTCGAACCCGGTGGTCACCAGGACGGTGCCGGCCGCGGCGGTCAGTGCGGCCACCGCCCGTTCGAACCGCTCGGCGACCTCGTCGGGGTCGGTGCCGGGCCGGATGATGTCGTTGCCGCCCGCCGCGAACGAGACCAGGTCCGGCGCGAGGGCCTCGACCCGCGGGACCTGTTCCGCCACGATCTGGTCGAGGAGCCTGCCGCGCACGGCGAGGTTCGTGTACGTGAAGTCGCCCTCGGGGCGCCGGTCGGCGAGCAGGACGGCCAGTCGGTCGGCCCAGCCGACGAACGCGCCGTCGGGGCCGGGGTCGCCGACGCCCTCGGTGAAGCTGTCCCCCACCGCCACGTACGACCCGATCACTGCTCTGCTGTCACTCTTCGAATCGTCTGCCACGTCGGCCCATGATTCACCTTGGAATGTGACCTACGCGACCGTAGGAAAGGGTTGACGGGCGGTGAGATAAGCCACTCCTAAAGTGTTCGTCAATTCCGGAATACGGCGGAGGGCGGGTCCGCCGCACAGCGGGTGCGCCGAAGGCCGGACCCGGGGATCGGGGTCCGGCCTTCGGGGCGCGGCGACCGCGCGGAACCGGTCGTCAGACGGAGACGCCGTGCGAGCGCAGGAACGCGATCGGGTCGATGTCCGAGCCGTAGTCCGGCGTGGTGCGGATCTCGAAGTGCAGGTGCGGGCCGGTCACGTTGCCGGTGGCACCCGAGAGCCCGACCTGCTGGCCCGCCGTCACCGACTGGCCGGCGGAGACGGAGAGCGAGGAGAGGTGGGCGTACTGGGCGTAGTGGCCGTCGGCGAGCTTGATGACGACCTGGTTGCCGTACGCGCCGCCCCAGCCGGCCGAGACGACGGTGCCCGCGCCGACGGCCTTGAGCGAGGTGCCGGTCGGGACGACGAAGTCGGTGCCGGTGTGGTAGCCGCTGGACCACATGCTGCCGGACTGGTGGTACGGGGTGCCGACGGTGCCGCCCGCGACGGGGGAGGTGTAGCCGCTGGTGGTGCCCGCGGACTGGGTGCCGGTGTCCGAGGACCGGGAGGAGGAGGTCGTCGCGGCGTCCGCCGGCTTCTCGGCGGCGGTCTTCTCGGCGGGCTTCTTGGCGGGCTTCTCGGCGGTCTTCTGCGACGGCGCGGAGGACGGCGCCGACGACTTGGCCGCCTTGCCGGCGATCGAGAGCTTGAGCCCGGGGTGGATCAGCGACGGGTCGGACCCGACGGCCTCGCGGTTGTCCGCGTAGAGCTTCTTCCAGCCGCCGTCGACGTGCTGCTCGTCGGCGATCTTCGAAAGGTAGTCACCGCTCTTCACGGTGTACGTCCGGGAATCCGAGTTCTTGCCGGAGCCGTTCGCGGCGGCCTTCTCGGCCGACGCCGGAACGGACTGCGCGGACTGCCCGGAAACGGAGTGCGCGGGAGCGGCGTTGGCGGCGGCGGCACCCAGCAGCGGCAGCGCGAGCGCGGCGCCGCCGGTTCCGGCGACGGCGATGGTGCGGGTCAGGCGCAGGGCCCTGGTACGGCGGTGCTTACCCTTCGCGGGCATGGCGAATTCCTCTCCGGCGCCTGCGAGGTGAGCTGTCGGGTGCGGGCTGGAGATGCCCGGCCGCGCCGGAACGCGGCTTTACCCCAAGCCGTTCCGGGAACCGGAACAGGCAGTTCTACCTGTGGGTCCCCCGCTCCTGCCGTGTACGGGTGGTGGATGAATACGGGCTCCGGTCGGCGGCAGGATTAGGCGTCCGTCCGGATCGGTGGTGAACGTAAGGGACCGGGACGCGCGGAAACAAGCGAGAGGTTCGCGCACCGGGCGTTTCCATTGATCCTTTACGGAAAAACGCGGTAACACTGCGTCGATTTCCGCCGCACCGCTTTCCCTGAATTCCCTTGGGAAGCGGCCCAATTACGTGAACATGACGGACAACGCACGGTCACGGATATGACGCTGCTCACGCACCTCTTGCCCACCCTTCGCCATTTCAGGGCCAGTTACCACCAAGACACCAATTCGGACAGACGACGCTTACCGGCCCGGAATGCCCCACTCGGAGCTGCTTTCCCGTACTGGTCATGCCGTATCGTCGAGTGGCACCCGCCGGCGAGCAGCGACGGCGGAACGGAGTGGGAGGAGCCCCCGTGACGCAGCAGGTCCCGTCGACCGAACCCGAGCTGAGCGGTGTGCGCAACTTCCGGGACGTGGGCGGACTGCCGACCGTGGACGGCCGGCGGGTACGGCAGGGGGTGCTGTTCCGCAGCGGGCACCTGGCGCACGCCACCGGTGAGGACGCCGCGTTCCTGGCCTCGCTGGGCCTGCACACGATCTTCGACTTCCGCAACGCGGCCGACCAGAAGCTGGAGGGCCCGGACGTCGAGCTGCCCGGCGTGCGCAATGTGAACCTTCCGCTGAGCGACCCGGCGGACGGGGCCGAGTTCTGGAAGATGGTCCGGGACGGAGACCTCGGCCAACTGCACGGGATCCTCGGCGACGGCAAGGGCGCCCGCCGGATGATCGCCTCCTACCGTTCGATCGTCACCGAGCGCACCGCGGAGCACTCCCGGATCCTGCACGCGCTCGCCGAGGACAGCGTGCCCGCGCTGATGCACTGCGCGGCCGGCAAGGACCGCGCGGGCCTGTCGATCGCGGTCACCCTCCTCGCCCTGGGCGTCGAGCGCGACGCGATCGTCGAGGACTACCTGAAGTCCAACGCCACGCACCGCCGCTACAAGGTGCACCGCAGCAGCTCCGCCGCCTCCGCCTACTCCCCCGAGGTCATGGAGCTGCTCAGCCCCCTCTTCGACGCGCGCGCCGAGTACCTGGCGGCGGCCTTCGAGACGATCGAGGAGACCTGGGGCGGCGTCGACGCCTACCTGGAGCAAGGGCTGCGGCTCACTCCCGGGACCCGGGAGCGCCTGCGCGAGCGCATGGTGGACTGAGCCGCCCGCCCGCGGACGGGGCGTTACTTGGCGCCCACCTCGAACAGCAGGTAGAGGAAGCCGCCGAAGACGTGCCCCAGGGCGATGTAGATGACCAGCCGCACCCACAGGGCGCGCGGGAACTTGTCCTCGATGGCACTCATGGCGTCTCTCCAGGGGTCGGGCCGAGGCACAGCGCGGCCGTCGGGCTCTGCAGCAGGGTGTGGACGAAGAGCAGCTCGACCCCGTCGGGGTCCTGGGCCGCGATCCGGTGCGGGGTCATGGAGTCGAAGTGGGCGCCGTCCCCGGCGGTGAGCCGGTGCTCGGTGTCTCCGAGGCGCAGCCGCAGCCGCCCACGCAGGACGTGGAGCCACTCCTCCCCGGGGTGCACCCGCACGACGTCGCCCTGGGAGCCGTGGGGCACCTGGACCCGCAGGGCCTGCATGCCACGGCCCGGCGCGCCCGCCCGGTAGTACGTCCAGCCGCCCGCGGCGGTGGGTTCCATGTCCGCGGCGCGCACGACGGCGTCCCGGTCGGCGGCCGTCTCGCCCAGCAGCCCGGCGACGGTCGTACCGTAGACGCGGGCGAGGGCGAGCAGCATCGGCAGCGAGGGCTGGCGCTGCCCGGTCTCCAGACGGGAGAGGTGGGCGGGCGACAGCCCCGCGGCGCGGGCCGCGGCCTCGAGGGTGAGGGCGGCCCGCCGCCGCAGTTCACGCAGTTGGGGCGCGACGGCGGCGACCGCGCCCTCGGCGGGGCCGGTCTCGGAGGAGCTCATGCCTCCATTCAGCCCGAGATTTGCCCGACGGGCAAATTCCTTGCCTCAGAGGCAAAAGCCCCGCGGAAAGGAGTGTGCAGCACGCTCAGCGGTTGGCCACCGCCTGCTTGACCAGGGTCTTCCCGAAGTCCCACATCAGGCCACCGCCGTGGTGCGCGTCCTCCATCACCTCCGTGAAGGCGTCGACGAACCGGTCGGCGTCGTCGGTGTCGATGATCAGCGGCGGGATCAGCTTGATCACCTCCAGGTGGTCGCCGGACACCTGGGTCAGGATCCGGTGCCGTTGCAGCAGCGGCACGACCACCATCTGCGCGAACAGCCCCTTCCGCGCGGCCTGCAGCATGGTCCAGCGGCTGCGCAGCTTCAGGGAGCTGGGCCGGCCGAACTCGATGCCGATCATCAGTCCCCGGCCCCGGACGTCGGCGAGCAGTTCGTAGCGGTCCACCAGTGCGGCCAGGCGGGACTTCAGCCGTTCTCCCACCGCGGCGGCGTTCGCCACGATCTCCTCGTTCTCCATCACCGACAGTACGGCGAGCCCGGCGGCCATGGCCTGGGCGTTGGACCCGAAGCTCGCCGAGTGGACCTGGACCCGGTCCATCGAGGAGTACACCTTCTGGAAGATCCAGTCCTTGCCCAGGGTGGCCCCCACCGGCACGTACCCGCCGGACAGTGCCTTGGCGACACAGACCAGGTCGGGTTCGACGCCGTCGTCGTGCTGGTAGGCGTAGAACTTCCCGGTGCGGCCGAGCCCCGTCTGCACCTCGTCGGCGATCAGCAGCGCCTTGTGCCGGTGCAGCAGTTCCTGCGCGGCCCGCAGATAGCCGGGCGGGGCCTCGTGCACGCCCTTGCCCTGGACCGGCTCCACGATCAGCGCGGCCACGTCGCCCTTCTTCAGCTCCCGCGCCAGGGCCTCCAGGTCGCCCAGGGGGACGGCGGTGTCGGGCAGCAGCGGGGCGAAGCCCTTGCGGAAGCCGTCCTCGCCGTTGACGGAGAGCGAGCCGGTGGTCAGTCCGTGGAAGGCGTGCGTGCAGTACAGGATCCGCCGTCTGCCCGTGGCGTAGCGGGCGAACTTCAGCGCGGTCTCGACGGCCTCGGTGCCGCTGTTGCCGAAGAAGACGCGGTCCAGGTGGGGGCTGTAGGAGAGCAGTTTCTCCGCCAGCAGGCCGGGCAGCGGCGGGCAGTCGAAACGGGTGAGGTCGGCGAGGGAGGCGTCGAGGACGTCGTGCAGCGCCTTGCGGACGACGGGGTGGTGGCGGCCCAGGCCCATGACCGCGAACCCGGCGAGCATGTCCAGGTAGTCGTTGCCGTCCGCGTCCCAGAAGTGCGCGCCCTCGGCCCGCTCGTAGACCTTGTCGAAGCCGATGGTGCGCAGCATGCGCGGCAGTTGGTGGTTGAGGTGCCTGGCGTGCAGCTCGTACCGCTCGGCCCCGCGCTCGGCCAAGAGCGCGGCGAGGTCGAACTCCTTGGTCATTCAGTTGTCTCCTTGCGCTGACATGACGTTCCGTCCGTCGCCGGACTGTTCTGCCGCCGGTTCCCCGGCCGGTTCGGCGAGGGCGAGGCTCGCGCTGATCCGGCCGGCGACGTCGACCGGGGTGAGGCCGATGTCCGCGAGCACCTCGGCGCGTTTGGCGTGCGCGAGGAACTGCTCGGGGATGCCGAAGCGGCGCACGGGGACGTCGACCTCGGCGTCCCCCAGCGCCAGCGCCACCGCGGAACCGACCCCGGCGGCGCGGCTGTTGTCCTCGACGACGGCGACCAGGCGGTGCCGGGCCGCGAGCGGGGCGAGCGCCGGGTCGACGGGCTTGACCCAGCGCGGGTCGACGACGGTGCAGCCGATGCCGCGGGCCTCGAGGAGTTCGGCGGCTCCGAGGCAGACGGACGCCATGACGCCCACGGCCACGAGCAGCACCTCGGGCCGGTCCCCGGCGTGCAGGACGTCCAGGCCGCCGATCCGGTCGACGGCGGGTACGGCGGGGCCGACGGACTCCTTCGGGAACCGCAGCAGCGTCGGCGCGTCGTCCACGGCGACCGCCTCGCGCAGTTGGGCGCGCAGTTGGCCGGCGTCGCGGGGCGCGGCGATGCGCAGCCCGGGGACGACCTGGAGGACGGACATGTCCCACATGCCGTTGTGCGAGGCCCCGTCGACGCCGGTGACACCGGCCCGGTCCAGGACGAAGGTGACGCCGCAGCGGTGCAGTGCCACGTCCATGAGGAGCTGGTCGAAGGCGCGGTTGAGGAAGGTGGCGTAGACGGCGACGACCGGGTGCAGGCCGCCGGTGGCGAGGCCGGCGGCGGACACGGCGGCGTGTTGCTCGGCGATGCCGACGTCCCACACGCGGTCGGGGAACCGTTCGGCGAAGGGGGCCAGTCCGACCGGGTGCAGCATGGCCGCGGTGATCGCGACCACGTCCTCGCGCTCCTCGCCGATCCGTACGATCTCCTCGCCGAAGACGGAGGTCCAGGACGGACCGCCCGCGGGGCTCAGCGGCTCGCAGGTGAGCGGGTCCATCACGCCGACCGTGTGGAAGTGGTCCTCCTCGTCGCGCAACGCTGGTTCGTAGCCGCGGCCCTTCTCGGTGAGGCAGTGCACCAGGACCGGCCCGTGGAAGCGCTTGGCGCGGCGCAGCGCCGACTCGACGGCGCCGATGTCGTGCCCGTCGATCGGGCCGAGGTACTTCAGCCCCAGGTCTTCGAAGAGCCCCTGCGGGGCGAAGGCGTCCTTGAAGCCCTTCTTGGCGCCGTGCAGGGCCTCGTAGACGGTGTGGCCGACCAGGGGTGTGCGCTGGAGCACGTCCTTGCCCCAGGCCAGGGCCCGCTCGTAGCCGTCGGTGGTGCGCAGCGTCGCCAGGTGGTTGGCGAGACCGCCGATGGTCGGGGCGTACGAGCGTTCGTTGTCGTTGACCACGATGATCAGCGGCCGGTCCCTGGCCGCCGCGATGTTGTTCAGCGCCTCCCAGGCCATGCCGCCGGTGAGCGCGCCGTCACCGATGACGGCGACGACGTGGCCCCGTTCCCCCTGCACCTGGCGGGCCTTGGCGAGGCCGTCGGCCCAGCCGAGGACGGTGGAGGCGTGGCTGTTCTCGATGACGTCGTGCTCGGACTCCTCGCGCGAGGGGTAGCCGGACAGGCCGCCCTTGCTGCGCAGCTTGGAGAAGTCCTGACGCCCCGTCAGCAGTTTGTGCACGTAGCTCTGGTGGCCGGTGTCCCACAGGATGCGGTCGTCCGGCGACTCGAAGACCCGGTGCAGGGCGACGGTGAGCTCCACCACGCCGAGGTTGGGTCCGAGGTGACCGCCGGTGCGGGCGACCGCGTGCACCAGGAAGTCACGTATCTCGCCGGACAGTTCACCGAGTTCCGCCTCGGACAGCGCCTTCAGGTCGCGTGGTCCCCGGATGTTCTCCAGAATCGTCACGCTCGGGCCCCCTTCGGTCCGCGTTTCAGCTCACGGTGACGGCCGGCGCCCCCGAGGCGCCGTCCTTCTCCCTCTGCTCCGCGATCCTCATCGCCTCCTCGATGAGGGTCTCCACGATCTTCGACTCGGGAACGGTCCTGACGACCTCGCCCTTGACGAAGATCTGCCCCTTGCCGTTGCCGGAGGCCACGCCGAGGTCCGCCTCACGGGCCTCGCCGGGGCCGTTCACCACACAGCCCATGACGGCGACGCGCAGCGGGACCTCCATGCCCTCCAGACCGGCGGTGACCTCCTCGGCCAGCTTGTAGACGTCGACCTGGGCGCGGCCGCAGGACGGGCAGGACACGATCTCCAGCCGGCGCTCCCTCAGCCCCAGCGACTGGAGGATCTGGATGCCGACCTTGATCTCCTCCACGGGCGGGGCGCTCAGCGAGACCCGGATCGTGTCTCGTTGTGCTTGACCGAGATCTTGATGTCCCGGAAGTCGTGCTCCTCGAAGAGCGACGCCTCCCACAGGGCGGACTCCGCCAGCGCCTCGGGGGTGGCCCTGCCGTACTTCTGGAGCAGGCGGCGGTCCAGGGAACCGGCGTTCACGCCGATGCGGATCGGGGTGCCGTGGTCGCGGGCCGCCTTGGCGATCTCTCTGACCTGGTCGTCGAACTTCTTGATGTTGCCCGGGTTCACGCGCACCGCCGCGCAGCCCGCCTCGATGGCGGCGAAGACGTACTTCGGCTGGAAGTGGATGTCGGCGATCACCGGGATCTGCGACTTCCTGGCGATGACGGGCAGCGCGTCGGCGTCGTCCTGGGTGGGGCAGGCCACACGGACGATCTGGCAGCCGGCGGCCGTCAGTTCGGCGATCTGCTGGAGCGTGGCACCGATGTCGGACGTGCGGGTGGTCGTCATCGACTGCACCGACACCGGGGCCCCGCCCCCGACCGCCACCGGCCCGACCTGGATCCGCCGCGACACGCGCCGCTCGGCGATCGGCCGGACCGGTACCCCGGGAAGTCCCAAGGGGATGGCGGTCATGACCTCACTCCCGGTTCGAGGAGACGGTCTCGCGCATGGCGCGCAGGGACTCCTTGAGCGAGCCCATGGTGGCCAGGACGGCGGTGGGCTCGTAGCCGCAGTGCGCCATGCAGTTGTCGCAGCGCGGGTCCTTGCCGCGGCCGTACTTGTCCCAGTCGGTCTTCTCGATCAGCTCCCGGTACGTCGGAACGTAACCGTCGCTCATCAGGTAGCAGGGGCGCTGCCAGCCGAAGAGGGAGTAGTTGGGGATCGCCCACGCGGTGCAGGGGAAGTCGACCTTGCCCTCGAGGAAGTCGAGGAACAGCGGGGAGTGGTTGAGCCGCCAGCGGGCGCGGTTGCCGCCGGAGAATGCCTTGCGGAACAGCTCGCGGGTCTGCTCCACCCCCAGGAAGTGCTCCTGGTCGGGCGCCTTCTCGTAGGCGTAGGCGGGCGAGATCATCATCTCGTCGACCTTGAGGTCGTCGTTGAGGAAGTCGAGCACCTCGACGATGGTCTGCGGGGTGTCGGTGTTGAAGAAGGTCGAGTTGGTGGTGACCCGGAAGCCGCGCCGCTTGGCCTCCTTGATGGCCTCCACGGCCTCGTCGAACACGCCCTCCTTGGCCACGGACTCGTCGTGCCGCTCGCGCAGCCCGTCGATGTGCACGGCGAAGGCGAAGTACGGAGAGGGCTTGAACTTGTCCATCTTCTTGCGCATGAGCAGCGCGTTGGTGCAGAGGAAGACGTACTTGCGCTTGGCCACCAACTGCCGCACGATCTCGTCGATCTGCGGGTGCATCAGCGGCTCGCCGCCGGCGATGGAGACCATCGGCGCACCCGATTCGAGCACCGCCCCCACGGCCTGCGCGACCGGCATGCGCTGCTTGAGCACACCGGCGGGGTGCTGGATCTTGCCGCACCCCTCGCACTTCAGGTTGCAGGCGAAGAGCGGCTCCAGTTCCACGATGAGCGGGAACTTGTCCCGTCGGCGAATCTTCTGTTCGGCCAGGTATGTAGCGACCTTGATGGACTGGCGCAGCGGCATGGCCATCTGGGCTCACCTCCGGGGTAGCAACAAAGAACGGTGCCATTCGAAAAATGCGGGAAGAACGGATCGGAGCACGCGGAAAGCCGATATTCCACCGCGTACGGTGCCGATCCGGACGAGTTCGTGTTCTGGAGCGTCCACGACCACCCGGACGGCCGCAACCGGACGCGGGCCCGTCCGGACGGCGCTCAGGAGCGTGGCCGCGGACTCCATGTCCACGGCGATCGCGCCGGTCGCGAGCAGGTCGGCGCGTTCGGGGCCGCGGACGACGTGGTCCGAGCCGGTCAGCGGCCCGGTGTGGACGGTGCGCCCGGGAACGGCTCGCCCGAGTTCCTTGACGAGCCGGTCGGTCGCGACGCAGGCGACCGTGGAGCGCGGGTCCCGGGTCTCCTCGGCGACGACCAGGTCGCCGGGGTGCATGCCGGGGGCGAGTCCCGCGCAGAAGCCGGTGGCGAGCACGGCGGCGCCGCCGAGGGCCGGGTCGGCCAGGACCCGGGCGACCGAGCGCTCGGCCGCCTTCGGCCCCATGCCGGTGCGCAGGACGGTGACCGGCCCGCCCGCGCCGGCGCGGTCGCCGGTGCGCAGGGCGAGGTGCTCGATGCCGAGCGCGCAGGCGATCAGCAGCGGGGACGGGCCGGTCCGCGGGGTCATCAGGCGCCCTTCACCTCGGCCGCGGCGGACTCGGTCCGGGCGGCCCCGGCCGCCTTCTTGGCGAAGGGGTCGCCGTGGACGTACCGGCCGAGTGCGGTGAGCGGGAAGACCTGGCGGTAGAGGTGGTAGTTGATGGAGAAGTCCCACGGGAAGCCGGTGCCCGTGAAGTAGGGCTCGTCCCAGGAGCCGTCCTCGCGCTGGGTGGCCGCGAGCCACGCGACGCCGCGCCGCACGGCCTTGGACTCCCGCTCCCCCGCCGCCAGCAGGGCCATCAGCGCCCAGCCGGTCTGCGAGGCCGTCGAGGCGCCCCGCCCGCTCCACTCCCGGGCGTACCGGTAGGAGCGCAGGTCCTCGCCCCAGCCGCCGTCCTCGTTCTGGACCGACTCCAGCCAGCGCACCGCGCGCCGGACGGCGGGGTGGGAGGTGGGCAGCCCGGCGGCGGTCAGCGCGGGGATCACGGACCCGGTGCCGTAGACGTAGTTGACGCCCCAGCGGCCGAACCACGAGCCGTCCGCCTCCTGCGCGTCCAGCAGCCACTGGACGCCCCGGCGGGTGCGCGGGTCGTGGGTGAGGCCCTCGACGGCGAGCATCTCCACGACGTGCGCGGTGACGTCGGCCGAGGGCGGGTCGATGACCTCGCCGAAGTCGCAGAACGGCAGCCGATTGGGGAAGGGGCTGGTGTTGTCGACGTCGAACGCGCCCCAGGCGCCGTTCTTGGACTGCATGCCGAGGTTCCAGCGCACCCCGCGGCCGATGGCCTTCTCCACCCGTTCCGGGTCGTGGTGCTTGACCCGGCGCAGTGCGAGGACCACCTCGGCGGTGTCGTCGATGTCGGGGTAGTTGTCGTTGTGGAACTCGAACGCCCAGCCGCCGGGCGGGAGTCCGGGCCGCTTCACCGACCAGTCGCCCGGGCGCACGATCTGCTCGCCGAGCATCCAGTCGGCCGCCTTCACGAGCTGCGGGTGGTCCTCGGGCACGCCCGCGTCGGCCAGCGCGATGGTGGCCAGGCAGGTGTCCCACACCGGGGACTGGCAGGCCTCGATCATCCGGGCCCCGTCCTCGCGCCACACGGCGAACCGGTCCAGGGACTCCAGGCCCGCGCGCATCACCGGGTGTTCGAGGTCGTAGCCGAGCAGGTAGAGGGCGATGACCGAGTACACGGCCGGGGGCTGGATGCCGCCCCAGCAGCCGTCGTTCTCCTGCCGCTCGATGATCCAGCGGGCGGCGGTGTTCATCGCGGCCTTGCGCAGCCGGCGCGGTGCGACCCTGCGGTAGGCGTGCAGGGCCTTGTCGATGCGCTGGAAGGCACCGTCCCAGCTCGCCACCGGGGCCAGGGGGCGCGCCGGGTTGGGGCGGGCCGGGTCGGTGTGCAGTTCGTCCAGCGGGAACGGCGCGGGACGCACCGGCCGCTTCGCGGAGACGATGGTGAGCGGCACGATGGTCTGCCGGGCCCAGCAGCCGAAGTCGTAGATGTTGAGCGGGACCCAGGGCGGGAAGTAGATGAGCTCCGGCGGGAGTTCGGGCAGGTCCTCCCACTTCCACCAGCCGAACAGAGCCAGCCAGATCCGGGTGAAGACCCGGGAGGAGGCGATGCCGCCGCGGGAGCGGATCCACTCGGAGGCCCGCGCCATGTGCGGGGCGTCGGGCGCGTCGCCGGCCAGGCGGAGGGCGACGTAGGCCTCGATGGTGGTGGACAGTTCGCCGGGGCCGCCGTAGAAGGTGGCCCAGGTGCCGTCCTCGCGCTGCTCGCCCCGGATGAACAGGGCGGCGGCGCGGGTGGTCTCCTCGTCCTGGATGCCCAGGAACTGACGCAGGAGCAGGTCCTCGGCGTCCATGGTGACGTTCGTCTCGAGGTCGCCCTTCCACCAGCCCTCGGCGTCCTGCTGGGCGAGCAGGAAGTCGGTGGCACGCCGGGTGGCGCGGGCGGCGGCTTCTGGTACCCCGGCCGCCGCGGCGGGGATCGTGCTGTCGGTGTCGCTGGCCGAGGCTGCCAGGGGCCGCAGGGAGGCCCCGGTGCTTCCGTCGGTCGTCGCTGTCATGGCTTCCCCTTCGTGCAGTGTGCATGTGGTGCGTCTGCTGGGTCCGCCGTCGGCCGGTGCTCGTGTCTCCACGACACCGGCCGGCGACTACGCGAGGGCTATTCGACCGATAATGATCATCTCTTTCGTACGACGACGAAGTCCGCGAGCGCCGTGAACATCTCCCGCACCCGGTCGGGCATGTCGACGGCGTCGAGGGCTTCGATGGCGATGGTGTGCTGACGACGCGCCTCGTCGGCGGTCCACTCCCGCCCGCCCGCTTCCTCGATGAGGGCGGCACGGGCCGCGAACTCCTCCTCGGAGAAGTTCGCGAAGTCACTGGCCTTGGCGTCGGCGGCGAGGATCTCGCCGAGCCGCTCGGAGGCGGGCCCGCCGGCCGCGAGGGCCGCGACGACCGGCAGCGACTTCTTGCGCTGGCGCAGGTCGCTCCAGGTCTGCTTGCCGGTGGAGTCCGGGTCGCCCCAGATGCCCAGCAGGTCGTCGACGGCCTGGAAGGCGAGGCCCAGGTGGTAACCGTACTTCTCGAGCGTGTCGGCGGTGTGCTCGTCGGCGCCGCCGAGCACCGCGCCGACGGAGCTGGCGCAGGCGAGCAGGGCTCCGGTCTTGTTGCCCTCCATCTCCAGGCACTCCTCGACGCTGACGCGGTCGCGGTGCTCGTAGGAGATGTCCTGGGCCTGACCGTCGATCAGGGAGCGGCTGGCCTTGGTCAGCCGGCGGGTGGCGCGGCCGGCCTCGACGCTGCCCAGCTCCAGGAGTACCTCGTTGGCCAGCGCGAACAGGGCGTCGCCGACCAGGATGGCCTGGGCGGGGCCGTGCACCTTCCAGACGGTGTCGCGGTGGCGGCGCTGCTCGTCGCCGTCCATCAGGTCGTCGTGCAGGAGCGAGAAGTTGTGCACCAGTTCCACGGCCACCGCGCCGGGCACGCCGGCCTCGGGCGCGGCGCCGGTGACCTCGGCGGAGAGCACGGCGAGCGCGGGGCGTACGGCCTTGCCGCCGTCGCCGTCCGCGGGGTTGCCCTGGGCGTCGATCCAGCCGAAGTGGTAGGCGGCGACGGTGTCCATGGGAGGGGCCAGTCGGTCGACCGCCGCCCGCAGGACCGGCGTGGCCAGGGTCCGGCCGCGCTCCAGAAGCGCGGTCACGTCCACCGTGGTCCGTCGGTCGGCCGCCGGGGCCGGGGGCACAGTGGGCACAGTCTTTCCTCCAGTTGCGGTGCCGGGAGTGCGGGAGTCGGTCCCGCGCGGATCGGCTTTCACGCGGCCTCCTCGAAGTCGGGGAGGAGGCCGCGGGACCGGCCCAGGGCGCCGAGCGCGGCGGCCGCCGCCCCGACACCGCTGCGAACCGCACTCTCCATGGTCGCGGGCCACCCGGTGGCGGTCCACGCTCCGGCCAGGTAGAGGCCGGGTGCCTTGGTGCGGGCGCCGGGCCTGAGGCGGCCGACGCCGGGGGCGGGGGCGAAGGTCGCGGTGCGCTCCCGGGTCACGAAGAAGTCCTTCACCTCGGCGCCCCGGGTGCGCGGCAGCAGCCGCTCCAGCTCGGGCAGGTACCGTGCGCGCAACGCGGCCACGGGCTCGTCGATCTCGTTCTGCGCGGTCGACTGGGACAGCGCCAGGTACTGACCCTCCTTCAGCCCGGAGGCCCCGGTACGGTCGAACACCCACTGGACCGGGGTGCCGAGGGCCGTGAGGAAGGGCGCGGCGAGCACCTTGCGGTCGTAGACCACGTGGATGTTGAGGATCGGGGCGGTGCCGATCCGCAGAAGATTCTCCGGGGCGTCCAGTGCACCCTCCGGCAGCAGGTCGTGGGCCTCGCGCTGGGGTACGGCGAGGACGACGGCGTCCGCTTCGAGTGTCTCGCCGGGAACCTGAACGCTCCAGCCGCCGTTCTCGTTTACAAAGACGGAGGTGACGCGTGTACGGACCTCGGTACGGACGCCCGCGGAGTCGAGCGCCTTGCGGGCCAGCCGGTCGTGCAGTTCGCCCAGCGGGACGCGGGCCCAGCCGATGTCGGCCGCTCCCGGGTCGGACAGCAGACCGGTCTTGAACACCATCGCGGCGAGCCCCAGGGAGGCGTCGCCCGCGACCGCGTTGAGGGTGGCGACCCCGACCAGGTCCCACAGGGCCTCGACGGCACGCGCCGACTGACCGTGCGCGGCCAGCCAGCTACCGAAGTCCTGCGTGTCCAGGGCCGGGTCGGCCGGGTCGAGTCCCTTGAGCGCGAGCGCGGCACGCCCCACCGAGGCGCGCTCGGCGAGGGAGAGGTGCGGGTAGACCGCCAGGCTGCGCCCCAGGTGCAGGGGCACGGGCAGCGCGTCGCGCCGCAGTCTGCCGAGCCGGTTGCCCTCGGCCCTGTCCAGGTCGACCACGGGCACGTCGAGACGTTCCTGCACCGGTGCGAGCGCGGCGCCGCCGATCCGGTCGAGGAACCACCGGTAGGCGGTGCAGCAGCGCAGGAACACGTGCTGGCCGTTGTCGACGGTGAGGTCGCCGCGCTGGAAGGAGAAGGCGAGTCCGCCGAGGCGGGGGCGCCCCTCGAGCAGGGTGACGCGCACGCCGGCGTCGGCGAGCGCGAGCGCGGTGGTGACCCCCGCCAGTCCGCCGCCGACCACGACGGCATGCCTGCCGGGCCCGGAGGCCGGGACGTCCGCGAGCACTCTGCCGTCGCGCGTGCCGTTGCCCTGCGTCATGGTGCGCCCTTCCCTGTCCGGCCGCCGTGGTGTTTGAACGGCGTACGGCTGACCGTCTCAGTCAGGGACGCCGACCGCCACCGGAGGGTTGCCCCCTGCTGTCCGCCGATCGTTTCGCACGGGTCCTGGGTGTCGAGTGTGCCCGCTGTGTCCATCAGGCGCGCCTCCTGACGGCCCGCCGGGTGACGTGGCGGGCGTCGAGTCCGGACAGTCCGCGCACGGCGACGTACGCCTTCTCGCGTCCGGGCAGGGAGACCCGGCCGCGCAGCACGGCCTCCGGATCGCGCTCGATGCGGTCGAGGAGGCGGCGGTAGATGCCGGCCATGGCGGCCACGCAGGCGCCGCTGCGCCGGTCGAGCATGGGCAGCAGCCGGTAGCCCTCCGCGAAGAGGGCGCGGGCCCGGCGTACCTCGAAGTGCACGAGACCGGCGAAGTCGGAGCCCTCGGGGGGCGTCGGCCCGTCGAACCCGGCCGAGCAGCCGAACTTGGCGAGGTCGTCGGCGGGCAGGTAGGTGCGTCCGCCCTCGGCGTCCTCCCGGACGTCGCGCAGGATGTTGGTGAGCTGCAGCGCGAGCCCGAGCGTGTCGGCGTACTCGGGCGCGCGCTCGGCGCCGCGCGCCCCCGGTTCGGTGCCGAAGACGCCGAGCGAGAGGCGTCCGATGGCGCCCGCCACGCAGCGGCAGTAGACCTTCAGGTCGTCCCAGGTCTCGTAGGTCTCGCCGCGCAGGTCCATCTGGACGCCGTCGATCAGTTCGTCGAGGCCGCCGAGCGGGATCGGGAACCTCCTGGCGGCGTCGGCGAGGGCGACGGCGACGGGGTCGGTGTCGTCCTCCTCGACCGCGCCGTCCTGGACCCGGGCGAGCACGGCCCGGGTCTCGTCCAGCCGGGCGGCCTTGACCTCGCCCGGCAGCGCCCCGTCGCCGATGTCGTCGACGCGGCGCGAGAACGCGTACAGCGCGGACATCGCCCGCCGCTTGGGCGTGGGCAGCAGGCGGATGCCGTAGGCGAAGTTGCGTGCCTGCTGACCGGTGACGGCCTCGCAGTAGCTGTAGGCGGCGAGCACCGGTGCCGGCATGTTCGCTGACTCCACGGTCCCGATCACCCCTCTCCTCGCAGGACCAGTCCCGCCTCGCGCAGCAAGTGGACCTTGCCCGGCCTGGGCGGGCCGGGAAGTACGTCGTGCTGGGCGGCGGCGATCGCGCGCAGCGCGGCCCTTCCGCCGGCCACGAACCCCGCCAGCAGCAGTCGCAGCCTGCCGTGGACGCTACCCACCAGGGGGGCTCCTTCATTCAGCAGGTCCCGGGCGCGGGCCGCCTCGTAGGCGATCAGGGCGCGCACGGACGCGTTCGCGGTGGGGGCGGCGAGGTCGCTCTCCCGGACGTGGAAACGTTTCATGTCCTCGGCGGGCAGGTAGATCCGGTCCCGGCCGAGGTCCTCGGCGACGTCCTGGAGGTGCTCGACGATCTGCAGGGCGGTGCAGATCTCGTCGGAGCGGCGGATCCGCTCGGGGGTCGAGGTGCCGGTGACGGCGAGGACGAGCCGGCCGACCGGGTTGGCGGACAGCTCGCAGTAGGCGAGGAGGTCGTCGTAGGTCTCGTACCGTGCGACGAGCTGGTCCTGGCGGTTGGCGGCGATCAGCCCGAGGAAGGGCTCGGGGGTCAGCGAGCGACGGCGCACGGTGGGCACCAGGCGGCGCAGCAGCGGGTGGCGGGGGGTGCCGTCGAAGACCCTGCGCAGGTCCTCCTCGAAGGCGTCCAGCATCGCCGGCCGGTCGTCGGCGCGGTCCGCGGGGACGCCGAGGATGCGGGCGTCGGCGCCGCCGGGGGCCAGGTCGCCGTCGCCGATGTCGTCGACCAGGCGGGCGAAGCCGTACACGGCCATGAGATCGGTGCGCCAGGCGCGGGGCAGGAAGAAGGGGGCGACGGGGAAGTTCTCGTCGGCGGCCTTGGCGAGGGTCCCCTGCTCCGGGTCGACGGCGTACGCCGCCTCGGTCGCCGTCATCGCGGGCTGCCCTGGGCGGGGACGGCGCACGCTTCGGGGAGCCGGGGAGTTTCCGTAGCCATTGCCGTCACATCTCCCGTTCTACACTGCCGACTCAATACACACTATTTCGGACACGCCGCCTCGCCACCCGCGCCGCAGGCCCGCTCGAGGGTGTCGGGCATTATCGCCCCATGTGCAGCGTTTCGGGACCGGTACAGCTTACGTTGTACAACTCACGGACGTCCGTCGGGGTGCACGGGCCACCACCACAACACACCGTTCGGCTTCAAGATTCCTGCGAACGCCAGGAGTTGACGTTTCCTTTGCAGAGCCGGGGCCGCGCCGCAAGGGGTCCGGCGCGGCACCGGCGTGTCGCACTACTTGCCCGTGAACTTCTCGTACTCCTTGAGCACCTCGTCGGTCGGGCCGTCCATGCGCAGCTCGCCGCGCTCCAGCCACAGGACCCGGTTGCAGGTGTCGCGGATGGACTTGTTGTTGTGGCTGACCAGGAAGACGGTGCCGGCCTCCTTCTTCAGCTCCCGGATCCGCTCCTCGGAACGGGTCTGGAACTTGCGGTCGCCGGTGGCCAGCGCCTCGTCGATCATCAGGACGTCGTGGTCCTTGGCGGCGGCGATGGAGAAGCGCAGCCTGGCGGCCATGCCGGAGGAGTAGGTGCGCATCGGCAGGGTGATGAAGTCGCCCTTCTCGTTGATGCCGGAGAAGTCGACGATGTCCTGGTAGCGCGCCTTGATCTGCTCGCGGGACATGCCCATGGCCAGGCCGCCGAGGATGACGTTCCGCTCGCCGGTCAGGTCGTTCATCAGGGCCGCGTTCACACCGAGCAGGGAGGGCTGGCCGTCGGTGTAGACCTTGCCGCGCTCGGCGGGCAGCAGGCCGGCGATGGCCCGCAGCAGCGTCGACTTGCCGGAGCCGTTGGAGCCGATCAGGCCGATGGCCTCGCCCCGGTAGGCGGTGAAGGAGACGCCGCGCACGGCGTGCACCTTGCGCACGCCCCGCTCCTCGCCGCGCCGGAGGATGCGGCTGAGCGCGGCGGTGGCGCTGCCCTTGCCGGTCCTGGCGCCGTTGACGCGGTAGACGATGTGCAGTTCGTCCGCGATGACTGTCGGCACCCGCTGGTCCTGCTGCTGCTCAGCCACGGCCGTACCTCTCCTCCGCCTTCCAGAAGTACACGAAGCCGCCCACGGCGAGGACCACGGCCCAGCCGAGGGCGACCGCCCACACGTGCGGCGGCAGGTTCTCGGAGCCGTACCCGTCGATCAGCGCGAAGCGGATCAGGTCCATGTAGACGGCGGCCGGGTTCCACTGGAGCAGGTCGGAGACCCACCCCGGGCTGTCCTTCAGCATGATCGGGATGGAGAACATGACGCCCGAGGCGTACATCCACGTCCGCATGATGAACGGCATCAACTGGGCCAGGTCCGGGGTCTTGGCCCCCATGCGGGCCACGATGAGCGCCAGGCCCACGTTGAACAGGAACTGCAGGACGAGCGCCGGCAGGACCAGCAGCCAGGACAGCGAGGGGTAGCTGCCGAAGCCGATGACGACCGCGAACATGACGATCATCGAGGCGAGCAGTTGCTGGAGCTGCTGGAGCGCGAACGAGATGGGCAGCGAGGCGCGCGGGAAGTGCAGGGCCCGCACCAGCCCGAGGTTGCCGGAGATGGCGCGCACGCCAGCCATCGCGGAGGACTGGGTGAAGGTGAAGACGAACACACCCGTCACCAGGAAGGGGATGTACACCTCCTTGGGCATGCCGCGGCCCGCCTTGAGGATCAGACCGAAGATCGCGAAGTAGACGAACGCGTTCAGCAGCGGGGTGGCCACCTGCCAGATCTGGCCGAGCTTGGCCTGGCTGTACTGGGCGGTCAGCTTCGCCTGGGAGAAGGCGAGGATGAAGTGCCGCCGCCCCCAGAGCTGCCGGACGTACTCCACGAGGGAAGGCCTGGCACCGCTCACGGACAGCCCGTACTTGGCGGCGAGCCGGGCCGGTGTGAGGCCTTCGTCGGGCGACACGGGCCTGGTCATGGCGACCGTGCCGTCGTGCGTTGTCTCACTCACTGGTGGAAACTTTCGTCTTCGGAAGTGCTCGGCCGCGCGGGCCTGCGTGGACCTGGTGGCCCCGGTCGGGGCCGGAACGCTCTCGGTACGAGCTTGTCAGATCACCGGGGGCCGGCCCAGCCGGGTCAGCCGCCACACCGTACGCCACCGCATGGGCCGCCGGGGGCCGCACGGGGTGGCCCAGCCCTCGCGGAAGCCGCCGAACCATGCCTTCAGGGCGGGCCGGGACGGGCGGCGCAGCAGGGTGAGGGCCATCCAGACGCCCAGGTAGACCGGGACCAGGAGGGCGGGGAGGTTGCGGCGGGCGAGCCAGACGCGGTTGCGGGCCACCATGCGGTGGTAGACCGCGTGCCGCGAGGGCGCGGTGGTGGGGTGGTTCAGGACCATGTCGGACCGGTAGTCGATCATCCAGCCCGCGTCGAGGGCGCGCCAGGCCAGGTCGGTCTCCTCGTGGGCGTAGAAGAACGCGTCCGGCAGCCCGCCGACCTGGCCCAGGACCCGGGTGCGCACCGCGTTGGCGCCGCCGAGGAAGGTGGTGACCCGGGAGGAGCGCATCGGGTCGGAGGCGCGCAGCCTGGGGACGTGCCGGCGCTGGGTCTCGCCGGTGTCCGGGTCGGCGATGCGGAAGCTGATGATGCCCAGTTCGTCGTCGGCGGCGAAGGCCCGGCGGCACAGCTCGGCGGTGTCGGTGCGGGCGAGCAGCCCGTCGTCGTCGAGGAAGAGCAGGATGTCGACGTCGCTGCCGCCGGGACCGAAGGCTTCGATGCCGACGTTGCGGCCGCCGGGGATGCCCAGGTTCTCGGGCAGTTCGACGGTGCGCACGCCCTCGGGCACCTCCGGCACGGGGGCGCCGTTGCCGACCACGACGACCTCGACCGGGTCGCCGTCCTGCTTGGCGACGGAGTCGAGCAGGGCGCGCAGTTCCTCGGGGCGGTTGCCCATCGTGATGACGACGGCGCCGACCTTCATGGGCGCGCTCACTTCAGCCTGCTGGAGGCGAGGACGGACACCAGGTGCAGCAGCGTCTGCAGCAGCGCGATGCCGGCGAGTACGGCGGTGCCGAGGCGGGTGAAGAACAGGTCGCCGCGCGCCTGGTCGACGATCGCGAGGACGAGGATCAGCAGGGACGCCTCGATGCCGAGGATCAGCCGGTGGAACTTGAGCGCCCCGGCGGCCCGGCGGGCCAGCGCCATGCCGGAGGAGCGGATCTCGGAGGCGGCCTCCTTCACGGGCTCCATCCCGGCCTGGTGGCGGGCGACGCCCACCAGGTCGGTCTCGGCCTTGATCAGGATGGCGCCGAGCGCGGCCAGGGTGCCCAGGAAGGCCCACAGCCAGTCGATGCGTCCGGTGCCCCAGATGTCGGCGGCGCGCAGACCGAGGCCGACCAGGACCGCGGCGTCGGTCAGGTAGGCGCCGACCCGGTCCAGGTAGACGCCGCCGAGCGAGTACTGCTTCTTCCAGCGCGCGATCTCGCCGTCGACGCAGTCCAGCAGCAGGTACAGCTGGACCGCGACCACGCCGAGCACCGCGCCCCAGACGCCCGGCACGAGCAGCGCCGGGGCGGCGAGCACGCCGCAGACGGTCATCAGGTACGTGAGCTGGTTGGGCGTGATCCTGGTGTTCACCAGGTAGCGGTCGATCCGCAGCGAGACCTCGCGCATGTAGAGGCGTCCCGCCCAGTGCTCACCGCTGCGCCGGTCCTTGACCCCCGCGGGATGGACGACCGGGCGTAGTTCAGCTACCGATGGCCTTGACATAGTCGGCGTACAGGTCCTTGATCTGGTCGGTTTTGAGGTCGAGGTGCTCGAGGATCGTGTAGCGGCCGGGCCGGGTCCGGGGGGCGAACTCCACGGCCCGGAAGAACTCCTCGGGCGTGAACCCGATCTCCTCGGGCAGCACCGGCAGCCCGTGGCGGCGCAGGACCTCGGCCATCTGGGCGGACTCCTCGTGGGCCCCGCGCAGGTACATCGCGAAGGCCGCGCCCAGACCGCACTGCTCGCCGTGGGCGGCGGCGCGGGTGGGGAAGAGCAGGTCGAAGGCGTGGTTGATCTCGTGGCAGGCGCCGGAGGCGGGCCGTGAGTCGCCGGAGACCGACATGGCGATGCCGGTGAGGACCAGTGCCTCGGCCAGCACCTGGAGGAAGTCGTTGTCGCCGATGCCGCCGGGGTGGCGGAGCACGGCCTCGCCGGCCTGGCGGGCCATCGCGGCGGCCAGTCCGTCGATCCGCTCGCCCTTGACGCGGTTGGCCAGCTCCCAGTCGGCGATCGCCGAGACGTTGGAGACGGCGTCGCCGATGCCGGCGCGCACGAAGCGGGCCGGGGCGGCGCGCACGACGTCCAGGTCGATGACGACGGCGATCGGGTTCGGCACGCCGTAGGAGCCGCGGCCCGCGTCGTTGTCGAGGGTGGCGACCGGGGAGCACAGGCCGTCGTGCGCGAGGTTGGTCGGCACGGCGACCAGCGGGAGGCCGATGCGCGCCGCCGCGAACTTGGCGCAGTCGATGATCTTGCCACCGCCGAGCCCGACGACCGCGTCGTAGTGGCCGCCCTTCATGGCGCCGGCCAGCTTGATCGCGTCGTCCAGCGTGCCGCCGCCGACCTCGAACCAGTCGGCGCCGGGCAGGGACGGGGCGACGCGCTCGCGCAGCTTGGCACCGGAGCCGCCGCTGACGGCCACGGCGAGCTTGCCCGAGTGGGAGATGCGTTCGTCGGCGAGCACGCACCCCAGGTCGTCGAGGGCACCCGCGCGGATGTCCACGACGACCGGCGACGGGATGAGCCTCGTCAGTACTGGCACGCGATCTCCCTGCCCTTGGCGAGGTCGTCGTGGTTGTCGATCTCGACCCACTTGACGTCGCCGATCGGCGCCACGTCGACCTTGAAGCCGCGGTTGACGAGCTCCTGGTAGCCGTCCTCGTAGTACAGCTGCGGGTCGCGCTCGAAGGTGGCCTTCAGCGCGTCGGCCAGGTCGGCGGCGGCCTCGCCCTCGATGAGGGTGACGCCGATGTACTCGCCGGTCGCCTCGGCCGGGTCCATGAGCTTGGTGATGCGCTGGACGCCCTTGTCGGGGTCGACGACGACCTTCATCTCCTCCTCGGCGAGGTTCTTCACCGTGTCGAGGGCGAGGATGATCTTCTTGCCGTCGCCGCGGGCGGCGAGCAGGGTCTTCTCGACGGAGACCGGGTGGACGGTGTCGCCGTTGGCGAGGATCACGCCGTCCTTGAGGGCGTCACGGCCGCACCACAGGGAGTAGGCGTTGTTCCACTCCTCGGCCTTGTCGTTGTCGATGAGGGTGAGCTTGACGCCGTACTTCTGCTCCAGCTCCTCCTTGCGGTCGTACACGGCCTCCTTGCGGTAGCCGACGATGACCCCGACCTCCGTCAGACCGACCTCGGCGAAGTTGGCCAGCGTCAGGTCGAGCACCGTGATGCTGTCCTCCGCGCCCTCGGGGCCGACCGGGACCAGTGCCTTGGGCAGGGTGTCGGTGTAGGGGCGCAGACGGCGTCCGGCGCCGGCCGCCAGCACGAGGCCGATCATGCGGGTTCTCCTTCGTCGTGTACGGCGGGTGCGCCGACCTTGTGGGCGGCGACCCAGAAGCGGATGCTCTCGACGAGCACCACGAGTGCCACGGCCACGGCGAGGACCGTGAGCGCGAGCTTGAACTGTGGGGCGGTGAGCAGCGCGGCCAGCACGCAGATCACCAGCGTGCGGCCCTCGTGCCCCCCGGCGGTCCGCACCAGCCACCGCGGCGGCGCGCCCGCGTCGCCGCGGATGCGGTAGACCGTGTCGTAGTGATGGTAGGCGACCGCGGCCACCAGCCCGAAAGCCGCCGGAAGGGCCCCGTTCACGTCGGCCTTGGCGGCCAGGAACAGGACGGTGAGGTACTCGGCAGCGCGGAAGAAGGGCGGGACGAGCCAGTCGAGGGCGCCCTTGAGGGGGCGGGCGACGGCGAGGGCGGAGGTCAGTACGTAGACGATCGCGGCGACGAGGGGCCACGGGCCGCCGAAGCCGGTGAGCGCGGCCGTGGTGGCGACGGCTGCGCCGCCGAGGAGGGCGACGGCGGGGACGGCGAAGCCGGGCAGCCGGCGGGCGGCGGGGCGCAGCGCCCCGGCGGCCGCCTCGGCGAGCGGCCCGGAGTCGGCGAGGTCGGCGAGCGCCTTGGCGGCCCGGTCGGTCCGCGTGGCCTTGCGGGTCAGCGACCGCAGGACGCGCCCGGCGGTGGTGTACGTCGCGGAGAACGCGCAGCCGATGAGCAGCGCGTAGAAGGTGATCCGGGGCGTGGTGAGCGCGGTCAGGACGGCGATCATGGCCCAGCGTTCGCCGATCGGCAGCACGATCATGCGGCGCAGCCAGACCGTCCAGCCGACGCTGTCGAGCTTGTCGGAGAGGGCCGCGGTGGGGCTGGTGTTGGCGGTGGCGTCGTGGTTGGCCTCGTTGAAGGAGAAGTCCACGACGTGCCGACAGGTCTGGAGGATCATCGCGCCGAGGGCGAGGGCCCACACGTCGTCGCCGCCGCGGGCCGCGCCGAGCGCGAGTCCGGCGTAGTAGGCGTACTCCTTGGCGCGGTCGAAGGTGGCGTCGAGCCAGGCGCCGAGGGTGGAGTACTGGAGCGAGTAGCGGGCGAGCTGCCCGTCGGTGCAGTCCAGGACGAACGAGGCGATGAGCAGCACACCGGCGGCGACGAAGCCGCCTCGGGTGCCGGTGGCGGCGCAGCCGGCCGCTATGAGCGCGGTGATCAGCGAGGCGGTGGTGACCTGGTTGGGGGTCAGGCCGCGGCGCGCGCACCAGCGGGCGATGTAGCGGGAGTAGGGGCTGATGAAGAAGGTGGTGACGAAGCCGTCGCGGGCCTTGACGGCCGACTTCAGGCGTACGGCCTCGTCGTCGACGGCGGCGACGGCCTGCCGCGCCTCGTTGCGGGCCTGCGGGTCGGCGGGGACGGCGGCGACGAGGCTGCCGAGCTCGGGGCGGTGCACGCCGGCGCCGTCGGCGTCGAGGGCGGCGGTGATCCGGTCGGCGAGGCTGTCCACCTCCCTCACGCCCGGCTTCGTTCGCACGGGGGCACCCCCGTGCGCGGTGCCGCCGCCCGCGGAGTTCTCGCGGGCCATCGCGCGGGTCAGCGCCTGGCGGGCGGCGGGCTGCGCGGTCACGGCGCCCGGGATCGCGGCGAGCGGGAAGCGGGGGTCGGTGAGGCCGAGGCGCAGGGCGTGCGGGTGGCCCACGAAGCGGGCGTCGACGACGGCGACGCGTTCCTCACCCGGGACGCGGGCCAGCAGGGTCTCGGTGTCGGCGGTGCCGGAGGCGAGGTGCACGTCGAAGCCCAGGGACCGCAGCTCGCTCTCGATCGACGAACCGGGGACCGGCTGACCGGTGAGGATGGCGGTCGGCAACCGAACTCACTCCCTGGTGCCGGCGTCTGGGCGCCGGGCCTGTGCATGGTGGAGCGCCCGTGCCTGGGGCACCCGGGCGGCATGTCGGCAGAGGTTATCGGATGCCGGGAACGCCGCGTTCACCGCCCGTTTCACGGTCGGTCGACGCCGCTTGCACCCGCCTTCGCCGCGATCATCATCGTGGATCCGGGCCCCGCCCCACAAACCGCGTTCCCAACCCGGGCATCGCGGACATCGCACAGCGTCGGCGGCCGTTCGCACAGGGTCAGGACGGCCCTGTGCGGACCCCGCCCCCATTCGGCGGACGCGGCATCTCCGGGTGCCGCGCGGCGCCCTGACCTGCATGGCGTTTCCCCAGGTCAGGGCAGATGACAACGGTGTTCAGTGCCGCGTTGCCGGATACCCCCTACCCGTAGTTGACTGTCGTCCGGGCGCCGGGTGCCGGACGCCCTCGCGGACAAGGAGGCGGCTTTCTCATGGGGGCTGGGCACGATCACGGGCACGCACACGGGGGGCACGCCGGCGGGACGGTGACCGCCGCCTACCGGGGCCGGCTGCGGGTGGCGCTGGCGATCACCCTGACGGTCATGGTCGTCGAGATCGTCGGCGGCCTGCTCGCCGACTCGCTCGCACTGATCGCCGACGCCGCGCACATGGCGACGGACGCCCTGGGGCTCGGCATGGCCCTGCTGGCCGTCCACTTCGCGAGCCGCCCGCCGAGCGACCGCCGCACCTTCGGCTACGCACGGGCCGAGATCCTCGCGGCCCTGGCCAACTGTCTGCTGCTGCTGGGGGTCGGCGGCTACGTCCTGTACGAGGCGATCGACCGGTTCATCACCCCGGCCGACACGGCGGGCGGACCGACCGTCGTGTTCGGCGCGATCGGCCTGGTGGCGAACATCGTGTCGCTGTCGCTGCTGATGCGCGGCCAGAAGGAGAGCCTGAACGTGCGGGGCGCCTTCCTCGAGGTGGCGGCGGACGCGCTGGGTTCCCTGGCGGTGATCGTCTCGGCGCTGGTGATCCTGGCCACCGGCTGGCAGCCCGCCGACCCGATCGCGTCGCTGGTCATCGGCCTGATGATCGTGCCGCGTACGGTGCGGCTGCTGCGCGAGACGCTGGACGTGCTGCTCGAGGCCGCCCCCAAGAACGTGGACATCGCCGAGGTGCGCGCCCACATACTGGCCCTCGACGGCGTCGAGGACGTGCACGACCTGCACGCCTGGACGATCACCTCGGGCATGCCCGTCCTGTCGGCGCACGTGGTGGTGAACGGCGAGGCGCTGAACGCGATCGGTCACGAGAAGATGCTGCACGAGCTGCAGGGCTGCCTGGGCGACCACTTCGACGTGGAGCACTGCACCTTCCAGCTCGAACCGAGCGGTCACGCGGAGCACGAGGCACGGCTGTGCCACTGAGGCACGGCGCGCCGCACCGGGGCCGCGGACCCGTCCGGGACCGGGGGCGCGTGCGCGGCGGGACGCTCCGTGCGGCGCCCCCTTCCGCTTCCGCTTCACCCCCATGCCCTCCGGGGCCGGGCGAACCCGGGGGTTCCGGGCGGGCGGCCCCGGGAATGATCTTCCATCGGACCCCTGCTCGGTGTCCGACCGGCCGGCTCCCGGGGCCCCGCCCGTGCCCAGGGGACATGCGGGTGTGCCGGGAAGTGCCGAGAGTGCCGGATTCGTACGGCACACTTGGGGCGCGAGGACCGATGTGAAGGATGGGTATGCCGATCACTCCTGCCACCGCGACGCCCAGCTCGTCGAACGGCACCGCAGACGCGATTTTGCTGGAACTGGTCGACGAGAACGGCGTGACGATCGGCACCGCGGAGAAGCTCTCCGCGCACCAGCCGCCGGGACGGTTGCACCGCGCCTTCTCCGTGTTCCTCTTCGACGAGCGGGGACGGCTGCTGCTCCAGCAGCGGGCACTGGGCAAGTACCACTCCCCCGGCGTGTGGTCCAACACCTGCTGCGGCCACCCCTACCCGGGTGAGGCGCCGTTCGCGGCGGCGGCCAGGCGGACGTACGAGGAGCTGGGGGTGTCGCCCTCGCTGCTCGCCGAGGCGGGCACGGTGCGCTACAACCACCCCGACCCGGCCTCCGGGCTGGTCGAGCAGGAGTACAACCACCTCTTCGTCGGCCTGGTGCAGGCGGAGCTGCGCCCGGACCCGGAGGAAGTGGCGGAGACGGCCTTCGTGTCCCCGGCGGAGCTGACCGAGCGGCACGCGAAGGACACCTTCTCGGCGTGGTTCATGACGGTGCTGGACGCGGCCCGGCCGGCCGTCCGCGAGCTGACGGGCCCGTCCGCGGGCTGGTGAGCGCGCTACCGCCGCGGGGCGTCCCGCGGCGGTACCCCTTACTGCGACAGGTCCTGCCCCGGGGCCTGTTTGAGCGGCAGGGCGGCCCAGATCACCTTGCCGCCGCTCGCGGTGTGGGCGACGTCGCAGGCCCCGCCCGCCTCCCGGGTGATCTCGCGGACCAGCAGCAGGCCGCGCCCGCCGGTACGGCCGTGGTCGGTCTCCAGGGCGGTCGGGCGGTAGGGATGGTCGTCCTCCACGGCCACCCGCACCCACTCGGGCCCGACCGCGACCTCCACGGCGAGCACCGGCGAGAGCACGGCCGCGTGCCGGACCGCGTTCGTGACCAGCTCCGAGACGATCAGCAGGAGGGCCTGCGCAACGTCGTCGGAGACCGGCACGCCCTGGCGCGTCAGCAGGTCGCGCACGGCGTGCCGGGCCTGCGGGACCGAAGCGTCCACTGCGGGGGCGGTGAACCGCCAGACGCCTTCGTACGGCAGCGGCCCGGTGGGCCCGGTCTCGTCCATGGTCCGGTCGCCACCCCTGGGCTCGATTGTCACCACACCCCCGAGTGTTGGTAACGCGACGGGCCGCCCCCGGGGACTGAACACAAGTCAGCGAGTATCGAGCGGTTTCTGATCGTCGGCGTCTGAAATGTGACCGTTTCTGTCACGCAGGGTCCCCCGCCGGCCGTCGGCAGCGAAGGGCCCAGGGATAGCATCCCGTCCATGGAGCCGCAGTTGCTGCACCGGGTCGCCGACTCGGTCGCCACCGTCGTCGTCCACCACCCGGCCAAGCGCAACGCCATGACGGCCGCGATGTGGCGGGCGCTGCCCCGCCTCCTCGACGACCTGGCCGGCGACCGCCGGGTGCGGGCGCTCGTGCTCACCGGTGAGGGCGCGACCTTCTGCGCCGGCGCCGACATCTCGTCCCTGCGCGAGTCGGCCGAGGAGGCGCAGGAGCTGGCGGTTCGGGCCGAGGAGGCCCTCGCCGCGTTCCCCAGGCCGACCCTGGCGGCGGTGCGGGGGCACTGCGTGGGCGGCGGGACACAGTTGGCGGCCGCCTGCGACCTGCGGTTCGCGGAGGAGACGGCACTGTTCGGGGTGACCCCGGCCAAGCTGGGTGTCGTCTACCCGGCGTCCGCGACCCGGCGGCTGGTGGCGCTGACCGGGCCCGCCACCACGAAGTACCTGTTGTTCAGCGGCGAGCTGATCGACGCCGGGCGGGCGCTGCGCACCGGCCTGGTGGACGAGGTGCTGCCGGAGGGCGAACTCGGCAAGCGGGTCGCGGAGTTCACCCGGGTACTGGCGTCCCGTTCGCTGCTGACGCAGGCCGCGGCGAAGGAGTTCGCCAACGGACGCACCGACCGGGACGCCCACTGGGCCGCGCAGGCACGCGCCGGCGGCGACACCGCGGAGGGCGTCGCCGCCTTCCTGGAACGCAGGCAGCCGCGCTTCGGCTGGAGCGGGCCCGACTCCGGATGAGGCGGCTGCGGCCGCGGGAGCTCCTGGACGCGGTGCCCGCCCCGGGGTGCCGCGGCCGGCGACCCTGCCCGGCGGGGCCGGTGACCCTGCCGTGCCGAAGGAGTCGCCCTGCTTCTCCTGCCGTGCACCGCAAGGCCCCGAGGGACGTACTGAGCGGTTGGTAACGTGCGTGCCATGACAACTGCCGCGATCGACGCACGCGCGGGCCGCCGCTGCCACAACGCGCTCAACTCCCTGCACTCGACGCACTACTTCTCCCCCGACCTGGGCCGGGAACTGGGCGCCCTCGGGGTCACCGAGGCCCCGGCCGTCAACTTCGCGGTGCGGGCCGCCGCGCTGGGGCCGGTCGGCGCCGGCGCCGTGACGGCGGCGTTCTACAACTACCGGCACGACCTCGTCGCCCGGCACGTGCCCGCCGTGTGGGAGAAGGTCTCGCCGGAGCAGGTCCTGGCGGCACGGCTGCGCGCCGTGGACGCGACGCTGCGCCGGCTGCTGGGCGAGGAGGCCGTGGCGTCGCCCGAGATGGCGGAGGCGGCCGAGCTGGCGCTGCGCGCCGCCGAGGGCTGTTCGCGCAGCGCCCGCCCGCTCTACTCGGCCCACGCCGACCTGCCCGTGCCCGACGCACCGCACCTCGCGCTCTGGCACGCGGCGACGCTGCTGCGCGAGCACCGCGGCGACGGGCACCTCGCCGTGCTGCTGACCTCGGGGCTGGACGGCCTGGAGGCGCTGGTGACGCACACCGCGACCGGCCGGGGCCTGGCACCGAAGTGGGTCTTCACCACGCGCGGCTGGACCCGCGAGGAGTGGGACGCGGCCGTCGGCCGGCTGCGTGGGCGCGGGCTGCTCGACGCGGCGGGCGAGCTGACCGAGGAGGGCACGGCCCTGCGCGAGGGGATCGAGCGGGAGACCGACCGGCTTGACGCGGGCCCCTACGCCCACCTGGGCGCCGACGGCGTGGCGCGCCTGACGGAGCTCGCGTCGGCCTTCGCGCGTACGGCACTCGGGGCGGGGGCCTTCCCGGCGGACCTGTTCGGCAAACGCTGACGCGCCGGACGACACGCCCGGGCTCGCGCGACGGCGTACGGCGGTGCACGGCACGGTACGGCGGGTACGGGCGGGCATGCGGCGCCGGTACCGAGGTACCCGTACGTCTCCCGGCCTGGGCGGCCGGGCGACGAAAGGGGCAACTCGTGTTCCGTGCCATCGCCGACGTACTGCGCCAGATCGGTGGCGCGGTCGCCACCGTGGTGACGCTTCCCTTCCGGGCCCTGGCCCGGCTCTTCGGCGGGGCCTCCTCCGCCACGCGGGGCCGCCGGGTCTGACCCCGGCACCTGCGCGCACCGGTTCCGACCGGCCCGGACGGCGCCCTGATCCCCGATTGTCGTCGCCACCTGCCACAATTGCCGCGCAACCTCAGTGAGAAGGCGGTACGGGATCGTGACGACACCCGGGTCCAACGCGTCCAGCACGTCCATCGGCGTAGGGACCATCGAGAGCAGGATCGCCGACGAGCTCGGCGTGCGGGAGCGGCAGGTGAAGGCCGCGGTCGAGCTGCTGGACGGCGGCTCGACGGTGCCCTTCATCGCCCGCTACCGCAAGGAAGCGACCGAGATGCTCGACGACGCGCAACTGCGCACGCTCGAGGAACGGCTGCGCTACCTGCGGGAGCTGGAGGAGCGGCGCACCGCGATCCTCGACTCGGTACGGGAGCAGGGCAAGCTCACCGAGGAGCTGGAGGCGCGCATCCGCGGTGCGGAGACCAAGGCGCGTCTGGAGGACATCTACCTGCCCTTCAAGCCGAAGCGGCGGACCAAGGCGCAGATCGCGCGCGAGGCGGGTCTGGAGCCGCTGGCCGAGGGCCTGCTCGCCGACGCGTCGGTGGACCCGGCGGCCGCGGCCGCCGCGTTCGTCGACCCCGGCAAGGGGGTGGCCGATCCCCAGGCCGCGCTGGACGGGGCGCGCTCGATCCTCACGGAGAAGTTCTCGGAGGACGCCGACCTCATCGGCGAGCTGCGCGAGCGCATGTGGGGACGCGGGCGGCTCGTCGCCCGGGTGAAGGAGGGCAAGGAGGAGGCGGGCGCCAAGTTCGCCGACTACTTCGACTTCGCGGAGCCGTTCACCGACCTGCCCTCGCACCGCGTCCTCGCGATGCTGCGCGGCGAGAAGGAGGACGTGCTCGACCTCGTCCTGGAGCCCGAGGAGCCCACCGAGGGCCCGTCGTCGTACGAGGCGATCGTCGCGAGCCGGTTCGGGATCGCCGACCGCGGCCGGCCGGCCGACAAGTGGCTGGTCGACACCGTTCGCTGGGCCTGGCGCACCCGCATCCTGGTCCACCTCGGCATCGACCTCAGGCTGCGGCTGCGCACCGCCGCGGAGGACGAGGCGGTCGACGTGTTCGCTGCCAACCTGCGCGACCTGCTGCTGGCCGCCCCGGCGGGCACCCGCGCGACGCTCGGCCTGGACCCCGGTTTCCGTACCGGCGTGAAGGTCGCCGTGGTCGACGCGACCGGCAAGGTCGTGGCCACGGACGTGATCCACCCGCACGTCCCCGCCAACCGGTGGGACGAGGCGATCGCCAAGCTGGCGCGGCTGGCCAAGGAGCACGCGGTCGAACTGATCGCCATCGGCAACGGCACGGCCTCCCGGGAGACCGACAAGCTCGCCGGGGAACTGATCGCCAGGCACCCGGAGTTGAAGCTCACCAAGGTGATGGTGTCCGAGGCGGGCGCCTCCGTGTACTCCGCCTCCGCCTTCGCCTCCCAGGAGCTGCCGGACATGGAC
This sequence comes from Streptomyces sp. NRRL F-5650, assembly GCF_000721365.1. Lineage (NCBI taxonomy): Bacteria > Bacillati > Actinomycetota > Actinomycetes > Kitasatosporales > Streptomycetaceae > Streptomyces > Streptomyces sp. NRRL F-5650. The sequence continues at coordinate 13,952 of NZ_JOGV01000026.1, read as the reverse complement.
GTCTCGCTGCGCGGCGCGGTCTCGATCGCCCGGCGGCTGCAGGACCCGCTGGCCGAGCTGGTGAAGATCGACCCGAAGTCGATCGGCGTCGGCCAGTACCAGCACGACCTGTCCGAGGTGAAGCTGTCCCGCTCGCTGGACGCGGTGGTCGAGGACTGTGTGAACGGCGTGGGCGTCGATGTCAACACGGCTTCGGCGCCGCTGCTGGCCCGGGTCTCCGGCATCACCTCGGGGCTCGCCGAGAACATCGTGGCGCACCGCGACGCGAACGGGCCGTTCACCTCCCGGACCGCGCTGAAGAAGGTGCCGCGGCTCGGCCCCAAGGCGTACGAGCAGTGCGCGGGGTTCCTGCGGATCCGGGGCGGCGACGACCCGCTGGACGCGTCCAGTGTGCACCCCGAGGCGTACCCCGTGGTGCGGCGGATGGTGAAGACCGCCGGGCAGGAGGTGGCCGGGCTGATCGGCAACACGTCGGTGCTGCGGTCGCTGAAGCCGGAGCGGTTCGTGGACGAGACCTTCGGACTGCCGACGGTCACGGACATTCTGCGCGAGCTGGAGAAGCCGGGGCGCGACCCCCGGCCCGCCTTCAGGACGGCCACCTTCAAGGAGGGCGTGGAGAAGATCTCCGACCTGTCGTCCGGGATGGTGCTGGAGGGCGTCGTCACGAACGTCGCCGCGTTCGGGGCGTTCGTGGACGTCGGTGTGCATCAGGACGGGCTGGTGCACGTGTCTGCGATGTCCCGGACGTTCGTGAAGGATCCGCGGGACGTGGTGAAGCCCGGGGACATCGTGAAGGTGAAGGTGATGGACGTCGACATTCCGCGCAAGCGGATCTCGTTGACGTTGCGGCTGGACGACGAGGCCGCCGCGCAGGGGGAGGCGAAGAAGGAGCGGGGTGGTCGGCCGCCTCGGCAGCGGCAGCAGCGGGCTGCCTCGGGCGGTGGGGGCAAGGGGCGGTCTTCGTCGGCGCCTGCTCCGTCCAACGGGGCGATGGCGGACGCGTTGCGGCGGGCCGGGCTGGCGTAGGCGCCGGGCACTCGGCGCCGGGGCGGGGAGCGGATCACACAGGCCGGCGCTTGCCGGGTGCCTCCCCACGCTCGGCTTCGCTCGCGCGGGAGGTGCCCCCACCGCCCACCCGTGCCGCCCCAGCAGCACGACTGCCCGCAGCGGGGGGGGCGGTCCTGCGGCTACGCCTCCGTCACCCTGCCGTCTGCCACCTCCAGGCGGCGGGTCGTCCTCACCGCGTTCAGCATGCGGCGGTCGTGGGTGATCAGGAGGAGGGTGCCCTCGTAGGCGTCCAGGGCCGATTCGAGTTGTTCGATGGCCGGGAGGTCGAGGTGGTTGGTCGGCTCGTCCAGGACCAGGAGGTTGACGCCCCGGCCCTGGAGGAGCGCGAGGGCGGCCCTGGTGCGTTCGCCGGGTGAGAGGGTCGACGCCGGGCGCATGACGTGGTCGCCCTTGAGGGCGAACTTGGCCAGGAGGGTGCGGATCTCCGCGGGTTCCGTGCCCGGGACGGAGGCGCGGAAGGCGTCGAGCAGCGTCTCGGGGCCGTGGAAGAGCTTGCGGGCCTGGTCGACCTCGCCGAGCAGGACCCCGGAGCCGAGGGCCGCGTGTCCGGCGTCGAGGGGGACGCGGCCGAGGAGGGCGCCCAGGAGCGTGGACTTGCCCGCGCCGTTGGCCCCGGTGACCGCCACCCGGTCCGCCCAGTCGATCTGGAGGGAGACCGGGCCGAGCACGAAGTCGCCGCGCCTGACCTCGGCGTCGCGCAGGGTGGCGACGACCGCGCCCGAGCGCGGGGCCGACGCGATCTCCATGCGCAGCTCCCACTCCTTGCGCGGTTCCTCGACGACCTCCAGGCGTTCGATCATGCGCTGGGTCTGGCGGGCCTTGGCGGCCTGCTTCTCGCTGGCCTCGCTGCGGAACTTGCGGCCGGTCTTGTCGTTGTCGTTGCCCGCCTTGCGCCGGGCGTTGCGGACGCCCTTGTCCATCCAGGTGCGCTGCATCTGCGCCCGGTCCTGGAGCGAGGCCCGCTTGTCGGCGTACTCCTCGTACTCGTCGCGGGCGTGCCGGCGGGCCACCGCGCGTTCTTCGAGGTACGCCTCGTAGCCGCCGCCGTAGAGGTTGATCTGCCGCTGGGCGAGGTCGAGTTCGAGGACCTTGGTGACGGTGCGGGTGAGGAACTCGCGGTCGTGGCTGACGACGAGGGTGCCGGCGCGCAGCCCGGTCACGAAGCGTTCGAGGCGGTCCAGGCCGTCGAGGTCGAGGTCGTTGGTCGGCTCGTCGAGGAGGAAGACGTCGTAGCGGGAGAGGAGGAGGGAGGCGAGACCGGCGCGGGCGGCCTGGCCGCCGGAGAGCGAGGTCATCGGCTGGTCCAGGTCGACGGTGAGGCCCAGCGTGTCGGCGGTCTCACCCGCCCGGTCGTCGAGGTCGGCGCCGCCGAGGGCGAGCCAGCGCTCCAGGGCCGTCGCGTAGGCGTCGTCGGCTCCCGGGGCGCCGTCGACCAGGGCCTGGGTGGCCTCGTCCATGGCGCGCTGGGCCTCGGTGACGCCGGTGCGGCGGGCCAGGAACGCCCGGACGCTCTCGCCGGGGCGGCGCTCCGGCTCCTGCGGGAGGTGGCCGACGGTGGCGGCGGGCGGGGACAGGCGCAGCTCGCCCCGTTCCGGTGTGGTCAGCCCGGCGAGCATCCGCAGGAGGGTGGACTTGCCGGCGCCGTTGGCCCCCACGAGGCCGATCACGTCGCCGGGTGCGACGACGAGGTCGAGCCCGGTGAACAGGGAGCGGTCGCCGTGGCCGGCGGCGAGGTCTTTGGCGACGAGGGTGGCAGTCATCAGACCGTAGATCCTAGTCGGGGCCCGGGGCCCGCCCGGCCGGGCTTCCCCTCGCCCCGGGCCGCCCGCACACCCCGCACGGGACCGTCGGTTAACGTCCTGGTGTGGAAACCGAACTGGATGGCGAACTGACCGGTGAAGTCGTCGTGGTCGGCGGCGGGGTGATCGGGCTGACGACGGCCGTCGTCCTCGCCGAGCGGGGACGACGGGTGCGGCTGTGGACGCGGGAGCCCGTCGAGCGGACCACCTCGGTGGTGGCGGGCGGTCTGTGGTGGCCGTACCGGATCGAGCCGGTCGCGCTGGCACAGGCCTGGGCGCTGCGTTCCCTGGACGTGTACGAGGAGCTGGCGGCGCGGCCGGAGGAGACCGGCGTGCGCATGAGCGAAGGCGTGCTCGGCGAGACGACCCCGGAGGAGGTCGGCGCATGGGCGTCGGCCAGGCTGCCGGGGCTGCGTGCGGCGACGGCCGGCGAGTACGCGGGGGTGGGGCTGTGGGCGCGGCTGCCGCTCGTCGACATGTCGGCCCACCTGCCGTGGCTGCGGCGGCGGCTGGTGGCCGCGGGCGGCACGGTGGAGGACCGGGCGGTGTCCGACCTGGCCGAGGCGGACGCGCCGGTCGTGGTCAACTGCACCGGCCTGGGCGCCCGGGACCTGGTGCCGGACCCGGCCGTGCGGCCGGTGCGCGGGCAACTGGTCGTCGTGGAGAACCCGGGGGTCCACGACTGGCTGGTCTCGGCCGACGCGGACTCCGGGGAGACGACGTACTTCCTTCCGCAGCCCGGCCGGCTCCTGCTGGGCGGTACGGCCGAGGAGGACGCCTGGTCGACCGAGCCCGACCCGGCGGTCGCGGAGGCCATCGTGCGGCGGTGCGCGGCCCTGCGGCCCGAGATCGCCGGGGCGCGGGTGCTCGCGCACCGGGTGGGGCTGCGCCCGGCCCGGGACGCGGTGCGGCTGGAGCGCACGGTGCTGCCGGACGGGCGGCGGCTGGTGCACAACTACGGCCACGGCGGCGCGGGCGTCACCGTGGCCTGGGGGTGCGCCGAGGAGGCGGCGCGGCTCGCCTCCTGACGCCTCCCTCCCGTTCGGCCGGACCCGGCGGCGGTCACTCCTCGTGGTGCTTGCCGATCGGGTCGCCCTCCACGTCCGTGCCGGGGCCGGGGCCGATCCGGATCTCGAAGTCGCCCTCGTACTGCTTGTGGCCCTCGACGACGGCCAGTTCGACGGCTTCCGAGGCCATCTCGCCGCGCACGATGAGCGGATCGCGGCGCAGGTCGCGCATGAGGGCGACGCACATGAGGACCATCACGACGACGAAGGGCGCCGCCGCGAGGATCGTGAGGTTCTGCAGGCCGGTGAGCGCGTCCCCCTCGCCGCTGCCGATGAGCAGCATGATCGCCGCGACCGCGCCGGTCACGGCGCCCCAGACGATCACCACCCAGCGGCTGGGTTCGAGGGCGCCCTTCTGCGAGAGCGTGCCCATCACGATGGAGGCGGCGTCGGCGCCCGAGACGAAGAAGATGCCGACGAGGATCATCACCAGCAGGCTGGTGACGGTGGCGACGGGGTAGTCCTGGAGCACCGCGAAGAGCCGGCCCTCCGGGGTCGTGTCGTCGCCCAGCCGCTTCTGCTCCTGGAGCCGCATCGCGGAGCCGCCGAAGATCGCGAACCAGATCAGGCTGACCGTGCTGGGCACCAGGATGACGCCGCCGATGAACTGGCGGATCGTCCGCCCCCGGCTGATGCGGGCGATGAACATGCCGACGAAGGGCGTCCAGGAGATCCACCACGCCCAGTAGAAGACGGTCCAGCTCCCCAGCCAGTCCGCGACGCCCTCGCCGCCGCTGATCTCGGTGCGGCCGGCCATCTGGGGCAGGTTGCCGAGGTAGGCGAAGACCGAGGTCGGCAGCAGGTCGAGGATGAGGATGGTGGGGCCGGCGACGAACACGAAGACGGCGAGCACCAGGGCCAGCACCATGTTCGTGTTGGACAGCCACTGGATGCCCTTCTCGACGCCGGAGATCGCGGAGGCCACGAACGCCGCCGTCAGCACCGCGATGATGCCGACGAGCAGTCCGGTGCTGACCTTGTCCATCCAGTCGAGCTTCTCCATGCCGGAGCCGATCTGCAGCGCGCCGAGACCGAGGGACGCGGCGGAGCCGAAGATCGTCGCGATGATGGCCAGGATGTCGATGACGCGGCCGCCGGCACCGTTGGCGTGCTTCTCGCCGATGAGCGGGGTGAACACCGCGCTTATGGTCTGCCTGCGGCGCTTGCGGAAGGTGCTGTAGGCGATGCCGAGACCGACCACGGCGTAGATCGCCCACGGGTGGAGCGTCCAGTGGAACAGGGTGGTGGCCATGGACGTCGCCATGCGGTCGCCGGAGTCGGCCGGGCTGGTGCCGGGCGGGGGTGTGGTGTAGTGCGCCAGCGGCTCGCTCACGCCGTAGAACATCAGGCCGATGCCCATGCCCGCGCTGAACATCATGGCGACCCAGGAGACGGTCCGGAACTCGGGTTCCTCGCCCTCGGCGCCCAGGTGGATGCGGCCGTAGCGGCTGGCCGCGAGCCAGAGGGCGAAGACCACGAAGCCGGAGGCGGCCAGCGTGAACGCCCAGCCGCCGTTGTGCAGCAGGCCGCCGAGCATGCTGCTGGAGACGTTCTCCAGGGAGTCCGTGGCGGCGGCGCCCCAGACGACGAACGCGAGGGTCAGGACGGCTGTGACGCCGAAGACGACGCGGTCGGTCCGGGGGCGGTGCTCCTGTCCCGGCAGGCCCGCCTCCGAACCGGGCAGGGTGCCTCTCTCATGGTCTTCCTCGTCACGCGGTCGGTCCTGCGTCACAGGCGGCCCCTTCCAGTCGGTGAGGCGGAAAATACCCGTCCGCTACGCCCCTACCACGTATGGCGCGCAACTCACCCTCCCGGCGTCGGGTTTCGGCGCCCTTTCGCGGTACGCCGCGCGCCCGCTGCCGCGGGTGGCTCATGACGGCCGGATGACGATCGTGTGATTCCAGTGGCCGTGGACACGACAGTGCACACCGGGGCCGAATAGGCTCCGAACAGACTTCGTACCCCTACGACTTGGAGCTTTCGTGCACCGCAGATTCATCGTGCCGGGCGCACTGGGCGCCGCCTCCCTCATGCTGGCGATCCCGGCGTCGGCGGCGGCCCACTCCCCCGGCGCTCCGGGCATCGGCGACCCCTACTACCCGGCCTACGGCAACGGCGGATACGACGTCTCGCACTACGACCTGCGTCTGAAGTACCAGCCGGCCACGGACCGTTTGGAGGGGACGGCGACGATCCTGGCCCGCACCACCGCGGACCTGTCGCGGTTCAACCTGGACTTCCTGCTGGACGTCGGCGAGGTGCGGGTCAACGGCGCGAAGGCGTCGTTCACGACCTCGGGCGAGCAGGAACTGGAGATCACTCCGAAGAAGCCCCTGGACAAGGGGGCGCCCCTCACCGTCGTCGTCCGCTACAGCGGCGTGCCGTCCTCCAAGCAGGCGTTCGGATTCACGAGCTGGCACCGCACCCCGGACGGCGGGATCGCCGCGAACGAGCCCGAGGCCGCGGCCTGGTGGTTCCCGAGCAACGACCACCCGCTGGACAAGGCCACCTACGACGTGTCCGTGCAGGTGCCGGACGGCACCCAGGCGATCTCCAACGGCACCCTCCAGTCCACGAGTTCGCGGCTGGGCTGGACGCGCTGGAACTGGCGCTCGGACAAGCCGCAGGCCACGTACCTGGCCACGCTGGCGATCGGGAGGTTCGACCTCACCACCGGCACCAGCGAAAGCGGCATCCCCGTCGTCAACGCCTACAGCAGGGACCTGGGCGCGAACGACGGCGCCGCGCGGGCCAGCGTGGAGCGGACCGGGGAGATCGCCGACTGGCTGAGCGGCTACTTCGGGCCGTACCCCTTCAACGCGCTCGGCGGCTACGTGCCGAACACGACCACGGGGTACGCGCTGGAGACGCAGACCCGGCCGTTCTACAGCCCGCGGCAGTTCGCGAACGGGTCGAACGTGTCCGTCGTCGTGCACGAACTGGCCCACCAGTGGTACGGCGACCTGGTCTCGGTGCGTGGCTGGAAGGACATCTGGATCAACGAGGGCTTCGCCCGGTACGCGCAGTGGCTGTGGTCCGAGCACGAGGGCGAGGGCACGGCGCAGGAACTCGCCGACTACACGTACGCCTCGCACCCGGCCGACGACGCCTTCTGGACGGTGCGGCCCGGCGACCCCGGCCCGGAGAACCAGTTCGACGCCGCCGTCTACGACCGGGGCGCGCTGGCCGTGCAGGCGCTGCGCAACGAGATCGGGGACGACGCCTTCTTCACCGTCCTGAAGGGCTGGCCCGCGAAGTACGCCCACGGCAACGCGTCCGTCGCCGACTTCCAGCGCTACGCCGAGGAGGTGTCGGGCAGGCCGCTCGCCGCACTGTTCGACACCTGGCTGTTCCAGCCGTCGAAGCCGGACGCCCCGGCGGCGCACGCCCGCTCGCTCGCGAAGACCTCCCAGGCACCCGCGCAGCCCCGCTCCTGGCGGAAGATCGCCGCGACGAACGACGTGCACGCGCACTGAGCCCGGGCGGCTTCAGGCGGCGTCCCCGTGGTCGTAGACGGTCACGGGGACGCCGCGTCCGGTGAGCCGCTCGGTGATCAGTGGCTCCACCCGGGACCACGTGCCGCCGGCGAGGCCGCAGCCTATGCGGGGCATGTGCACGGACGCGTCCAGCTCGGCCGCCCTGCCGGCGAGGCGGCCGAGGGCGGTGCCGAGGGCCTCGTAGCGGATGGGCACGCCCTTGCCGCCCCTGCGCATGCCGTGCTGGCCGATCATGTTGGCCACCCACACGTACCGCTCGACCTGGACGAACTGGACGGCGCCCAGGGCGAAGTCGTTGGCCGCGCGGTCGCGGTGCCAGGCGCGGTAGGCCGCCTCCGGCTCGGGCCAGCGGCGGGAGACGGCCAGGACGAAGCCCTTGCCCCAGCCTCCCAGGTCGTTGCAGACGTGGGCGATCACCTTGACGCCCTTCGCCGACGGTGTGGTGGCGTCACCCCGGACATACCTGATCTCCGACATGACGCCACCGTACGGGCGGCCACTGACAGTGCCCCGGGCCCGCACCGCGGGCCCGGGCTACTCCGCCGTACGGGCCGCCTCCCGCGCCGCGTTCTCGCCCACCCGGCGCCGGACACCGAACCAGCCCGCCACCAGCATCACGGCGATCACGGGGACCAGGAAGAGGGTCTTGCGGCCGACCTCCGCGTCGTTCCACATCAGGACGAGCACGGCCAGCAGGAAGCCGATCGTGACGACCTCGGTGACCGGGCTGCCGGGCAGCCGGAAGTGCGGACGGCTGACCAGCCCCGACCGCGCCCGGCGGACGAAGACCAGGTGGCAGACCATGATGATCACCCAGGTGCTGATGATGCCGAGCGAGGCGACGTTCAGGACGATCTCGAAGGCCTTGCTGGGCACCAGGAAGTTCAGCCCGACGCCGAGGACGCAGACGCCGCAGGTGAGCAGGATGCCGCCGTAGGGGACCTGGCTGCGGCTCATGACGGAGGTGAACTTCGGCGCGGACCCGGCGGTCGCCATGGAGCGCAGGATGCGTCCGGTGGAGTACAGGCCGGAGTTGAGGGAGGACATCGCCGCGGTGAGGACGACGAGGTTCATCACGTCGCCGGCCGCCGGGACGCCGATCTTCGACAGGACGGTGACGAACGGGCTCTCGTCGCCGGAGTAGAGCGAGCCCGGCAGCAGCAGCGCCAGCAGGACGACCGAGCCGACGTAGAACAGGGCGACGCGCCACATGATGGAGTTGACCGCGCGCGGGACGACCTTTTCCGGCTCGGCGGTCTCGCCGGCGGCGACGCCGACCAGTTCCAGGGCGGCGTAGGAGAAGATCACGCCCTGCATGACGACGATCACCGGCATCAGGCCCTGCGCGAAGAAGCCGCCGTGGTCGGTGATCATGCCGAGGCCCGGGGTGTGGCCGCCCACGTCGTGCTGGGTGGCGAGCAGGAAGACGCCGATCAGCATGAAGCCGACGAGGGTGGCGACCTTGACGATCGCGAACCAGAACTCCATCTCGCCGAAGATCTTCACGGAGATCAGGTTCACGGCCAGGACCACCGCGAGGGCGATCAGGGCGAGCACCCATTGGGGGATGCTCGTGAACATGCTCCAGTAGTGCGTGTACAGCGCGATCGCGGTGATGTCGGCGATGCCGGTGGTCGACCAGTTCAGGAAGTACATCCAGCCGGCGACGTAGGCGCCCTTCTCACCGAGGAACTCGCGCGCGTAGGAGACGAAGGAACCGGAGGAGGGCCGGTAGAGCACCAGCTCGCCGAGGGCCCTGACCACGAAGAACGCGAAGACGCCGCAGACGAGGTAGGCGATCGCGAGCGCCGGGCCCGCGTCGCGCAGGCGCCCGCCGGCGCCGAGGAAGAGGCCGGTGCCGATCGCGCCGCCGATGGCGATCATGTTGATGTGGCGGGGCTTGAGGTCCTTGCTGTATCCGGCGTCGCCCGCGTCCGCGGGGAGGGTTCCGGTCGCCCGGTGTGGGGCGGCGGCCTGAGCCGTGCCGACGGCGTCCTTGCTCACGGGTGGTTCCACTCTCTGGTGCCCTCGGGCGGGGTGCGCCCGAGTCGTCCGTACCTGTGTCTCGGGCCCGCACCACCCATTGACGCGGCACAGACCAACGCAGCACCTTCCCACGACTCTGCGTGGGCATGCGGTGGCTCATGTCACACAGCGTGACTTCTCACAAGATCCACCGACGGTCCGCACAGCGCGGGCACGAGGCGTGCGCCCGGTGCGCGAGAGGTTTCACAGCACTGGTGAGACAGCGATACTGCTGCACATGACGACGACCGACACCGGCGAGCCGGCCCTCACGATCGACGAGCTGGCCGCGCGGGCCGGTGTCACGGTGCGCACGGTCCGCTTCTACGGCACCAGAGGACTGCTGCCACCGCCGGTGCTCGGCCCGCGCCGGGTGGGTCACTACGGCCGGGAGCACGTGGCCCGGCTGGCGCTCATCGAAGAGTTGCAGCACCAGGGCATGACGCTGGCCGCCATCGAGCGGTACCTCGGGCGGCTGCCGTCGGACCTGAGTGCCCACGACCTGGCGCTGCACCGCGCGGTGGTGGCCTCCTGGGCACCGGAGACGGTGGAGCGGGTCACCCGGGAGGAACTGGGCAGGCGGGCGGGGCGACCGCTCACCGACGAGGAGGTGGACCGGCTGGGGGCGATGGACGTCGTGGTGCCCGACGGCGACGGCTACCGCGTCGACGCCGGGCTGCTCCGGCTCGGCGTCGAACTGCTCGACGTGCCCTTCTCCCCCGAGACGGTCCTCGCCGCCCGCACCGCCCTCCTGGAGCACTCCCGAGCCGCCGCGCGGGACCTGTCGCGGCTGCTGCGCGACGCGGTCGCCGAACGCGACGCGCCGGACGTGCGGTCGCTCTCCGCCCACATGCACCCACTGGTGGTCCAGGCGTTGCTGACCACGTTCCAGCGGTCGCTGCGCGAGGAGCTGCGGGCGTGGCTCGACAAGGAGGCCGGCGCGGACGCGGGTACGGAGGCACGCGAGGACTCCGACGAGTGATCCGGCGGCTCAGCGCCCGTCGGTGAAGACCTCCCCCTTCTTCGCCTTCTCCACCAGCAGCGCGGACGGGGCGAAGCGCTCGCCGTAGCGGTCGGCCAGCTCGCGGGCGCGGGCGACGAAGCCGGGCAGGCCGCCCTCGTAGCCGTTGATGTACTGCAGGACACCGCCCGTCCAGCCGGGGAAACCGATGCCGAAGATCGAGCCGATGTTGGCGTCGGCGACGGAGGTCAGGACTCCCTCTTCCAGGAGCCTGACGGTGTCCAGCGCCTCCGCGAAGAGCATGCGTTCCTGCATGTCACGGAAGGGGATCTCGTGCCCCGGCTTGGTGAAGTGCTCGCGCAGGCCCGGCCACAGCCCCGCCCGCTTCCCGTCGTCCCCGTACTCGTAGAACCCTGCGCCGCCGGAACGCCCGGGGCGCCCGAACTCGTCGACCATGCGGTCGACGACCGCCTCGGCGGGGTGCGCGGTCCAGGTGCCGCCCGCCTCCTCCACGGCCCGCTTCGTCTCCTCGCGGATCCTGCGCGGGAGGGTCAGGGTCAGCTCGTCCATCAGGGACAGCACCTTGGCCGGGTAGCCCGCCTGTGCCGCCGCCTGCTCCACGGAGGCGGGCTCGATGCCCTCGCCGACCATCGCGACGCCCTCGTTGATGAAGTGGCCGATGACCCGGGAGGTGAAGAAGCCCCGCGAGTCGTTGACCACGATCGGCGTCTTGCCGATCTGCCGGACCAGGTCGAACGCGCGCGCCAGCGCCTCGTCCCCGGTCCGCTCCCCCTTAATGATCTCCACCAGCGGCATCTTGTCCACGGGCGAGAAGAAGTGCAGCCCGATGAAGTCGGCCTGGCGCTCGACGCCCTCGGCCAGCGCCGTGATCGGCAGCGTCGAGGTGTTGGAGCACAGCAGGGCGTCGGGGGCGACGACGTGCTCGATCTCCTGGAACACCTTGTGCTTGAGCGAGGTGTCCTCGAACACCGCCTCGATCACCGCGTCGCAGCCCGCGAGATCGGCCACCTCCGCGGTCGGTGTGATCCGGGCGAGGAGCGCGTCGGCCTTCTCCTGGCTGGTGCGCCCCTTCGCGACGGCCTTCGCGCACAGCTTCTCGGAGTACGCCTTGCCCTTGACCGCCGACTCCAGGGCGACGTCCTTCAGCACGACCTCGATGCCGGCGCGGGCGCACGAGTAGGCGATCCCCGCGCCCATCATCCCGGCGCCGAGCACGGCCACCTTGGTGACCTTCCTCGGTTCGACGCCCTTGGGGCGGTTGGCGCCGGAGTTGACCGCCTGGAGGTCGAAGAAGAACGCCTGGATCATGTTCTTCGAGGTCTGTCCGGCGGCCAGTTCGACGAAGTAGCGGGCCTCGACGACCTGGGCGGTCTCGAAGTCGACCTGGGCGCCCTCGACGGCGGCGGCCATGATGTTGCGCGGCGCCGGGTAGGGGGCGCCGTTGGTCTGCTTGCGCAGGTTGGCCGGGAAGGCGGGCAGGTTGGCCGCGAACTTCGGGTGGGCCGGGGTGCCGCCGGGGATGCGGTAGCCGGGCCTGTCCCAGGGCTGGGCCGACTCCGGGTGGGCGTCGATGAAGGCGCGGGCCTTGGCGAGCATGTCCTCGCGGCTGTCGGCGACCTCGTCGACCAGGCCGTTCTCCCGGGCGCGGCGCGGGTTGTACTGGGTGCCCTGGAGGAGGACCTTCAGCAGGGCGTCGGTGATGCCGAGCATCCGGACGGTGCGCACGACGCCGCCGCCCCCGGGGAGCAGGCCGAGGGTGACCTCGGGGCAGCCGATCTTGGAGCCGGGCGCGTCGAGGGCGACGCGGTGGTGGCAGGCGAGCGCGATCTCGTAACCGCCGCCGAGGGCCGCGCCGTTCATGGCGGCGACGACCGGCTTGCCGAGGGTCTCGATGCGGCGCAGGTTCCGCTTGACGGCCATGCCGCCGTCGAAGAGGTCCTGGGCGGTTCCGGGCGTGACGCGGACGAGGTCGCGCAGGTCGCCGCCCGCGAAGAAGGTCTTCTTGGCGGAGGTGACGATGACGCCGCGGATGGCGTCCTTCTCGGCCTCCAGGCGGTCGGTGACGGCCGCCAGGGAGTCGCGGAACGCCTGGTTCATGGTGTTCGCGGACTGGTTCGGATCGTCGAGGACGAGGGTGACCACGCCGGTGTCGTCCTGCTCCCAGCGGATGGCGGTGGGCTCGGTGCTCATGAGGGTGTGCTCCAGGTGTCCGTGGTGTCCGTCGGGAGGGGGTCAGACGCGCTCGACGACCGTGGCGATGCCCATGCCGCCGCCCACGCACAGGGTCGCGAGGCCGTAACGCTTGTCCTGGCGCTCCAGTTCGTCGACGAGGGTGCCGAGGATCATCGCGCCGGTGGCACCCAGCGGGTGGCCGAGCGCGATGGCACCGCCGTTGACGTTGACCCTGTCCAGCGACAGGCCCATGTCCTTCACGAAACGCAGGACGACCGCCGCGAACGCCTCGTTGATCTCGACCAGGTCGATGTCGTCGACGGTCAGCCCGGCCTTGGCGAGCGCCTTGCGGGTGGCGGGGGCGGGCCCGGTGAGCATGATGGTGGGCTCGGAACCGGAGACGGCGGCCGAGACGATCCGGGCGCGCGGGGTGAGGCCGTAGCGGTCCCCGACCTCCTTGGACCCGACGGCGACCAGGGAGGCGCCGTCGACGATGCCGGAGGAGTTGCCAGCGTGGTGGACGTGGTCGATCTTCTCCACCCAGTGGTACTTCTGCAGCGCCACGGCGTCGAAACCGCCCAGCTCGCCGATGTCGGCGAAGGACGGCTTGAGCTTCGCCAGGGAGTCCGCCGTGGTCCCGGGGCGCATGTGCTCGTCGTGGTCGAGGACGGTGAGACCGGCGCGGTCCTTCACCGGCACGACGGAGCGCTCGAAGCGGCCCTCCTTCCAGGCGGTGGCCGCGCGCTCCTGGGAAAGGGCGGCGTACTCGTCCACGTCGCGGCGCGAGAACCCCTCGATGGTGGCGATCAGGTCGGCGCCGATGCCCTGCGGCACGAAGTTGGTGGCGAGGTTGGTCATCGGGTCGTTGAACCAGGCGCCGCCGTCCGAGGCCATCGGGACGCGGGACATGGACTCCACCCCGCCCGCCAGGACCAGGTCCTCCCAGCCCGAACGGACCTTCGCGGCGGCCAGGTTCACCGCCTCCAGACCCGAGGCGCAGAAGCGGTTCTCCTGCACGCCCGCCACCGTGTCCGGCAGCCCCGCCGCGATCGCCGCGATCCGCGCGATGTCCGAACCCTGATCCCCCACCGGACCGACCACACCCAGCACGACGTCGTCGACCGCCGCCGGATCCAGACCGGGGAAACGGGCCCGGATCTCATGGATCAGGCCCACCACCAGATCCACGGGCTTGGTGCCGTGCAAGGCGCCGTTCGCCTTGCCGCGTCCGCGCGGAGTGCGGATCGCGTCGTACACATACGCTTCGGTGCTCACTGGCAGGCCTTTCACTGAGGGGTGTGCACCTGTCTCTTATACACATCTCCGAGCCCACGAGACCGTA
>NZ_JOGV01000025.1:0-91899 GCF_000721365.1 Streptomyces sp. NRRL F-5650 | reverse complement strand
CGCCGGGCCAGCGTCCTGTGGGCTCTCCTGCGCGACAATCGGGTCTTCACCCCCGAGCTGCCGGTCGCGCGAGCGGCTTGACTCCGTCATTGAGACTCCCCGGTGCGCACGCGCCCCCGCCGCGCGTGGCGGTGCGACGCTACGGTCTGCCGGGGGCGCGGGTGGGGCGGTCGGCCGTATGTCACTCGAACGGGTGGGCGGGGTCGGTGCGGGGGCGGGCGCGTCCGGTCTTCCCCCGCGCGGGCCCGCCTGCGATGATCGGGCGGTCGACTTGTTAACAGACGTTAACCGGAGGGTGTCATGAGCGAGGAGCGGTTCGGAGAGTTCGTCCTGGTGCGGCGGCACGGGGACGGGCATGTCGCGGAGCTCGCGCTCGACCGGCCGAAGGCCATGAACGCCGTCTCGACCGCCATGGCCCAGTCCCTGAGCGCGGCCTGCGCGGCCCTGGCCGAGGACCGGGGCGTCCGCGTGGTGGTGCTGACCTCGACCCACGAGCGGGCGTTCTGCGTCGGGGCGGACCTCAAGGAGCGCAACTCCTTCTCCGACGCCGACCTGCTGCGCCAGCGTCCGGTGGCGCGGGGGGCGTACACGGCGGTGCTGGAGCTGCCGCAGCCGACGGTCGCGGCCGTGCACGGGTTCGCGCTGGGCGGCGGGTTCGAGCTGGCGCTGTCCTGCGACGTGATCGTGGCCGACCGTACGGCCGTGGTGGGGCTGCCGGAGGTGTCGGTGGGCGTCATCCCGGGCGGCGGCGGTACGCAGTTGCTGCCGCGCCGGGTGGGGGCGGCGCGGGCGGCCGAGCTGGTGTTCACGGCGCGTCGGGTGGCGGCCGAGGAGGCGCGCGAGCTGGGACTCGTGGACCAGTTGGCGGACGAGGGCCGGGACCGGGAGGACGCGCTGGAGCTGGCCTCCCGGATGGCCGCGAACTCGCCGGTGGGCCTGCGCGCGGCCAAGCGGGCGCTGCGCCTGGGGCACGGTCTCGACCTGCGGGCGGGCCTGGAGGTCGAGGACGCGGCGTGGCGGTCGGTGGCGTTCTCGGGGGACCGCGCGGAGGGCGTGGCGGCGTTCAACGAGAAGCGGGCGCCGCGCTGGCCGGGCGAGTGAGCCGACGGGACGGCCCCGGTCGCCGCAGGGCCCGGGGAGGTCCGGCCGTCCGTCCGGCGCGGACCGTTGCGGTCGGGTGCGGCCTGCGCCGGGGCACGGGCCCCGATGGTGCGGGCCGCGGCCGTGCCGGTATGCGCCGTCTCCCCTCGGCGAGGCGCCGGACCCGCTCGACACTCGCCCGGTTCGACCCGTTTGAGTAACGTTTCTCCTTGAATCTCCCTAGCCTGGAGTGATGGGTGACGACAGGCGGCTCGCGGCCGTGGTGGGGCTTGCGCAGGGGATGGCGGCTGCGCAGAGTGCGCGTGAGGCGTGGCGGGCGGCGGCCGTGGGCGGGTGCCTGGCGCTGGGGGGCAGCTTCGCCGCGCTGTCGGTGTGGGAACGGGAGCTGGGGCGGCTCCGGGTGCTCGTGAACGTCGGCCGTCGGGCCGAGGGCGAGGAGGAGTTCCCGGAGGACGAGTCCTATCCGGTGCACCAGTTCGCGGAGATCACCGAGTTCCTGCACGAGCGCTGGGCCGGCGGCGGTGAGCCCGACGCCTGGGTCGAGACGGCCGAGGGCCCGGCCGCCGGACGCCCCGGATACGTCCACCAGCGCGTCGCCGCCCTGCGCCGCCGGGGCCGCGGCTGCTGCGTCGTCGCGCCGATCGTGCTGCACGGGCGGGCGTGGGGCGAGCTGTACGTGGCCCGGCCGGTGGGGGAGCGGGTCTTCGAACGGGCCGACGCCGACTTCGCCACCGTCCTGGCCTCCGTCGTCGCGGCCGGGATCGCGCAGAGCGAGCGGCTGGAGGAGGTCAGGCGGCTCGCGTACACCGACGCCCTGACCGGGCTGGCCAACCGCCGTGCCGTCGACTCCGCGCTGGACGAGGCCGTCGAGCGGCACCGTCGGGAGGGCGTCGCCGTCAGCCTCGTCGTCTGTGACCTGAACGGCCTCAAGCAGGTGAACGACACGCACGGTCACGCCGTCGGGGACCGGCTCCTGGAGCGGTTCGGCTCGGTGCTGTCGCTGTGCGGGGCGATGCTGCCGGGGGCGCTCGCCGCGCGGCTCGGCGGGGACGAGTTCTGCCTGCTCGCGGTCGGGCCGCCCGTCGACGCGGTGGTCAAGGCGGCGGAGGAGCTGTGCCGCCGGGCGGCCGAACTGGAGCTGGGCGACGGCGTGGCCTGCGGAGTCGCGTCCACCGAGGGCCCGGTCGGTCCGGTCCGTTCCGCCCGCCGTCTGTTCCGCCTCGCCGACGCCGCCCAGTACCGGGCCAAGGCGGACCGCGCGGCCGGGCCGGTGGTCGCGGGGAGCGAGGGGCCCGGCGATCCCGTCGTACGGCTCGCGGACGAGCCCTCCCGGGAGGAGGACGGGGAGCGCAGGCGGTTCCGGGGGCGGCACTCGCCGTGACGGCGGTGCGGTAAGGGGTGCGGCCCGCGTGCATCTGTGACGTACCCCCTCGGTAGCGCCCCGTGACATCATCGAATTCACTGCGTACGCTCCTGAATATGGATATGCACACTGTGGTGGTGGGGACGTCCGGGGTCACCGCGTCCGACGTCCTCGCCGTGGCGCGCGCGGGCGCCCGGATCGAGCTTTCCGAGGAGGCGGTGGCGGCCCTCGCCGCCGCCCGCGGCATCGTGGACGCGCTGGCCGCCAAGCCGGACCCCGTGTACGGCGTGAGCACCGGCTTCGGTGCCCTGGCCACCCGGCACATCAGCCCGGACCTGCGGGCGCAGCTCCAGCGCAACATCGTCCGCTCGCACGCCGCCGGGATGGGTCCGCGCGTCGAGCGCGAGGTGGTCCGCGCGCTGATGTTCCTGCGGCTGAAGACCGTCTGCTCCGGACACACCGGCGTGCGCCCCGAGGTCGCGCAGACCATGGCCGACGTGCTCAACGCCGGGATCACCCCGGTCGTGCACGAGTACGGCTCCCTCGGCTGCTCCGGCGACCTCGCCCCGCTGTCGCACTGCGCGCTCACCCTCATGGGCGAGGGCGACGCCGAGGGCCCCGACGGCACCGTGCGCCCCGCCGGCGAGCTGCTCGCCGAGCACGGGATCACCCCGGTCGAGCTGCGCGAGAAGGAGGGACTCGCCCTCCTCAACGGCACCGACGGCATGCTCGGCATGCTGGTCATGGCCCTCGCCGACCTCGACACCCTCTACAAGTCCGCCGACATCACCGCCGCGCTGACGCTGGAGGCCCTGCTGGGCACCGACAGGGTGCTCGCCCCCGAGCTGCACGCGATCCGACCGCACCCGGGGCAGGCCGCCAGCGCCGCCAACATGGCCGCCGTGCTCAAGGGCTCGGGCCTGACCGGGCACCACCAGGACGACGCCCCCCGCGTCCAGGACGCCTACTCGGTGCGCTGCGCCCCGCAGGTCGCGGGCGCCGGACGCGACACCATGGCCCATGCCGGTCTCGTGGCCGAGCGGGAGCTGGCGGCGGCGGTGGACAACCCGGTCGTCCTGCCCGACGGGCGGGTGGAGTCCAACGGCAACTTCCACGGCGCCCCGGTCGCCTACGTTCTCGACTTCCTCGCCGTCGCCGTCGCCGACCTCGGCTCCATCGCCGAGCGGCGCACCGACCGGCTCCTGGACAAGAACCGCAGCCACGGCCTGCCGCCGTTCCTCGCGGACGACGCGGGCGTCGACTCCGGCCTGATGATCGCCCAGTACACGCAGGCCGCGCTGGTCGGCGAGCTGAAGCGGCTCGCCGTACCGGCCTCGGCGGACTCCATCCCGTCCTCCGCCATGCAGGAGGACCACGTGTCGATGGGCTGGTCGGCGGCGCGCAAGCTGCGCACGGCCGTCGGCAACCTGGCCCGCGTGCTCGCCGTCGAGCTGTACGCCGCCACCCGGGCGATCCAGCTCCGTGAGGGCCTCACCCCGGCCCCGGCCTCGCAGGCCGTCATCGACGCCGTACGGGCGGCGGGGGTGGAGGGTCCCGGGCCGGACCGCTTCCTGGCGCCCGATCTCGCCGCGGCGGACGCCTTCGTGCGCGCCGGGCACCTGGTCGCGGCGGCGGAGACGGTCACGGGGCCGCTGCGGTAGCGGACGGCGGTGACGTGGTGGAGGGGGTCCGGCGCGACGCCGGGCCCCCTCGGGGCGTCCGGGGACCCGTCGGGCGGCCGGGACGACCCTCCGGCCGGTCCCCGGCCGGCCGGGCGAGTCAAAAGAACGTCAAGTGCTGCTAGAGGCCGAGGCGTTCCCGGCGGACCGAGTAGCCCACGAAGCCGGCGCCCAGACCGAGGCAGAGGGCGCCGCCCATGACGTACGGCGTGCTGTCGAAGCTGCCGGTGTCGGCCAGCCGGGCCGACCCCTCGCCGCCCGCCGCCGAGTCCGCGGCGGTGTCCGCGGACGCCGCTCTCGCCTGGGTCGTGACCTGCGGAGACGGTGTCGCAGCCGCGGATTCGAGGACCGGAGTCTCGGGGGTCGCGTTGGCCGACGGGACGAACCACAGGGCACACAGCAGGCCGCCCGCGGCGGTGGCGGTCAGCAAGGAACGGCGAGCGGATGACACGGAATATCGATCCCCTTGTGGCGCTGGCGAATTGGCCGTGTGGGGCGATGTTAGTGAAAGGCGCGGGTCACAGGAAAGTCACGGGAGCGGTCGGCCTTACGCTCCGGGCATGAGCACTCCTGAGACATCACGGTTTGTACGGATTCGCGTCGACCTCGTCCTCGAGATCGACGACGAGGAGGCCGTCACCGGCGCCGCGCTGCAGGCCCTCGCCGGCGGCACCGACCTGTCCGACGCCGAACGGGCCGACTCCGAGCGGGCCGTGACGGAGGACACCGCCGAGGCCCTGGCGCACCTGGTGGACCCGTTCGACCTGGTCGGCGCGGTGCCCGGGGTCGAACTCCGGCAGGCGTCCTGGAGCAGTGAGCAGATCGACTACGACCCCGACTCGCCCGAGTGGGAGCTGGACGAGGATGATGGCGGCGAGAACGACCCGGAGGACGACGAAATGACGGTCGGCTGACGCGGTGTGGGGAAAATCCCGGCCCCGGACGGCAACCGCCGTCCGGGGTTTCGTCGTCTCACGGTGCGCACGGACCGACACCTCCCCGCACTGCCTCCGCCCGCTGCGGCGAAACGTGGTATGCCCCACACCCGTGAGCGATGTGGAACGGGACGAACCGGTCGTAGCGTTGAAAGTTATTGACGGGGCATCTCGGGGTTTCGGGAATAGGCAACGATGGAGAAGCGTGTGATGACGGACGGTAAGCGGCGCAAGGGCCTGGCGGCCGCGTCCGCACTGCTCGGCGGTGTGCTGGTGCTGACGGCATGTTCCAGTAGCAACGCCGACACCTCCGGGGGTGGGGACGGCAAGACCTCGCAGGCCGAGGTCGACGAAGCGGCGGCCAAGAAGACGTCCGAGGCACAGATCAAGATCACGCCCAAGGGCGGCTCGGACAACGCCTCCATCAACAACTCCGCCGGTGTCACCGTGGCCAAGGGCACGCTCACCGAGGTGAAGATGACCGCCTCGGACGGCACCGTGGTCAAGGGCGAGATATCCGCCGACAAGACAAGCTGGAAGCCCAGCGGACAACTGGAGCGCGCCACCAAGTACCAGATCTCGGCGACCGCGCAGGACTCCGAGGGCCGCGCCGCCCACGAGAACAGCTCGTTCACCACGGTCTCGCCGCAGAACAGCTTCATCGGGACCTTCACCCCGGACGACGGCAAGACCGTCGGCGTCGGAATGCCCGTGTCGATCAACTTCGACAAGCAGATCACCGACAAGGCCGCCGTCCAGAAGGGCATCACGGTCAACAGCAGCAGCGGCCAGGAGGTCGCCTGCCACTGGTTCTCCACCCAGCGCATGGACTGCCGCCCCAAGGACTACTGGCAGGAGGGCTCGACCGTCACCCTCAAGCTGGCCCTCGACGGGGTCGAGGGCGCCTCCGGCGTCTACGGCGTCCAGCAGAAGTCGGTCACCTTCAAGATCGGCCGCAACCAGGTCTCCTACGTCGACGCGAAGACCAAGCAGATGCGGGTCACGCAGGACGGCAAGACCGTCAAGACCATCCCGATCTCGGCCGGCTCCCCGGAGAACAAGACCTACGAGGGTCAGATGGTGATCTCCGAGAAGTACAAGGAGACCCGGATGGACGGCTCGACCGTCGGCTTCACCGACGACGACGGCAAGGGCGAGTACGACATCAAGGACGTGCCGCACGCCATGCGGCTGAGCACCTCCGGCACCTTCATCCACGGCAACTACTGGGGCAAGGGCATCTTCGGCAGCGTCAACACCAGCCACGGCTGCGTGGGCCTGGAGGACGCCAAGGGCGCCAACGACCCGAACACGCCGGGCGCCTGGTTCTACAACAACTCCATCATCGGTGACGTGGTCGTCGTCCAGAACACCGGCGACAAGACCATCGCCCCGGACAACGGCCTCAACGGCTGGAACATGGACTGGGCCCAGTGGAAGGCGGGTTCGGCGGTCTGACCCGTCACCGTCCCCTCCCATGCGCAGCGCCTGCCGCCCCGATGCGGGGCGGCAGGCGCTGTTCCGTTGCTCTGCCGGGGCGCGTCACGCCGACAGTGAAGCCGCCGCGTCCGTCCCCCAGCTCGCCAGCAGGCGCAGGGCCTCCGCCGAGGGTGAGCCGGGCTCCGCGTGGTACGTGACGAAGGCCTGTTCGTCGTCGTCGACCAGGCGGAACGTCTCGAAGGACAGCGTCAGGTCACCGACCAGCGGGTGCCGCATCCGCTTGACGCCGTAGCTCTTCTCCTTGACGTCGTGCGTGGCCCACAGGCGGCGGAACTCCTCGCTCTTCACGGAGAGTTCGCCGACCAGCGCGGACAGGCGCGGGTCGTCCGGGTGCCGGCCCGCGTCCATGCGCAGGAAGCTGACCATGTCGTACGCCTTCTGGTCCCAGTCGACGAACAGCTCGCGGTAGTCCGGGTTCAGGAAGACCAGCCGCGCCCAGTTCCGCTCGGCGGCCGGCAGCCTGCCCCAGTCGCCGAAGAGGGCGGCGGCCATCCGGTTCCAGGCGAGGATCTCCGAGCGGCGGCCCGACACGTACGCGGGCACCGTGTCGATCGACTCCAGGAGCTGGAGCAGTGCCACCCGCACCGGCTGCTTGCCCCTCGGGGCACCGGCCCGCCTGCGCTGCTGCTTCGGCCTCGCCAAGTGCGTCAGGTGGGCCTGCTCCGCGTCGGTCAGCCGCAGTGCCCGGGCGATCGCGTCCAGGACCTCCGCCGACACGTTCTGCCCGTTGCCCTGTTCGAGACGCGTGTAGTACGCCACCGACACCCCGGCCAACTGCGCCAGCTCCTCGCGCCGCAGCCCGGGCACCCTGCGCTGCCGTCCGTACGACTCCAGGCCCACGTCCTGCGGCTTGAGCCGGGCCCGCCGGGTGCGCAGGAACTCGCTCAGTTCGGCCCGCCGGTCAAGCTGTCCGTCCATGCCTCCAGTATCGCCGGACGTATTCCCGGTCGTACGCACACGAGCCTGTCCCCGTCAGTGGTACGCACGCCGGACGTACGCAAAGCCGTGGTCTGGGTGAATCCGCAGGTCGCAGGCAGGGTGGAAGCATCACCCAGTCACGCCAAGAGAAACCCGGAGAACCCCGGCATGACCACTGTCGCCGCGTACGCAGCCCCCGCCGCCAAGGCGCCGCTGGAGCGCACCACCATCGAGCGGCGCGAGGTGCGGGAGCACGACGTGCTGATCGACATCAAGTTCGCCGGCATCTGCCACTCCGACATCCACCAGGCCCGTGAGGGCTGGGGCGAGGCCATCTTCCCGATGGTCCCCGGCCACGAGATCGCGGGCATCGTCTCCGCGGTCGGCCCCGGCGTCACCAAGTTCGCCGTCGGCGACCGGGTGGGCGTCGGCTGCATGGTCGACTCCTGCCGCGAGTGCGAGAACTGCAGGGCCGGCCGGGAGCAGTACTGCGCCGAGGGCAACACCGGCACCTACAACGCCGTGGGCAGGGACGGCGAGGTCACCTACGGCGGCTACTCCCAGAAGGTCGTCGTCGACGAGAACTTCGTCCTCGGCATCCCCGAGGGCATCTCCCTGGACGAGGCCGCGCCCCTGCTGTGCGCCGGCATCACCACGTACTCCCCGCTCAAGCGCTGGAACGCGGGGCCCGGCAAGAAGGTCGCCGTCGTCGGCCTGGGCGGCCTCGGGCACATGGCCGTCAAGCTCGCGCACGCCCTGGGCGCCGAGGTGACCGTGCTGTCGCAGTCCCTGCGCAAGAAGGACGACGGCCTGAAGCTGGGCGCCGACCACTACTACGCCACCAGCGACCCGGCCACCTTCCAGGAGCTGGCCGGCAGCTTCGACCTGATCGTCTCCACGGTCTCGGCCCCGCTCGACTTCGCCGCCTACCTGGGGCTGCTGAAGACGGAGGGCACGCTGGCCAACGTCGGTGCCCCCGAGGAGCCGGTCTCCCTCAACCTGTTCGCGCTGCTCGGCGGCGGCAAGTCCCTGAGCGGCTCCATGATCGGCGGCATCGCCGAGACCCAGGAGATGCTGGACTTCTGCGCGGAGCACGGCATCGGCGCCGAGATCGAGCTGATCGCCGCCTCCGAGATCAACGAGGCCTACGAGCGGGTCGTGAACAGCGACGTGCGCTACCGCTTCGTGATCGACACCGCGACGATCTGATCCGGGGGCGCGTCGCGGGAAAGCGGGGCGCGCGGACCGTTATGGCCGGAAGGCCACCCCGTAGTCGCACCGCCGGGCAGGGTGACGTGCGCGCAATTCACGGGGGCCAGGAAGGCCGGGTGACTTTCCCCGGCCTTCCTGGCCGAAAGTCCGCGCAGCTCAAGAATATGCGCATGACAACAATGGCAAAGTAGAACAAAACCTTCTTCCCCTCCTCCGCAAAGGCTGCAGGAATACCGTTTCTGCACTGCTTTCCGGCGCGATGCTGAATGCGGCACACAGCGTGTCCGCCGCATTCCGGCGGGCATTGCCCCGACGCGTTCGCAAGGAGATGCAGCGTGGTGCGAAGCAGGGCGAAGGCCGCGGCCGACGCCGCCGACCGGCTTCTGAAGGCGGGCCGGCTGCTGAGGAGGGCCCCGACCACCCTCGATCTGAGGGCCGTGTACCGCACGGACCAGAACGTCAACGACCGTCCTTATCGTGAGCGGTGGGCACACGACAAAGTCGTGCGTTCCACACACGGCGTCAACTGCACGGGCTCGTGCTCGTGGAAGGTGTATGTCAAGGACGGTCTGATCACCTGGGAGACCCAGCAGACGGACTATCCGAGCGTCGGCCCCGACCGGCCCGAGTACGAGCCGCGCGGATGTCCGCGCGGCGCTTCTTTTTCCTGGTACACCTACTCGCCCACCAGAGTTCGCCATCCGTTGGCCCGCGGTGTTCTCGTGGAAATGTACCGGGACGCCAAACGCCGGAACGGCGGCGACCCCGTGGCCGCCTGGGCCGAACTGACCGGCGACCCCGAGAAGCGGCGCCGCTACCAGCGCGCCCGCGGCCACGGCGGCTTCGTGCGGGTCGACTGGGACGAGGCGCTGGAGATCGCCGCCGCGGCCCAGGTGCACACCATCGCCGAGTACGGACCCGACCGGATCGCCGGGTTCTCCCCGATCCCCGCGATGTCCATGGCCTCGCACGCGGTCGGCGCCCGCTACCACTCCCTCATCGGCGCCCCGATGATCTCCTTCTACGACTGGTACGCCGACCTGCCGATCGCCTCCCCGCAGGTCTTCGGCGACCAGACCGACGTACCGGAGTCCGGGGACTGGTGGGACGCGGCCTACCTGATGCTGTGGGGCTCCAACGTCCCCGTCACCCGCACCCCCGACGCCCACTGGATGGCGGAGGCCCGCTACCGGGGCCAGAAGGTCGTCGTCGTCTCTCCGGACTACGCGGACGCCACCAAGTTCGCCGACGAGTGGCTGCACCCCCACCCCGGCACCGACGGGGCGCTCGCGATGGCGATGGGACACGTGCTGCTCACCGAGTTCTTCGTGCGCCGGCAGGTCCCGTACTTCACCGACTACGTCAAGCGCTTCACCGACCTGCCCTTCCTCGTCGCCCTCGACGCGCACACGGACGGCCGGTGGACGCCCGGCAAGTTCGTCACCGCCGCCGACCTCGGACTCGGCCGGCACGCCGACGCCGAGGCGCGGGCCTGGATGCCGGTGCTGATCGACGCCGACACCGACGACGTGGTCGTCCCGGGCGGCACCCTCGGCGACCGCTGGGGCAAGGGCGGCGAGGGGCGCTGGAACCTCGACCTCGGCGGAGTCGACCCGCTGCTCAGCCTGCACGGGCACACCGACGGGCGGCATGACAACGGTGTCCAGGTCGTCCTGCCCCGCTTCGACGAACCCGGCGCCACCGTCGTGCGCGGCGTACCGGCCCGGCAGATCGGCGGGCGCCTCGTCACCACCGTCTACGACCTGCTGCTCGCCCAGTACGCCGTCGCCCGCCCCGGACTCGCCGGCCAGTGGCCCACCGGGTACGACGACGCCGACGAGCCCTGCACCCCGGCCTGGCAGGAGCGCATCACGTCCGTCCCCGCCCGGGCGGCGGTCCGCGCGGCCCGGGAGTTCGCGCGCACCGCCGAGCAGACCCGGGGCCGCTGCATGATCGTCATGGGCGCCGGCACCAACCACTGGTTCCACTCCGACACCATCTACCGCTCCTTCCTCTCCCTGCTCATCCTCACCGGCTGCCAGGGCGTCAACGGCGGCGGCTGGGCGCACTACGTCGGCCAGGAGAAGGTCCGCCCGTACACCGGCTGGCAGCAACTGTCCACGGCCGCCGACTGGGTGCGGCCCTCGCGGCAGATGGCGGGCACCCCCTACTGGTACCTGCACACCGGCCAGTGGCGGTACGAGTCCCACGCCGCCGACGCCCTCGCCTCACCCACCGCGCCCGGCACCCTCGCCGGGCTGCACACCGCCGACCTGGTCGCCCAGTCGGCCCGGCTCGGCTGGATGCCGTCGTACCCGACCTTCGACGCCAACCCGCTCGACCTCGGCCGCCGCGCCCGCGAGAGCGGCCGGGAGCCGTCCGACTGGATCGCGGAGCGGATCGGTGCGGGCGAGGTGGACTTCGCCTGCGAGGACCCCGACGCACCCCGCAACTGGCCCCGCGTCCTGACGGTGTGGCGGGCCAACCTCATCGGCTCCTCCGCCAAGGGCAACGAGTACTTCCTGCGCCACCTGCTCGGCGCCCGCGACGGCGCCACCAGCGACGAGGCGCCGCCCGGACGCCGGCCGCGCTCGGTGGCCTGGCGGGACGAGGCCCCCGAGGGCAAGCTCGACCTGCTGCTGAGCCTCGACTTCCGGATGACCTCCACGACGCTCTTCTCCGACCTCGTGCTGCCCGCCGCCACCTGGTACGAGAAGCACGACCTGTCCTCCACGGACATGCACCCCTTCGTGCACGCCTTCAGCCCCGCGATCAACCCGCCGTGGCAGGCCCGCACCGACTTCGAGATCTTCCACACCCTCGCCCGCCGCCTGAGCGAACTCGCCGCCGGACGCCTCGACACGGCGTACGACCTGGTCGCCACCGCCCTCCAGCACGACACCCCCGGCGAGCGGGCGCAGCCCGGCGGCCGGGTCGCCGACTGGCGCGACGGACGCACCCCGATCGAGCCGGGCCGCAACGCCCCCCAAGTGACTCTGGTGGAACGGGACTACACGGCCGTCGCCGACCGGCTCGCCGCCTTCGGGCCGCTGGCCGAGGAACACGGCATGACCGTCAAGGGCGTCACCGTCCACCCGCACGAGGAGTCCCGCCGGCTCGCCGCCCGCTGCGGCACCGCCCCCGCCGGACCGGCCATGGGGCGACCGCTGCTCGACACCGACGTCAAGTTCTGCGAGGCGGTCCTCGCCCTGTCCGGCACCACCAACGGCCGCCTCGCCGCCGAGGGCTTCGACCGGCTCGCCGACCGCGTCGGCCCCGGCGCCGGGCTCGCGGAACTGGCCGCGTCGGTGGCGGAACGGCGCGTGGTCTTCTCCGACACCCAGGAACGGCCCGTACAGGTCGGGGCGAGCTTCGAGTGGTCCGGCAAGGAGGGACCCGACCGGCGCTACTCGCCGTTCACCGTCAACACCGAGCACAAGAAGCCCTGGCACACCCTCACCGGCCGCCAGCACTTCTACGTCGACCACGACTGGATGGCGGAACTGGGCGAGCAACTCCCGGTCTACCGGCCCCCGCTGAACCTGGCCGAGCTGGGCGACGCGCCCACGGCGGCGGGCGACGGCCGCGCGGTGACCGTCCGCTACCTCACCCCGCATTCCAAGTGGTCCATCCACAGCGAGTACCAGGAGAACCTGCTGATGCAGACCCTGGCCCGCGGCGGCCCCGTCCTGTGGATGAGCCCCGCCGACGCCGACGCGATCGGCGCCGCCGACAACGACTGGGTGGAGGCCGTCAACGCGCACGGCGTCGTCGTCGCCCGCGCGATCGTCTCGCACCGCGTCCCGGACGGCACGGTGCTCATGTACCACGTCCAGGAACGCCTCGTGAACGTGCCCAAGTCGGAGGCGAACGGCCGCCGCGGCGGCGTCCACAACTCCCTGACCAAGCTGCTGGTCAAGCCCACTCACCTCATCGGCGGCTACGGCCAGCTCTCCTTCGCCCCCAACTACTACGGCCCCACCGGCAACCAGCGCGACGCCGTGACCACCGTCCGGCGCCGCTCCCAGGAGGTCACCTACTGATGCGCGTCATGGCACAGGTGGCGATGGTCATGAACCTCGACAAGTGCATCGGCTGCCACACCTGCTCGGTCACCTGCAAACAGACCTGGACCAACCGCACCGGCACCGAGTACGCCTGGTTCAACAACGTCGAGACCCGCCCCGGGCAGGGCTACCCCCGCGGCCACGAGGACCAGGACAGGTGGAAGGGCGGCTGGCAGCTCAAGGGCGGGCGCCTCGTCCCGCGCAGCGGCGGCCGTGCCCGGCGCCTGGCCCGCCTCTTCGCCAACCCGGAACTCCCCACCCTGGACGACTACTACCAGCCCTGGACCTACGACTACGAGAACCTCACCACCGCCCCCCTCGGCGACGACATCCCCACCGCCCCGCCCCGCTCCCAGATCGACGGCCGCCCCACCGCGATCACCTGGGGCCCCAACTGGGACGACGATCTCGGCGGCGGCCCCGACCGGCTGGCCGCCGACCCGCTGCTCGCACGCATGAGCGAACAGGTCCGCCTCGACTACGAGCGGGCGTTCATGTTCTACCTGCCCCGCATCTGCGAGCACTGCCTCAACCCGTCCTGCGTCGCCGTCTGCCCCTCCGGCGCCCTCTACAAGCGCGTCGAGGACGGCATCGTCCTGGTCGACCAGGACCGCTGCCGGGGCTGGCGGATGTGCGTCAGCGGCTGCCCGTACAAGAAGGTCTACTTCAACCACTCCACCGGCAAGGCCGAGAAGTGCACCTTCTGCTACCCGCGCATCGAGGCCGGCGACCCCACCGTCTGCTCCGAGACCTGCGTCGGCCGGCTCCGCTACCTCGGCGTCATGCTCTACGACGCGGACAAGGTCGGCGCCGCCGCCTCCGTCACCGACGAGACCGACCTCTACGAGGCCCAGCTCGGCTGCTTCCTTGACCCCGACGACCCCGAGGTGGCCCGCGCGGCCGAGGCGTCCGGCATCCCCCACGACTGGGTGGAGGCCGCGCGCCGCTCCCCGGTGCGCGCGCTGATCACCCGGTACCGCGTCGCGCTCCCGCTCCACCCGGAGTACCGCACCATGCCGATGGTCTGGTACGTCCCGCCGCTCTCCCCGGTCGTCGACGCCCTCACCGGAAGCGGCCACGACGGGGAGGACCCGGCAGCCCTCTTCGGCGCGATCGACACGCTGCGCATCCCCCTCGGCTACCTCGCCGAGCTCTTCACCGCGGGCGACCCCGGGCCGGTCGAGGCCGCCCTGTGCCGGCTGGCCGCGATGCGCTCGCACATGCGGCGCGTCAACCTCGGCGAGGAGCAGGACCCCCGGATCGCCGAGGCGGTCGGACTGGACGAGGCGGGCATCCAGGAGCTGTACCGGCTGCTGGCGCTGGCCAAGTACGACGAGCGGTACGTCGTCCCGACCGCCTACACCGGCTCCGTGCCCGATGCCGGCGGCACCGGGGCGGGCTGCAGCCTGGACGGCGAGGGCGGCCCCGGCATGATGCCGGACGGGGCGGGCGGCGGCCCCGGCCCCGGTCCCGGCGGGTTCGGCCCCGGTCCCGGCGGGTTCGACCCCGACGCCTTCCACGAGCCGCCGGCCGCCGGGACCGGCACGTCGGCGCTGCGCGGCCGGGTCAACCTCCTGAACTGGAACGGGAAGGGACGCCCGAACGGCCTCTTCCCGCGCGCCCGCGGCACCGTGCGGACGGAGCCCGAGCGGTGAGCCGCGGCCGCAGCCGTACCGCAACGGCCACCACCGCCCCGGTCGTCTTCCAGGCCGCGTCCCTGCTGCTGGCCTACCCCGACGGGGACTGGCCCCGCCGCCCGCGCACGGTCCGCGAGACGATCGCCGGGCTCCCCGGGCCCGAGTTCCCCCTCCTGCGCTCCTTCTGCGACCTGGCGGAACGCGAGGCGCCCCTGGACCTGGCCGCCCGCTACGTCGCCACCTTCGACCGCAGCCGCCGCCGCTGCCTCTACCTCACCTACTACACCGACGGCGACACCCGCCGCCGGGGCGCCGCACTCGCCCGGATCAAGGCGGCGTACCGCGCCCACGGCTGGCTGCCCCCGGACGACGAACTGCCCGACTTCCTGCCGCTGATGCTGGAGTTCGCCGCCCGCGTCCCCGAGGCGGGCACCGCGCTCCTGACGGACCACCGCGCGGCGGTCGAGGTCCTGCGCTACGCCCTGGAGGCGCACCACAGCCCGTACGCCGCCCTCCTCCAGGCGGTCTCCCGGTGCCTGCCGGGCCAGGCACCGGCCAGCCGCGAGGAGGCCCTGCGCCTGGCCCGTACCGGCCCGCCGGCCGAGGCGGTGGGCCTGGACGTCCTGGGCGCCTTCCCCATCCAGCCCGGGCGCCCCGGCCCGGACGACGAAGGAGTGCGCCGATGACGCACCTCGACACCGCTCTGTGGGGCGTCCTGCCCTACCTGTCCCTCGCCGTGCTGGTGGCGGGCACGGCCTGGCGCTACCGCTACGACCGCTTCGGCTTCACCACCCGCTCCAGCCAGCTCCACGAGAGCCGCCTGCTGCGCGTGGCGGGCCCGCTCTTCCACTACGGCCTGCTGTTCGTGATCGCGGGCCACGTGGCCGGCCTCCTGGTCCCCGAGTCGCTGACCGAACGCCTGCGGGTCAGCGAGGAGCTGTACCACGCCAACGCCCTCCTGGCGGGCGGCACGGCGGGCCTGGCCACGCTCGCGGGCCTCGCCCTGCTCCTGTACCGCCGTCTGCGCACCCCCGCGGTCCGGGCCGCGACCAGCCGCGGGGACCGCGTGGTGTACCCCCTGCTGATCACGGTCGTCCTCGCCGGCCTGACGGCCACGGCGTCCGGCGCGACGGCGTCCGCCACGTACGACTACCGGCTCGGCGTCTCGGTCTGGTTCCGCAGCCTGTTCGCCCTGAACCCGGACGTGACCGCCATGGCCGAGGCCCCGCCGGTCTACCGCCTCCACGCGCTCCTCGCCATGGCCCTCTTCGCCCTGTGGCCCTTCACCCGCCTGGTCCACGCCTTCACGGCACCGCTGGGCTACCTGGTGCGGCCGTACGTGGTGTACCGCTTCCGGGGGAGCGGCGGGGCGGGGCGGCCGGTCCGGCCGGACCGGCCGGCAGGGGCGCCGCCGGGCGGAGCGCGGTGAAGTCCCGGAACCTCCGTCACGGTCGCACGTTGCTCAGCAGGTCCTCCGCGGCGGGATACGGCTGCTCCCGGGGCAGCAGGGCTCGCGCCGCGTCGAGGTCGTCGGCCCGTACGAGGGCGTGGATCTCGCGGGCGAGCGGGGTCACGTCGCGGATGGTGAGCGTCCACTCGTCGGCGTACCGGCGGGCCGCCTCGCCGGTGAGGCCGAGCTGGAGGGAGCGGTACGGCAGGGGCCGCAGGCGCAGGTCGCGCTCGGGGTCCCACTGGACGCGGGTGGGCGAGCGTCTCAACTCGCGTTGCCAGGACGCCTGGTCGGTGTGCACGCCGGGCACGTAGCTCGACAGGCACGCCCGGCGCAGGGCCCACTCGAATCCCTCGCGGCTGATCTCGACGGCCAGGACGGTCTCCTGGCCCTCCTTCGCCGCCCAGCCGCAGCGGTACATCATCCACAGGAACGACGGCTTGATCCACGTCATCCGGTCCCGCTTCCAGGTGGCGGGGAAGCGTCCCTCGCGGGCGGCGGGGAGGCCGATCCGCGGGGAGTACGCCTGGTAGACGGTGACGGTGGTCGCCGTGTGGGCCGCCCGGATCTCGCGCTGCGCTGGGTGCATGCGGTACAGCTTGGGACGGGGGGCCGTGCCCGGGCCACCGGATTTCGCGTGGAATCGCCGGGGGACCTCGTGCGTTGCACAGAACGTGGGCATGGAAGGCCGGTCGTGTGCGGGCCGAGCAGCCCGAGTGACCGAGCCGAGACAGAGACATTGGAGGGCCGCAATGGCTGCGCAGACGCAGAGGGCCGTGCTGGCGGGCGGATGCTTCTGGGGGATGGAGGAGCTGATCCGCCGGCTCCCGGGCGTGACCGCGACCCGCGTCGGATACACCGGGGGTGACGTGCCGAACGCGACCTACCGCAACCACGGCACGCACGCGGAGGCCATCGAGATCCTCTTCGACCCCGAGGTGACCGACTACCGCACGATCCTGGAGTTCTTCTTCCAGATCCACGACCCGAGCACCAAGAACCGCCAGGGCAACGACATCGGCCTCAGCTACCGCTCGGCGATCTACTACGTCGACGACGAGCAGAAGCGGATCGCCGAGGACACCATCGCCGACGTGGACGCCTCCGGCCTGTGGCCCGGCAAGGTCGTCACCGAGGTGGAGCCGGTCGGCCCCTTCTGGGAGGCCGAGCCCGAGCACCAGGACTACCTGCAGCGTTACCCCGACGGGTACACCTGCCACTTCCCCCGCCCGGGCTGGCGGCTGCCCGCCCGCACCAAGGGCTGAGGCCCTCCGGGAGAGGCGAGACCGGGCAGAAGCGGTCCGGCCGGGCCCCCGGCCGGACCGCTTCGTCATACGGAGGTGGCGCTGTAAGGAGGCGGCGTCCTACGGGCGGTGGCGCCGTACGGCGGTGACTCAGTCGCCGTACGGCGGTGACTCAGTGCGGCAGCGTGGCCGGGCTGCCGCCGTTCGCCTCGTAGCCCGCCACCGCGAGCGCGCGGTAGACCGCGAACTCCGCCGCCGGGTCGGCCGACAGGGTCCACGGCAGCGCGCCGACGTGGCCGTCTATGACCATGAGCTGGTTCATGGCCTCCGCCCAGCGCTCGCCCCGCACCAGGAAGAAGACCAGCAGATGGCGGACGTGTGCCTGCGTCGGGTCGTCCGGGGCGGCCGAGTGGACCGCGTGCAGTGCGCCGTGGACGGCCTTGGTGACGACCCCGCTCTGGTAGAAGCCGCTGACCAGATTGACCTCGGGCAGGTGCTCGAAGACCGCGAAGAGCGGCATCGCCGCGAGCAGCGAGCCCCGCGGGGCCCGCGCGGCCGCCGCCTCCGCGAAGGAGTACGCCAGTTCCCGCGAGCCGTGCCACTTCTCGCACCAGTACTGCAGGGCGGCCAGGTGCGCCCCCATGTGGTGCGGAGCGCGGTCCAGGATCTTCAGCCAGAGCTGCTCGAACTCCTCGCGCGAGTACCCGAGGCCACGGGCCACCGACAGCTCGACGATGTACGGGACCGGGTCCCCGGGCGCGAGGAGGGCCGCCGCGCCGCAGGCCGCCTTGGCCTCCTCCATGATGATCCGGAACTCGTCCGTGCCCGGCGTCGCCGTCCGCCACGCCTGCTGCACCAGGAACTCGGCCTGCACCGCCGCGCCGCCCGCGTCCTTGGGGGCCTCGGCCCGCCACACCCGCAGCCACTGCCCGCCCGGCGTCTCCCCGACGCCGCCGGGCCGCTGCCGCAGCTCCAGCGACGCGGCGCCCGCGAAGGCCTGCACGCGCTGCCAGCGCCGCTCGCCGTCCGCCTCCGTGCCGGCGAGGAGCTGCTGCGCCCCGCGGTAGTCCTGGGTGCGCTGGACCAGGTCGAGGACGTCCAGCAGGTCCTGGTCGGGACCGGGCATGCGGACGTCCAGCTCCTCCTCGCGGGCGAAGCCGTAGTTCGCGGGGTCGGCGGCGTCCGGGTGACCGGGCTCGACCAGGCCGACCGCGCCGCGCCGCCGCCGCGAGATTTGGAGCAGCACGAAGCCGAGCATGACCAGTGCCATCAGGACCCAGAGAATCTCCATGTCTCAAGCGAACCAGACGCCGCCGACAATTGGCCAACCTGGCCCCCGCCCTGTGGAAAACCCACGGGGCGTTCCGCACGGCTACCCTCGGTGCCCATGAGCGACAGGCACATCAGTCAGCACTTCGAGACGCTCGCGATTCACGCGGGCAACACCGCCGATCCCCTGACGGGCGCGGTCGTCCCGCCGATCTATCAGGTGTCGACGTACAAGCAGGACGGCGTCGGCGGGCTGCGCGGCGGCTACGAGTACAGCCGCAGCGCGAACCCGACGCGCACGGCCCTGGAGGAGAACCTGGCCGCCCTGGAGGGCGGCCGCCGCGGTCTCGCGTTCGCGTCCGGGCTGGCGGCCGAGGACTGCCTGTTGCGCACGCTGCTGCGTCCCGGCGACCACGTGGTGATCCCGAACGACGCGTACGGCGGCACCTTCCGCCTCTTCGCCAAGGTCGCCACCCGGTGGGGCGTGGAGTGGTCGGTGGCCGACACGGGCGACGCCGCCGCCGTACGGGCCGCCCTCACCCCGAAGACCAAGGCGGTGTGGGTGGAGACGCCCTCCAACCCGCTGCTCGGCATCACCGACGTCGCGCAGGTCGCGCAGGTCGCCCGGGACGCCGGAGCCCGGCTCGTCGTCGACAACACCTTCGCCACCCCCTACCTCCAGCAGCCGCTGGCGCTCGGCGCGGACGTCGTCGTGCACTCCCTGACGAAGTACATGGGCGGCCACTCCGACGTGGTCGGCGGCGCGCTGGTCGTCGGCGACCAGGAGCTGGGCGAGGAGCTGGCGTTCCACCAGAACGCGATGGGCGCGGTCGCCGGGCCCTTCGACTCCTGGCTGGTGCTGCGCGGCACCAAGACCCTCGCCGTGCGCATGGACCGCCACAGCGAGAACGCGACCAAGGTCGCCGACATGCTCTCCCGGCACGCGCGCGTGACCAGCGTGCTCTACCCGGGGCTGCCCGACCACCCGGGGCACGAGGTCGCCGCCAAGCAGATGAAGGCGTTCGGCGGCATGGTCTCCTTCCGCGTGGAGGGCGGCGAGCAGGCGGCGGTCGAGGTCTGCAACCGCGCGAAGGTCTTCACGCTCGGCGAGTCCCTGGGCGGCGTCGAGTCGCTGATCGAGCACCCGGGCCGGATGACGCACGCCTCCGCGGCCGGCTCGGCCCTGGAGGTCCCCGCCGACCTGGTGCGGCTGTCGGTCGGCATCGAGAACGCCGACGACCTGCTGGCCGACCTCCAGCAGGCGCTCGGCTAGACCCAGGGGCTCACCAGCCCTCCCAGTCGGTCACGGGTGGGGTCGTCTCCGAGGGCGGCTCCACCCACGGCTGTGCGGTCAGCGCCCACACCGTGAACGCCACGGCCGCCGCGCCCAGCAGCAGCCACAGCAGGCGCCGGGCGGCCCTCCTGCGGCGCAGGATGCGACCGCCCCGGCGGACGGCCTCCGCACAGAGGTCGGGCGGCACCCGGGGCGGCGACTCCTCCATGATCCGCCGCGCGGCGGCCTCACGCGCGGGGCGGTTCACCGGCACCTCCGCGCGCGCCACGCGTGCGTGCCGGGCGCGGTGCTGGGCGTGACGCCGCGCGGTGCCCCCGGTGCCGTGGCCGTCCCCGAGCCCGTGGCCCTCCCCGTGGCCGCGCCCGTGTCCGAGCCCGTGGCCCTCCCCGTGGCCGCGCCCGTGTCCGAGCCCGTGCTGCGGCCGTACTCCCCGCCCGTCACGGCGTGGCCGCCTTCGCCGCCACCGGTGGGGCGGGCGGGGGCGGCGGGTGCAGCAGGGTGGCCGTCGCCCGGTCGCAGATCGTCCGGACGCGGTCCACGGGCAGCCCCAGCAGCGCGGACGCCTGCTCCTCGGCGACACCCTCGTACAGCCTCAGGACGAGGATCAGGCGCTCGTGCGGGGCGAGCACGCCCAGGGCGCCCGCGGGGCGTCGGCGGGCCCGGCCGAGCAGGCCGTAGCGGTGCCAGATCTCGCGGGCGAAACGAGTGGCCAGGTACTGGCGGGTGCGGTCGTACGGGTCCTCCCCGTGCAGCCGGTCCCAGCACGCGTACGTGTGGGCCAGGCTCAGGGCGAGCAGCCGCCGCGCGCGCGGGTTGGCGTCCGGGGTCTCCGCGGTGAGCAGGGTCGCGGCATGCAGCAGCCGCCCTGCCGCACCCGCGACGAACGCCTCGAACTCGCGGGCCCGGCGGGCGTGGTGGGACGCATGCCGCTCTCGCACCGCGCCTCCCGCCCAGACGGCGACGACCCCTGAGGTCTCATATCAGGCCAGGGGCGGCCCGCCGGTCAAGGGTTCGGTCGAACCCCGGGCCCGAAAGCCCGTTCAGGACCCCGACGGCGTGTCCGGGGCCGCCGCGTGGGAGGGGGCCATACGGGCGGACAGGGCGCCGTTGAAGCGCGCCAGGAGCGTGCAGAACGTCTCGCGCTCCTCCGGAGCCCAGTCGCGGGTCAGCTCGGCCATGAGCTGACGCCGGGAGGAGCGGACCTCTTCGAGGCGGGCCGCGCCGCGCGGGGACAGTTGGAGGACCACCGCGCGTCCGTCCTCGGGGTGGGAGGTGCGCTTGACCAGTCCGGTGTCGACGAGCGGGGCCACCTGCCGGGTGACCGTCGAGGAGTCGATCCCCATGCTCGCGGCGAGCGCCTTCACACCCATAGGGCCCTCTGTGTCGAGGCGGTTGAGCAGCAGGTAGGCGGCGCGGTCCATGGAGTTGCGTACCTGCCCGACCCCGCCGAGCCGGGTCTGTTCGGCGCGGCGGGCGAAGAGCGCGACCTCGTGCTGGAGCGTCTCTAGAAGACCGGTGTCACCGGCGGTCGTCATGTCCATCGACATATCAGGCGTTGTGGGCATGGCCGGGGGCTCACTTCGTGGAGGGCTGCTAATTGGGGGACAGGGTACGCGGCCGGGCGGCACGGCGTACCTGCGCGGGACGAAGCGGGTCTCGCCGACTGGTCACCACGGTGCGCGGCGTCCGGGAACTGGGATGCTGGAGACCATGAGCTACAGCACAGCCCCCCGCGTCGCTCCCGTCACCCTCGACGACGTGCGCGGAGCCCAGAAGATGCTCTCGGGCGTGGCGCGCGTGACGGCGATGGAGGGCAGCAGGCACCTGTCGCAGCTCGTCGGCTCGCCGGTGCACTTCAAGTGCGAGAACCTCCAGCGGACCGGCTCCTTCAAGCTGCGCGGCGCCTACGTGCGGATCGCCGGACTGCTGCCCGAGCAGCGGGCGGCGGGCGTGGTCGCGGCGAGCGCGGGCAACCACGCCCAGGGCGTGGCGCTGGCGTCGTCGCTGCTGGGCGTGCGGTCGACGGTGTTCATGCCGAAGGGGGCCCCGCTGCCGAAGATCAGCGCGACCCGGGAGTACGGCGCCGAGGTACGGCTGCACGGCCAGGTGGTGGACGAGACGCTGGCCGCCGCGCAGGAGTACGCGGAGCGGACCGGCGCGGTGTTCATCCACCCCTTCGACCACCCCGACGTGATCGCCGGCCAGGGCACGGTCGGACTGGAGATCCTGGAGCAGTGCCCCGAGGTGCGGACCGTCGTGGTCGGCATCGGCGGGGGCGGGCTCGCGGCCGGCATCGCGGTGGCGGTCAAGGCGCTGCGGCCGGACGTGCGCGTCGTGGGCGTGCAGGCGGAGGGCGCGGCGGCGTACCCGCCCTCACTGGCCGCGGGGCGCCCGGTGGCCGTCGAGAACCCGGCGACGATGGCCGACGGCATCAAGGTGGGGCGACCCGGTGACGTGCCGTTCGGGATCGTGGGCGAGCTGGTGGACGAGGTCCGCACGGTCTCCGAGGACGCGTTGTCGACCGCCCTGCTGCTGTGCCTGGAGCGGGCCAAGCTGGTCGTGGAACCGGCCGGGGCGAGCCCGGTGGCGGCGCTGCTGAGCGCGCCGGACGCCTTCGCGGGGCCGGTGGTGGCCGTCCTGTCCGGCGGCAACGTGGACCCGGTGCTGATGCAGGGCGTGCTGCGGCACGGCATGGCCGCGCAGGGCCGCTACCTGGCGGTCCGGCTGCGGCTGACGGACCGGCCCGGCGCCCTCGCCACGCTGCTCGGGGTGCTGTCGGTGGTCGACGCCAACGTCCTCGACGTGAGTCACGTCCGGACCCATCCGCGGCTCGGGCTCACGGAGGCCGAGGTCGAACTGCACCTGGAGACCAAGGGACCGGAGCACTGCGTCGAGGTCGGCCGCGCACTGCGGGAGGCGGGCTACACCGTCATCGCCTGATCCCGGGCACGGTCACTCGTTCGGGCAACTGCGTTGTGAGACGCGATACATCGCGTTATGGTGTGTGGCGTGGATCGCTCGCAGAGCGCGACGAAACGCACAAACCTAGGCTTTCCGAAGAAACCCCGACGACGTGGAGACTCATATGCCAGGCGCCATCTACGCCGAAGGCCTGGTGAAGACCTTCGGCGACGTAAGGGCTCTGGACGGCGTCGACCTCGACGTTCCCGAGGGCACGGTCCTCGGCCTGCTCGGGCCGAACGGCGCGGGCAAGACCACCGCCGTCCGCTGCCTGACGACCCTGCTGCGCCCCGACAGCGGCAAGGCGGTCGTCGCGGGCATCGACGTCCTCAGGCAGCCCAACGAGGTACGGCGTTCCATCGGCCTGTCCGGCCAGTTCGC
The DNA here is from genome assembly GCF_000721365.1 of Streptomyces sp. NRRL F-5650. Lineage (NCBI taxonomy): Bacteria > Bacillati > Actinomycetota > Actinomycetes > Kitasatosporales > Streptomycetaceae > Streptomyces > Streptomyces sp. NRRL F-5650. The sequence continues at coordinate 68,888 of NZ_JOGV01000025.1, read as the reverse complement.
GGCGGTCGACGAATACCTGACCGGCCGGGAGAACCTGCACATGGTCGGGCAGCTCTACCAGATGAAGAGCAAGGTCGCCAAGGCCCGCGCCGCCGAGCTGCTCGACCAGTTCCACCTCTCGGACGCCGCCGACCGCCCGACGAAGACCTACTCGGGAGGCATGCGCCGCCGGCTCGACCTGGCGGCGGCCCTGGTCGTCTCCCCGCCCGTCATGTTCATGGACGAACCCACCACCGGCCTCGACCCCCGCAACCGGCAGGAGCTGTGGGAGGTCATCAAGCAGCTCGTCGCCGGCGGCACGACCCTCCTGCTGACCACGCAGTACCTGGAGGAGGCGGACCACCTCGCGCACGACATCGCGGTCGTCGACCACGGCCGGGTCATCGCCCGCGGCACCTCCGACCAGCTCAAGGCCCGCACCGGCGGAGAGCGCGTCGAGGTCGTCGTCCACGAGCGCCACCACATGGGGACGGCCTCGGAGGTGCTTGCCCGGTTCGGCAAGGGCGCGACCACGGTCGAGGAGCACACCCGCAAGCTGACCGTCCCCGTCACCGGCGGCGCGAAGCTGCTCGCCGAGGTCATCCGCGAACTGGACGCCCGCGGCATCGAGATCGACGACATCGGCCTGCGCCGCCCCACCCTCGACGACGTCTTCATCTCCCTCACCGGCCACGTCGCCGAGGCGCCGGACGAGGAGAACGGCCCGGCGGACGACGCCGGGCACGAGCAGGAGAAGGAGACCGCCAAGTGAGCGCCGCCACCGACGCGGTGCCGGCCACGGCACCCGGCAATCGCATCGCCCAGTCCCTGCGGGACTCGCTCGTCATCGCCCGGAGAAACCTGATCCGGATGACCCGGATCCCCGAGATGGTCCTGTTCGGGATCATCCAGCCCGTGATGTTCGTGGTCCTGTTCACGTACGTCTTCGGCGGTTCCATCAAGGTCGGCAGCACCACCGACTCGGGCGTCTACAAGGACTTCCTGATGGCGGGCATCTTCGCGCAGACCGTCACCTTCGCCACCGCGGGATCGGCGGCCGGCATCGCCGACGACATGCAGAAGGGGCTCGTCGACCGGTTCCGCTCCCTGCCGATGGCCCGTGGCGCGGTCCTGACCGGGCGCACCGTGGCCGACCTCGTCCAGACGGCCATCACCCTGCTCGTCCTGGCGGTCGTCGCGCTGATCGTGGGCTGGCGCACCGGCTCCGCCGAACCGACCAACGCCGCCCGGATCCTCACCGGCTTCGCCCTGCTGCTGCTCCTGGGGTACGCCTTCACCTGGATCGGCGCGCTGATCGGCCTGTCCGTACGCACCCCGGAGGCGGCGACCTCGGGAGGGATCATCTGGCTGTTCCCGGTGACGTTCATCTCCAACGCCTTCGTGGACCCCACCCAGATGACGCCCTGGCTCCGGCACGTCGCCGAGTGGAACCCGTTCAGCGCCACGGTGCAGGCCTGCCGCGAGCTGTTCGGCAACCCGGGCGTCGTGCAGTCGGACGCATGGCCCATGCAGCACCCCGTCTGGGCCTCGCTGCTCTGGTCCGTCCTGATCATCGCGGTCTTCCGGACCCTGGCGGTGCGCAAGTACCGCTCGGCGGCCACCTGACGACGGGAGGGACGGACCGCTGGAGCCGGAAGGCCGGGCCGGACCCCAGGAGGAGGACACGACGGCAAGGAGCGGGGCAGGACGACGAAGGACCCCCGGTGTCGCGGGGACACGCGGGGGCCCGTCGGTGGTGGGCGGTGGGTCAGCCGTTGTAGGGCTCGGCCTTGAGGATCTTCACCGAGGCCATCTTGCCGTTCGGCAGCTCGTACTCGGCGTCCTCGCCGACCTTGTGACCGCTGACACCCGAGCCCAGGGGGGACTGCGGGGAGTAAGTCTCGATGTCCGAGCTGGCGTACTCGCGCGAGGCGAGCAGGAAGGTCAGCGTGTCGTCCTCGTCGCCGTCGAAGGCGATCGTGACGACCATGCCGGGCGCCACCACGCCGTCCGCGGCGGGGGCCTCGCCCACCTTGGCGCTCTCCAGGAGCTGGGTCAGCTGGCGTACGCGGAGCTCCTGCTTGCCCTGCTCCTCCTTCGCCGCGTGGTACCCGCCGTTCTCACGCAGGTCCCCCTCCTCGCGAGCCGCGGCGATCTTGGCGGAGATCTCGGTGCGCGCAGGACCAGTAAGGTATGCAAGCTCCTCCTTGAGCTTGTTGTACGCCTCCTGGGTCAGCCAGGTGACGTTCTCGCTGGTCTGGGTCACGGGTGCTCCTCGTTGGTACTGGGAATACAAATCAACGCCCTACCCAGAAGGATGTTCCTTCACGGAAGGGCGAAACCACGAGCCTAACAATTGACCGGCCAAAGGGGGAGGACATAAGCCACCAGATTCATGTCACCGCAGGTCAGGCGGGACGAATCGGCGCCAGTGGGCCTCGGTGGATCACTCCGGGTGGCAGCCGAGCAGTTCGGCCGTCGTGCCCGCCGCCTTGGTCCGGAGGGTGACGACCTTGTCGATGCGGGTGCCGTCGCCGTCGAAGCGGAAGTCGGCCCGGCCCACCTCGTCGCCGTCCTCGGCCTGGGAGCGCACCGTGCAGTAGCCGGTGACGCCGGCGTCCTTGCGGACCTCCAGGTGCACCTGCACCGAGTCCTCGGCGAGCTCGAAGCCGATCAGTTCGCCGCTGATCTTGTTCTGGCCGACGTAGTGGTAGCCGAACCAGCCGATCAGCGCGAGCAGGAGCGCGCCGAGCACGGCGCCGACGACCTTGAGCGTGCGGTCGGCCTGCTCGTCCGAGGAGCGGCCGTACCGACCCCGGGGGGTCTGCGTGCTCGCCGTACTCATGATCGTCCTCTCGGCGGGCCCGGTCTTCCCGGGCTCCGGAATTTTTCGCCCTCCGATTCGGTCACTATAGAAGCGCCGATTGCGCCGCTGTACACCGGGCGCCGACTGACTTGAGGATTGAGTCTTGACTGACCAGTTGCGACTGATGGCCGTCCACGCCCACCCCGACGACGAGTCGAGCAAGGGCGCGGCCACCATGGCCAAGTACGTGTCCGAGGGGGTGGACGTGCTGGTGGTGACCTGCACGGGCGGGGAGCGCGGCTCCATCCTCAACCCGAAGCTCCAGGGCGACGCGTACATCGAGGAGAACATCCACGAGGTGCGCAGGAAGGAGATGGACGAGGCGCGGGAGATCCTGGGCGTCAAGCAGGAGTGGCTCGGCTTCGTCGACTCCGGCCTGCCCGAGGGCGACCCGCTGCCGCCGCTGCCGGAGGGCTGCTTCGCCCTGGAGGACGTCGACAAGGCGGCCGGCGAGCTGGTGCGCAGGATCCGCTCCTTCCGGCCCCAGGTGATCACCACCTACGACGAGAACGGCGGCTACCCGCACCCCGACCACATCATGACCCACAAGATCACGATGGTGGCGTTCGAGGGCGCGGCCGACACCGAGAAGTACCCGGAGAGCGAGTACGGCCCGGCGTACCAGCCGCAGAAGGTCTACTACAACCAGGGCTTCAACCGGCCCCGCACCGAGGCGCTGCACCACGCGCTGCTGGAGCGCGGTCTGGAGTCGCCCTACCACGACTGGCTCAAGCGCTGGGCCGAGTTCGAGCGCAAGGAGCGCACCCTCACCACGCACGTGCCCTGCGCGGACTTCTTCGAGACCCGCGACCGGGCGCTGATCGCGCACGCCACGCAGATCGACCCCGAGGGCGGCTGGTTCCGGGTGCCGATGGAGATCCAGAAGGAGGTCTGGCCCACCGAGGAGTACGAGCTCGCCAAGTCCCTCGTGGAAACCTCCCTCCCCGAGGACGACCTCTTCGCGGGCATCCGCGACAATGCCTGACATGAGTGCAAGCGCAAGCCTGGCAATGACGCACCTCGTCACCCTCGCCGAGCTCGACGAGGACAAGGTCACCCCCGGCGTCCTCGGGTTCATCGTGTTCGCGGTGATGGCCCTGGCGGTGTGGGGGCTGATGAAGTCCATGAACCGGCACATGGGCAGGGTCGAGTTCAAGGAGGCGGCCGAGCCGGACGCCTCCGGCGCCCCCGAGGCGAAGCCCCGGCGGGGCTGACGCCGGGGGACCGCGTCGAGGGCGGGCGGCCCGGTCTCAGGCCGTGACCGCCACGCCCATCACCTCCCTGGCCTGGCGGCCCGGAACCATGCCCAGGCGCCAGGCCTGCCACCCCGCCTCGAGCTGCACGCCGCGCTCCAGGAGGAGCTGGTAGGCGTCCACGTAGTCGTCCAGCTTGGCGTCCCGGGCGGGATGGCGGGACCGGGAGAGCTGGGCCAGCTCCTCCTGCGCCACCGCCGTGCCGACCTCCACCCCGCCGGGGGCGGCGTACGGCAGCAGCGTGCAGCGCAGGAAGCGGGCCCAGTCCTCGCCCCGCCGGTCGCCGTACCCGGCGAACAGGGCGGCGGCCTCGTCGCACAGGGCCAGCGCCTGCGGGGTGCGGGCGTTGCCCGCGTCCACGACCGCCAGCTCCAGGCACGTCCACGCCTCCCCGTGGCCGACGCCGATGCGCTGGAAGTCGGCGCGGGCGTCGACCAGGAGCTGACGGGCGAAGCCGGAGTTGCGCAGCGAGCCGGTCTGGGCGGCCCGCTGGTCGCGGGTGACGCGCGCCGAGTGGTGCCGGGCGCAGGCCAGGCCGTAAACGTCCCGCATGCGGGAGAACATCGTGCGGGAGCGTTCCAGCTCGCGCACGGACTGGTCCAGGTCGCCGGTCTCCTCCAGCGCCTGGCCCAGGTAGTAGACCGTCCAGGCCTCGCCGCGGGCGTCCTCGTTCTCGCGGTGCCGGGCCGCCGCCCGCCGCAGTTCCGCCACCGCCTCCGAGGCGTCGCCGTCCACCAGCCGGGCCCGGGCGAGCTGGGTCAGCGCCCAGGCCTCGCCGCGCGCGTCCTGGGTGCGGCCGTACAGGTCCAGGGCCGCGCGCAGGTCGGCCTCCGCGCCGGGGACGTCGCCCCTGCGCAGGTGGAGCTGGCCGAGCTGGAAGTGGGCCCACGCCTGGCCGTGCACCGACTCGCCCGCCCGGTGCAGCACCAGCGACTCGGTGAGCAGCTCCAGCGCCTCGGCCAGCCGGGCCCGGTCGCGCTGCACCGCCGCCAGCGCGTGCAGCGTCCACGCCCGGTCCGTGGCCAGCTCCGGCGCGGCCTGGAGGTCCAGCGCCTCCTGGAGCTTGGCCGCCGCGTCGGTCAGGTTGCCCTGGTGGTGCAGCGTGATCCCCAGCGAGCACAGGGCCCGCGCCGCGCCGGCGTCGTGGTGGGCCTCGCGGTACAGGTCGACGACGGAGGCCAGCGTCGTACGCGCCTTGTCCAGCTCGCCGAGCTGCCGGGCCGCGATGCCGGTGCGCCACTGCACCGAGCGCACCAGCAGCCCCTGGTCCACGGACTGGGCCAGCTCGCTGATCTCCCCGAGCCGGTACAGGTCGCCGCGCAGCAGGCAGTAGTCGCACAGCGCGCCCAGCAGGTTCAGCACCGTGCCCTGGTCGACGCCCTCCGCGTGCCTGAGTGCCGCCGTGATGAAGCTCGACTCGTCGTCCAGCCAGCGCAGCGCCTCGTCCAGGGACGTGAAGCCGTACTGCCCGAACTGGTTCGAGCGGGTCGACATGTTGCCGTCGACCAGGCGCAGCACGGAGTCGGCCAGCTCGGCGTAGTTCGCGATGAGCCGTTCCTGCGCGGCCGTCCGCTCGCCGGGCTCCTCCTCGTCGGCGAGCCGGGCGCGGGCGAAGGCGCGCACCACGTCGTGCAGGCGGTAGCGGCTGCCGCGGACGTGGTCGATCAGACCCGCCCGCGCCAGCGCCGCAAGCTGCCGGGCCGCCTCCGTCTCGTCCGTGGCCAGCAGCGCGGCGGCGGCCGCGGCACCCAGCGAGGTGCGGCCCGCCAGCGCCAGCCGGCGCAGCAGCCGCCGGGCCGGCTCCGACTGGTCGGTGTAGCGCAGCCACAGCGCCCGCTCGACCGGCTCCACGGGACCGTAGGCCCCCAGGTCGGTCGCCAGCGCGCGCGGCGAACGCGGGCCCAGCGCCGACCCGGCGATCCGCAGCGCCAGCGGCAGCCCGCCGCACAGCCGCCGGACCAGCTCGCTCGACTCGGCGTCGTACGGCCCCGAGGAGTCCTCGGCGGCGGCGCCCAGCAGCTCCTCCGCGCCCGCCGCGTCCAGCGCCTCGACCGGCAGGTCGTACACGCGGGCGGGCAGGTCGGGCGGGAGCCGCAGCGCCTCCCGCGCGGTGACCAGCACCAGGCTGTCCGACCGCTCCGGCACCAGCGCCCGCACCTGCTCGGCGTCCCAGGCGTCGTCCAGGACGACGGTGACCGGGACGCCCGTCAGGTGCTGGTGGTACAGCTCGCTGAGCCGCTTGACCTGCTGGTCCGCCGAGGAACGCTCCCGGAACAGCAGTTGCTCGCGCGGCGCCCCGAGCCGGTTCAGCAGGTGCAGCAGGGCGTCCCGGGTGCTCAGCGGCGCCCCGCCGCCCGTCCCCGACCCGACCGCCCCGGACCCGGCCCCGCGCAGGTCGACCAGGCAGGCTCCGCGGAAGTAGTCCCGCAGCTCGTGGACGGCCCGCACCGCCAGCGTCGTACGGCCGCTGCCCGGCGGCCCGTGGAGCACCACCACCGTCGGTTTCGTCTCCGTGCTCGCGCGGGCCGCCTGCACCCACTGCCGCAGCTTCGCCATCTCCTGCCGCCGGCCCGCGAACGGCCCCTCGGCCGCCGGGAGCTGCCCGAACGACTGCTCCAGCGCGCTGCGCCCCCGCGCCGCCGCGCTCTTGTCGGCACCCCGCAGCTTCGGCCCGCTCTTGGCCGGCCCGGTGGACGCGGTGAGCATCCGCTGCTGGTCCAGGAACGGGCGGATGCCGCGCACCTCCAGCGCGGTCAGCCACTGCAGCCGCAACTGCTCGGGGCCACCGGGCTGGCTGACCGCCCCCGCGCGGTGATGGGCGGCCGGCACATGGGTCCCGGCCACCTTCAGCACGGTCGCCGCCGCGCCCACGACGCCCACCGTCACGCCCGCGCCCACCGCGGTGCCGGTGCCCGTGCCGAGCGCCACGTCGGCCACCACCGCGGCGACCGCCGCCACGGCGGCCACCAGCAGGGGGGTGCCGGCGCCCTCGCGGGCGTAGCGCTCGCGGAAGGTGAGCTGCCCGGCGGCGGCCTCGTCGAGCGCCTGGGTGTAGGCCGCGTACTCCTCGCCGGCCGTCTGGGCCATCGCGTCCAGTGCCGCGCGGGCCCGGGAGAGCAGTACGTTCCCGTCCGTGCGCCCGCCCGAGCGCCGTACCTCCTCCTCCACGGCCCGTCTGAGCAGGCCCTCGGCCTCCGCCCGATGACTGTCCCGCATGTCGCGCCCCCTCCGGCGGCATCGGTGTCCTGCCGGTCACCCCGGGAGTCCCGGTGGTCCCGGGCGTCCCAGGGCCCTCCGGCCCGTTCCCGGGTCCTTCCCCGGTTGTGCGTCACTCAAGTGTCCTCGGGTGGGGAGACCCTGGGGAGGGATGACCGGTCCCGTTTCCGCCTCCGTGCCGCTTGGGCCGGGGAAATTCGACGAATTCCTCTCTTGACCCCGGTGACCGAAGCCACTAATTTGCCAGGGAAGCGGACCCATGACTACCGACAGGAGGCGATCACGGATGTACACCAACTCCGATCTGAGTCGCCTCGCCCGCCGCACCGTGTGGGTTTCGGGTCGGGTCGCGCACGGCTGCTGACACGCCGTTTCGCCGTGCCCTCGGGTGGCACGTGCCGGATTTTCCCTTTTACCTCTTCACCCCTTCACGGCATGCCCCTGTCGCGTGCCGATCTGCGCCCGCTTTTCCCGCGCGGCGCGTCCGAGCAGAGAAGGCTGCCTGAAATTGGCGAACATGATGAATCGACGTGCCCCGAAGCGAAATGAAGGTCGGTCATGACAGCGGCCCGGATCACCGTCAACGGAAAAGAAGCGCCGATCGCACCGGCCGCGCCCCACACCACGGTCCTCGACTTCCTGCGCGAGCGCGGCCTGACCGGCACGAAGGAGGGCTGTGCCGAGGGGGAGTGCGGCGCCTGCTCGGTCCTGGTGGCCCGCCCGGGGGTGAACAAGCCGACCGACTGGGTCCCGGTCAACGCCTGTCTGGTCCCGGTCGCCGCGCTCGACGGCCAGGAGGTCGTCACCTCCGAGGGACTCGCCACCGTCGAGGCACCGGGCACGGCACCCGTCCTGCACCCGGTGCAGGAGGAGATGGCGGTGCGCGGCGGCTCCCAGTGCGGCTACTGCACGCCGGGGTTCGTCTGCAGCATGGCGGGCGAGTACTACCGGCCCGACCGCTGCGCGCACGCCGGCGCGGACCGCGGCGCGGGTGAGGGCGACGGGGCCGGCGCCGGTGACGCCGAGCACGGCCCGAACGGCTTCGACCTGCACGCGCTCAGCGGCAACCTGTGCCGCTGCACCGGCTACCGGCCGATCCGCGACGCCGCCTTCGCCGTCGGCACGCCCGCCGACGAGGACCCGCTGGCCCGGCGCCGCGACCAGGCCCCGCCCGCGCCGGTCGCCACCGACTACCGCCAGGACGACCGCGCCTTCGTCCGCAGGGACACCCTGGCCGAGACGCTGCGGCTGCTGCGCGACCGGCCCGACGCCGTGGTGGTCGCCGGAAGCACCGACTGGGGCGTCGAGGTCAACATCCGCTCCCGCCGGGCGGATTGCGTGGTCGCCGTCGACCGGCTGCCCGAACTGCGGGAACTGCGCGTCGAGTCCGACCACGTCGAGATCGGTGCGGCGCTGACGCTCACCGAGATCGAACGCCGCCTCGACGGCACCGTCCCGCTGCTGGCGCAACTGTTCCCGCAGTTCGCGTCCCGGCTCATCCGCAACGGCGCGACCCTGGGCGGCAACCTGGGCACCGGCTCGCCCATCGGCGACAGCCCGCCGGTGCTGCTCGCGCTGGAGGCGTCGCTGGTGCTCGCCGACGCCGACGGGGAGCGCGTGGTCCCGCTGGCCGAGTACTTCACCGGCTACCGGCAGAGCGTGCGCCGCCCCGGCGAGCTGATCCGCGCGGTCCGCCTGCCGCTGCCGCTGTCGCCGGTCACCGCCTTCCACAAGATCGCCAAGCGGCGCTTCGACGACATCTCCAGCGTGGCGGTCGCCTTCGCGCTCGACGTCGAGGGCGGCACCGTCCGCAAGGCGCGCATCGGCCTGGGCGGCGTGGCCGCCACCCCGGTCCGCGCGCTCGCCACCGAGGCCGCCCTGGAGGGCCGGCCCTGGACCGCCGAGACCGCCGGGGCCGCGGCCGAGGTGCTGCGGGGCGAGGGCACGCCGATGAGCGACCACCGCGCCAGCGCCGGCTACCGCTCCGCGATGCTCGGCCAGTCCCTGCTGAAGCTGTACGCACAGACCACCGAGGCGGTGCCGTCATGAGCCACCTGTCCGAGCGTCCCGAGAGGCCGGTCGTCGGCGTCTCCATGCCGCACGAGAGCGCCGTCCAGCACGTCACCGGCACCGCGCTGTACACCGACGACCTGGTCCAGCGGACCAAGGACGTCCTGCACGCCTACCCGGTCCAGGTGATGAAGGCCCGCGGCCGGGTCACCGCCGTGCGCACCGGCGCCGCCCTCGCCGTGCCCGGCGTCGTACGGGTGCTGACCGGCGCCGACGTGCCCGGCGTCAACGACGCCGGCATGAAGCACGACGAGCCGCTCTTCCCCGACGAGGTCATGTTCCACGGCCACGCCGTCGCCTGGGTGCTCGGCGAGACGCTGGAGGCGGCCCGGCTCGGTGCGGCGGCCGTCGAGGTGGACCTCGACGAACTGCCCTCCCTGATCACCCTCCAGGACGCCATCGCGGCCGACAGCTACCACGGCGCGCGCCCCGTGATGACGCACGGCGACGTCGACGCGGGATTCGCCGACTCCGCGCACGTGTTCACCGGCGAGTTCCAGTTCTCCGGGCAGGAGCACTTCTACCTGGAGACCCATGCGGCGCTCGCCCAGGTGGACGAGAACGGGCAGGTGTTCATCCAGAGCAGCACCCAGCACCCCTCCGAGACCCAGGAGATCGTCGCGCACGTGCTCGGGGTGCCCGCCCACGAGGTGACCGTGCAGTGCCTGCGGATGGGCGGCGGCTTCGGCGGCAAGGAGATGCAGCCGCACGGGTTCGCCGCCGTCGCCGCGCTCGGCGCCAGACTGACCGGCAGGCCGGTCCGGTTCCGGCTCAACCGCACCCAGGACCTCACCATGTCCGGCAAGCGGCACGGCTTCCACGCCACCTGGAAGATCGGCTTCGACGCCGAGGGCCGCATCCAGGCCCTCGACGCCACGCTGACCGCGGACGGCGGCTGGAGCCTGGACCTGTCCGAGCCGGTCCTGGCCCGGGCGCTGTGCCACATCGACAACACGTACTGGATCCCCAACGCCCGCGTCGCCGGCCGCATCGCCAGGACCAACACGGTCTCCAACACCGCCTTCCGCGGCTTCGGCGGCCCCCAGGGCATGCTGGTGATCGAGGACATCCTGGGCCGCTGCGCGCCGCGACTCGGCCTGGACCCGCGGGAGCTGCGGGAACGCAACTTCTACCGGCCGGGCCAGGGCCAGACCACTCCGTACGGGCAGCCGGTCACCCAGCCCGAGCGGATCTCCGCCGCCTGGCAGCAGGTCCTGGACGAGGCGCACTTCGCCGAGCGCGAGCGCGAGATCGCCGCGTACAACGCCGCCCACCCGCACACCAAGCGGGCCCTGGCGATCACCGGCGTGAAGTTCGGCATCTCGTTCAACCTCACCGCCTTCAACCAGGGCGGCGCGCTGGTGCTGATCTACAAGGACGGCTCCGTCCTGATCAACCACGGCGGCACCGAGATGGGCCAGGGCCTGCACACCAAGATGCTCCAGGTGGCCGCGACCACGCTGGGCATCCCGCTGCACAAGGTGCGCCTCGCCCCGACCCGCACCGACAAGGTCCCCAACACCTCCGCCACCGCTGCCAGTTCCGGCGCCGACCTCAACGGCGGCGCGGTGAAGAACGCCTGCGAGCAACTGCGCGAACGGCTGCTGCAGGTGGCCGCGAGCCAACTGGGGTCCAACGCCTCCGACGTCCGCATCGTGGACGGCGTCGCGCGCAGCCTGGGCAGCGACGAGGAGCTGGCCTGGGACGACCTGGTGCGCACCGCGTACTTCCAGCGCGTCCAGCTCTCCGCGGCCGGTTACTACCGGACCGAGGGGCTGCACTGGGACGCGAAGACGTTCCAGGGGTCGCCGTTCAAGTACTTCGCCATCGGCGCCGCCGCGACCGAGGTGGAGGTGGACGGCTTCACCGGCGCCTACCGCATCCGGCGGGTCGACATCGTCCACGACGTGGGCGACAGCCTCTCCCCGATGATCGACATCGGTCAGATCGAGGGCGGCTTCGTGCAGGGCGCGGGCTGGCTGACGCTGGAGGACCTGCGCTGGGACACCGGCGACGGCCCGAACCGCGGCCGGCTGCTCACCCAGGCGGCCAGCACGTACAAGCTGCCGAGCTTCTCGGAGATGCCCGAGGAGTTCAACGTCACCCTCCTGGAGAACGCCACCGAGGAGGGCGCCGTCTTCGGGTCCAAGGCGGTGGGGGAACCCCCGCTGATGCTGGCCTTCTCGGTCCGCGAGGCGCTGCGGCAGGCGGCGGCCGAGTTCGGGCCGAAGGGCACCGGCGTCGAGCTGGCCTCGCCCGCGACGCCGGAGGCGGTCTACTGGGCGATCGAGTCGGCGCGGCAGGGCGGCACCGCCGGGAACGGCGGCGCCCGCGACGAGGCCGTCTCCGACGGCGGCAGGGTCCGCACCGGTGCGAAAGCGCTGAGCGGTGCCTGACATGACGTGGGTCGCCGCGGTCGCGCGGTTGCGGGCACGCCGGGAGCCCGGCGTGCTGGTGACCGTCGCGACCGTGCGCGGCCACGCCCCGCGCGACGCCGGTGCCAAACTCGTCGTCGGACACACGGGGACGTGGGGCTCGATCGGCGGCGGCAACGTCGAGGCGGTGGCGATCGACCGGGCCCGGGAGATGATCACCGCGGCCAGGACGGAACCGGAGCTGCTCGACTTCGCCCTCAACGACAAGGTGACCAACGAGCACGGCGTGCAGTGCTGCGGCGGCACCGTCTCCGTCCTGCTCGAACCGCTGCCGGTGGTCCGGGCGGTGGCGGTCTTCGGCGTCGGCCACGTGGGTCTCGAACTGGCGCGCATCCTGGCCCGCCAGGACCTCGACCTCCACCTCGTCGACAACCGCGCCGACATGCTCACCGAGGAGCGCCTGGCCGTGCTCGCGGACGCGGTGGCGCAGGTGCACACGCACCACACGCCCCTGCTGCCCGAGGAAGTGCTCGCACGGCTGCCGCGCGGCACGCACGTCCTGATCATGACGCACGACCACGCCGAGGACGCCGCCCTGTGCGACGCGGCACTGCGCACGGACCACCTGGGGTCCATCGGCCTGATCGGCTCGGCCGCCAAGTGGGCGCGGTTCCGCAAGCGCCTGGCCACCGAGGGCGGCCACGAGGAAGCCGTCATCGACCGGATCAAGACACCGATCGGGCTGTCCGGCATCACCGGCAAGGAGCCCGCGACCATAGCCGTCAGCGTCGCGGCCGACCTGCTGCGCACCTTCGAGGCCGAGGGGGACTGACGGCCTCCCGGGCCGCCCCGGGTCTTTGTGCGAACCTACGACGCGGCGGTCGCAGCCTGCTCGTAGTTCATGTTTTCGGACCCTGGCCGGGCGTCGCCGACGGCCTGTCTACTGCTCCTACGCGTCCTCCCCCCGCGCAGTACACCGGCCCGCACGCCGTCCTCCCGCACGCCGCATGCCCAAGAAGGAGCACGCATGACGACCGACACCCTCGAGACCGGCATCCGCGAGTTCGAGCGCGCCTGGATGGAGAAGGCCATCGAACTGGCCACCACCAGCGTCCAGAACGGCGGCGGCCCCTTCGGCGCCCTCATCGCCAAGGGCGGCGAGATCGTCGCCCTCGGCAACAACCAGGTCACCGCCGGTCTCGACCCCACCGCACACGCCGAGGTCAGCGCCATCCGCGCCGCCTGCCGGACACTGGGCTCCTTCAGCCTGGAGGGCTGCACCCTCGTCACGTCCTGCGAGCCCTGCCCGATGTGCCTCTCCTCGGCCCTGTGGGCCCGGGTGGACCGCCTGGTCTTCTCCGCCGACCGCCACGACGCCGCCGTGGCCGGCTTCGACGACCGCAAGTTCTACGACCTGTTCGAGAAGCGGCCCCAGGCGAACTGGCCGATGACCGTGGAGCACCTCGACCTGCCCCACCGCACCCAGCCGTTCGACGCCTGGATCGCCAAGTCCGACCGCGTCGACTACTGAGAACGAGCCTCCCCGCGGTACGTCCTGCCCCGTCCGTGCGCCCTGCCACCGTGGCGCCCGCGGCGGGGCGGTCCCGTTGCCGGACGCCCTGCGCGGCAAGGCCCGGCGGGCGTCACCAGATGACGACCCCGCCCCCGGTGGCCTGCGCGCGCTCGGCGACCTCCACGATGGTCCTCAGACGGTCGTCGATCGCGGACCGGTGCTCCGCCACCGTCCGCACGGGTTCCGTGTTCGCCACGATCTCCTCCAGCTTCTCCCGGAGCAGGAGGCACTCGCCCAGGAGCGCGGGCACCTGGCCGGGCGGCACCTCCAGGTCCCGCTCGGCGAGGACCGGGAGAAGGACGGCCCCGAGCGAAGACACCACCGGCGACCCCCACACGCGGGTGCGCCAGCTTTCGAAGCCGGCGGACTCGTAGGCGTCGTCCGGCGCGTCGAGCACCTGTCTCCTTCCGTCCGCGTCCATCACGAAGACGTGCACCGCAAGGCTCATGCGCCGAGTGGAGCACACGGCCGGCAGGCGGTCCACGGCATATCCGGGGCGCCGCCCCTGTGGCGCGCGGACGGGGCGGAGGCGATGCGCGCGAGGATGGAGGACGTGCCGAACCGACTTGCGCAGGCCACCTCCCCGTACCTCCTCCAGCACGCGGACAATCCCGTCGACTGGTGGCCCCGGGAGGCCGACGCGTTCGAGGAGGCCCGGCGGCGCGACGTCCCGGTCCTGCTGAGCGTCGGCTGCAGCGCCTGCCGCTGGTGCCAGTGGCTGAACACAATCCGGTAGCTCAGACCTGGGACGCTTCCAAGGAGTATCAGTGCGGACGCGTACGACGAGCGGCTCAGCGAGGACATCGACGCCTGGATCCGAGATCAACTGGCGGCGACTCGTCAACCACGGCGGCCAGCCGGCCGCACGGTGCCGGTTCGGCGATGGGACTGCGTTCCGGCGCCGCCCACCGGCTCGGTACGCCAGTGGGGTTCGCCCGCTCTCGGTGTCCGGAACCGGTCCGGACGGGTCTCAAGTCGGGTCTCAGGTCGACTCCGTCGCCCACGACGCCGACAGGCGGCGTGCCCCGACTCGGTGTCGTGGGCGCGCCGCCTGCCGGCGAAGCGCTCGGGATCAGTCCTCGACGGCTTGGTAGAGGGTGGTCCAGAAGTCGTGGATGAGGTGCATGGAGTTGGGGTTGGAGGCGCCGGTCTGGGTGAGGAGGAGGCCGGTGAGGCCGGTGTGGGGGTCGGCGTAGGTGGCTGTGCCGCTGCCGCCGTCCCAGCCGAACTGGCCGACGGGGGCGTAGTCGGCGCGGTATGTGCGTACCGCCATCCCGAATCCCCAGCCTCCGTGCTGGCCCTGGCCGTGCGAGACGTGCACGTTCGCGGTGGCCATGGCGGTCCGCTCGGCGGTCTGCTCGCGGGTGAGGCGGTTGGTGGTCATCAGCTCCACCGCCGCCCGCGACAGGATGCGTCGGCCGTCGTGGGTTCCGCCGTTGAGGAGCATCTGGAAGTAGGCGTGGTAGTCATCGGCGGTCGAGACCAGGCCACCGCCACCGCTCTGGAACTCCGGCGGCGCACTCCACCTTCCGCCCTCTGCCTCGTCCCAGACATGGAACTCGCCCGTCTCCGGGTCCGGCGCGTACAGGGCGGGAAGGCGGTGGATCTTGTCGGCGGGGACGTGGAAGCCGGTGTCGTCCATGCCCAGGGGCGCGAAGACCCGCTCGCGCAGGAACTCCTCGTAGGACGTGCCCGTGACGCGGGCGACCAGGACTCCGATCACGTCGTTGCTGACCTGGTACTGCCAGCGCTCGCCCGGCTGCCGCATCAACGGGAGCTCGCCCAGGCGGCGCATCCACTCGTCCGGCGCGGGCATCGGCTCGGGCCCGTTCGGGGTGAGGCCTCTTTCGAACAGCGCGGCGAAGATCGGGGTCCCGACGGCGGTCATGTCCATCCCGATCCCGAAGGTCGAGGTCAACAAGTCCCGCACCGTGATCGGCCGATGCGCCGGAACCGTCTCGTCCAGCGGACCGTCGATCCGTTCGAGGACCCGCCGGTCGGCGAGTTCAGGGAGCCACCGGTCGACCGGTTCGTCCAGCCGCAGTCGGCACTCGTCGACGAGGACCATCGCACCAGCCATCGCCACCGGCTTCGACGTCGACGCCATACGGAAGATCGTGTCCCGACGCATCGGCCCGCCGCCGTCATGCCGCATCGTGCCCAGGGCCTCGACGTGCGTCTCCCCCTCGCGACTGACGAGTGCGACGACACCGGGGATCTTCTTCGCCTCCACATGGCTCTCAAGGACGTCGTGGAGACGACGCAGCCCCTTGTCGGTGAAACCGCGCTTGCTGCCGTTCCTCATGAAATTCCTTACGCTCAACGGAATGTGACCGGCCGTCGCCTGGTGTGCGGACAGCGGGACGCGGCCGCGCCCGAGGCGCGCACCCCGGCGCTTCCGGCCCACTGCCCGCGCTCGTCGTACACCCGCCTCCGGCCCGCCGAAGTCGGCGTCGACGAACGCCTGGGCCGCTGCCTGGAGGCAGGGCCGGGCGGCCCTGCGGAAGTCGTCGGTCCCTGCCGGTGGGGCTGCCGCCGCAGTCGGTTCAGCCTGTCCCCGTCGCGCGGCGTCATCAACGGCGAAGCCCGCAAGGCTGTGTTGCCCGCCAGGGCAACGATCCGCGTTGTGTCGGCGCGTCGTCGAGCGTTAGGTTCTCGTTCGAACGGGCGGCTGGAGGGGCGATGGAACTGCGGGACATCGAGATCTTCCTGACCCTCGCGGAAGAGCTGCACTTCGGCCGGACCGCCGAGCGACTGCACATCACGCCTTCCCGGGTCAGTCACGTCATCAAGAAGCAGGAGCGCCGCTTCGGCGCCCCGCTGTTCGCCCGCACCTCACGCACCGTGCGCCTCACCCCGCTCGGTGAAGAACTCCGCGACGAACTGCTACCCGCCCGGCACCTCATCCTCCGCGCCCTGGAGCGCGCCACCGCCCACGGCCGCGGAACGACGGGCGAGCTGCGCGCCGGCTACACCGCACCCTGGTGCGCCGAACTGCTGCTGCGGGCCGCCGCCGCCTTCCGCAGCCAGTACCCGGGCTGGACCGTGCAGACCCGGGAGGTCTCCTTCAACGATCCCCACGGACCGCTGCTCCGGGGCGAACTCCATACACAGATCGCCGAGCTCCCGGTGGTCGAGCCCGGCATCACCGTCGGCCCGGTGCTGCTCCGTGAACCCAGGGCGCTGATGCTGCCCGTCGATCACCCTCTGGCTGCCGGCCCGACCGCATCCCTGGAAGACCTCGCCGAAGTACCCCTGCTCAGGATCGACAACATCCGCGCGCGGCCCGTCGTAGACGTGCACTTCCCCCAGCGCACACCGATGGGGCGCCCCATCCCGCGCGGGCCGTCCTGCGCGTCCTGGCACGAGATCCCGGTGCTGGTCGCCGCCGGCCTCGGCGCGTCGATCGTGGCGGCGCGCGCCGCCGAGTACCACGCCCGGCCCGGCGTCGCCTTCGTCCCCCTGCGGGACGGCCCGACCCTGGACTACGGCGTCCTGCTGCCCGCCGACGGCTCAGAATCCCCGGTACGGGCCTTCGTCGGCCTCCTCCACACCCTCACCGACACCGCACCCGCCTAGGGCGTGTCCGCAAAGTCGCTCACCTGCCGGTGCTGTCCACTCGCGCCTGGTCCAACTCCCAGACGCGCACGAACGTGCAGGTCAAAGCCGTTCGTGGGCGGCAGCGACCAGCGCTTCGCCTGTTCGCCACCCGATCAGGTGCACGGGCGTCCTGCGGCAATCCGCGCAGGCAGACGCAGCACGCATCGCTGGGCGCCGAGCCGACGGGCGCTCGGCCAAGGGGCGACCAGTGCCGCGACCGACACGGTCCGGGCCTCCGCCAGCAGCGCGTGGCCCTCCGGCGCGAAGCGCCGATGCTGAACCGCCGGGGCCCGGTGACGTGAGAGGGTGGATCGCATGAACCGGCTGGCTGGTGTGACCTCGCCTTATCTGCTTCAGCACGCTGACAACCCGGTCGACTGGTGGCCCTGGGGCCCCGACGCGTTCGAGGAGGCCCGGCGGCGCGACGTCCCGGTCCTGCTGAGCGTCGGCTACAGCGCCTGCCACTGGTGCCACGTCATGGCGCACGAGTCCTTCGAGGACGGCCCCACCGCCGAGTACCTCAACGCGCACTTCGTGAGCGTCAAGGTCGACCGCGAGGAGCGCCCCGACGTCGACGCCGTCTACATGGAGGCCGTGCAGGCGGCCACCGGGCAGGGCGGCTGGCCCATGACCGTGTTCCTCACCCCGGACGCCGAGCCCTTCTACTTCGGCACCTACTTCCCGCCCGAGCCCCGGCACGGCATGCCCTCCTTCCGCCAGGTGCTCCAGGGCGTCCAGCAGGCCTGGTCGGAGCGGCGCGAGGAGGTGAGCGAGGTCGCCGGGAAGATCGTCCGGGACCTCGCCGGGCGGGAGATCTCCTACGGCGACGCCCAGGCGCCCGGCGAGGAGCAGCTCGGGCAGGCGCTGCTCGGCCTGACCCGGGAGTACGACGCGCGGCGCGGCGGGTTCGGCGGGGCGCCGAAGTTCCCGCCGTCCATGGTGATCGAGTTCCTGCTGCGCCACCACGCCCGCACCGGCGCCGAGGGCGCGCTCCAGATGGCGCGGGACACCTGTGAACGCATGGCCCGCGGCGGCATCTACGACCAGTTGGGCGGCGGCTTCGCCCGCTACTCCGTGGACCGCGAGTGGATCGTGCCCCACTTCGAGAAGATGCTCTACGACAACGCCCTGCTGTGCCGCGTCTACACCCACCTCTGGCGTGCCACCGGCTCGGACCTCGCGCGCCGGGTCGCCCTGGAGACCGCCGACTTCATGGTGCGGGAACTGCGCACCCCGGAGGGCGGGTTCGCCTCCGCACTGGACGCCGACAGCGACGACGGCACGGGCCGGCACGTCGAGGGCGCCTACTACGTGTGGACGCCCGCCCAGCTCACCGAGGTCCTCGGCGCCGAGGACGCGGAACTGGCGGCGCGGTACTTCGGGGTGACCGAGGAGGGCACCTTCGAGCACGGAGCCTCGGTGCTGCAACTCCCGCAGCAGGAGGGCGTGTTCGACGCGGACCGGATCGCGTCGGTCAGGCAGCGGCTGCTGGCCGCCCGGGAGGGCCGCCCCGCGCCCGGCCGGGACGACAAGGTGGTCGCCGCGTGGAACGGCCTGGCCGTCGCCGCGCTCGCCGAGACCGGCGCCTGCTTCGAGCGTCCCGACCTGGTCGAGGCCGCCGTGGCCGCCGCCGACCTGCTGGTCCGCGTGCACCTCGACGAGCAGGTCCGGCTCACCCGCACCAGCAGGGACGGCCGGCCGGGGGCCAACGCCGGGGTGCTGGAGGACTACGCCGACGTGGCCGAGGGCTTCCTCGCACTGGCGTCGGTGACGGGGGAGGGCGTCTGGCTGGACTTCGCCGGGTTCCTGCTCGACCACGTCCTCACCCGCTTCACGGACGAGTCCGGCTCGCTGTACGACACCGCGGCCGACGCCGAGCGGCTGATCCGCCGCCCGCAGGACCCCACCGACAACGCCACCCCGTCGGGCTGGAGCGCCGCCGCGGCCGCCCTGCTGGCCTACGCCGCCCACACCGGCTCCGCCCCGCACCGCACCGCCGCCGAGCACGCCCTCGGCGTGGTGAAGGCGCTCGGCCCGCGCGTCCCGCGCTTCGTCGGCTGGGGCCTGGCCGCCGCGGAGGCGCTGCTCGACGGCCCGCGCGAAGTCGCCGTCGTCGCACCGGCGCCCGCCGACCCCGCCGCCCGCGGCCTGCACCGCACGGCGCTGCTGTCCACGGCGCCCGGCGCGGTCGTGGCCTTCGGCACCGAGGGCGGCGACGAGTTCCCGCTGCTCGCCGGACGGCCCCTGGTGAACGGGGCGGCGGCCGCCTACGTCTGCCGGAACTTCACCTGCGACGCGCCGGCCACCGACCCGGAGCGGCTGCGCGCCGCGCTGGGCGACTGAGCCGCCCACGGTCGTCGGCGGGGCGCCGGACCGCTCAGGTGCCGTGGGTGCTCCGGCTCACGGCGCGCTCCACGATCGCCTCCAACTGCTCGTGGTGCGCGCCCCGCCAGTAGGCGCGGCCGCACGCGGTGCACTGGGCGAAGACGTCGTACGAGCGCTGCGTCCCGCCCTTGAGCTGCTCGGCCACCTCGTCCTTGGTGGCCGACCGCAGCAGTCCGTTGCAGGCGGTGCACCGGGTCCAGGGGTGCAGGTCGGGGCGGAAGCGGTCCAGGACCTCCTGGAGCTGTTCGTCGGGGCGGGTGCTGTAGACGTAGGCGCCGGCCCACAGCTCCCGGCGGCGCAGCAGGCCCCGGTCGCGGCTGAGCATGACCCGCTTCTCGGCCGCCGACAGCGCGGCGAGCGCCGGGTCGCCGAGGTCCGTCGACTCGTACGCCGTGTCCACGCCGAGCAGCCGCAGCCGGCGGGCCAGGGTGCCCAGGTGCACGTCGAGCACGAACCGCAGGGGAGCGCCGGGGACGCGCTGGGGGTGCCCGACGGGCCGTACGCGCACCGACTCGCCGCCCGCCGGGACGTGCCCGGGCGGGACCTCGGCGCCGTCGACGAGCAGGGCGCCGACCTCGGTGAGCGGAACGCCGAGGGACTCGACGAGGTGGCCGAGGGTGGAGACGCCGTCGGTGGCCGTGCGGACGGGTTCGCCGGAGCGGGCGCGTGGCACGAACAGGTGCAGCTCGGGGGCGAACTCGACGTGGATCTCGGGACCGTTCACGCGGTCAGGATGCCACGGGGCGGCGCCGGGCCCCGCCCCTTTTCCCGCGGGGGACGGGCGCCTAGTAGGCGACCAGCGAGATGCCCACGTAGTGCGCGACGAAGGCGGCCAGCGTGAAGGAGTGGAAGACCTCGTGGAAGCCGAACCAGCGCGGTGACGGGTTGGGGCGCTTGAGGCCGTAGATCACGCCCCCCGCGCTGTAGAGCACACCGCCGACGATCACCAGGACCAGCACGGCGATGCCGCCGGCCCGCATGAACTCCGGCAGGTAGAACACGGCCGCCCAGCCCATGGCGAGGTAGCAGGGGGTGTAGAGCCAGCGCGGGGCGCCGACCCAGAAGACCCGGAAGACGATGCCGGCCGCGGCGGCGGCCCAGATGCCCCACAGCAGCCACTCGCCCTTGGCGCCGGGCAGCAGCAGCATCGTGAGCGGTGTGTAGGTGCCCGCGATGATCAGGAAGATGTTGGCGTGGTCGAGGCGGCGCAGGACGCCGTCCATACGGGGGCTCCAGTTGCCCCGGTGGTAGAGCGCGCTGACGCCGAACAGCAGGCACGCCGTGAGCACGTAGACGCCGCAGGCTATGCGGGCCTCGGGCGACTCGGCGAGGGCGGTGAGCACCAGACCGGCGATCAGGACGGCCGGGAACATGCCCAGGTGCAGCCAGCCGCGCAGCTTGGGCTTCACCGGGTGCGGGAGGGAGAGCGCGACAGGGCCGCGGCCGGCGGCCGGCAAGTCCCTGGGCGCGTCGGGGACGGACGCAGTCATGGGCGCATCGTACCTACGGTTGCGTAAGTTACGCGTCAGTACGGGTGCCTGCCGTCCGGCGAGTGGTCATCGTCTCACGGGGTGTCCGGCGGCGCACCCCCGGTTCGGGCACGTGGTGATGGTCACGCCGCTCAAGTGTGATGCCCTCTGGACAGATGGGCACTCGCGTCGGATGATCAAATGAGTGCGGTCGACACCGGATGAGCGCCCACGAGGCACACGTCACGCGTCCGGGTCGCAGCCCCCACGGGGCCTCCAACAAAAAACCCCTCATTTAGGAGCAATCGTGGCGCGCGACATCGCGGCTCCCCCCGTCCCCACCCACCACCAGGAACTGATCTCGTGGGTCAACGAGATCGCCGAACTGACCCAGCCGGACTCCGTGGTCTGGTGCGACGGATCCGAGGCCGAGTACGAGCGCCTGTGCGGGGAGCTCGTGGAGAAGGGCACCTTCCGCAAACTCGACCCGGTCAAGCGCCCCAACTCCTACTACGCGGCCTCCGACCCCTCCGACGTCGCCCGCGTCGAGGACCGGACCTTCATCTGCTCCGCGAAGGAGGAGGACGCCGGCCCGACCAACCACTGGAAGGACCCCGCCGAGATGCGGGAGATCTTCACCGGTGAGCAGGGTCTGTTCCGCGGTGCGATGCGCGGCCGGACCATGTACGTCGTGCCCTTCTGCATGGGCCCCCTCGGCTCCCCGCTCTCCGCGCTCGGCGTCGAGATCACCGACTCCGCCTACGTCGCCGCCTCCATGCGCACCATGACCCGCATGGGGCAGCCCGTCCTGGACGAACTGGGCGACGAGGGCTTCTTCGTCAAGGCCGTGCACTCCGTCGGCGCCCCGCTGGAGCCCGGCCAGGCGGACGTCCCCTGGCCCTGCAGCGGCACCAAGTACATCTCGCACTTCCCCGAGGACCGCGAGATCTGGTCCTACGGCTCCGGCTACGGCGGCAACGCCCTGCTCGGCAAGAAGTGCTACGCCCTGCGCATCGCCTCCGTCATGGCCCGCGACGAGGGCTGGCTCGCCGAGCACATGCTGGTGCTGAAGCTGACGCCGCCCACCGGCGAGCCCAAGTACGTCGCCGCCGCCTTCCCCTCGGCCTGCGGCAAGACCAACCTCGCCATGCTGGAGCCCACGATCTCCGGCTGGACCGTGGAGACCATCGGCGACGACATCGCCTGGATGCGCTTCGGCGAGGACGGCCGCCTGTACGCCATCAACCCCGAGGCCGGGTTCTTCGGCGTCGCGCCCGGCACCGGTGAGCACACCAACGCCAACGCGATGAAGACGCTGTGGGGCAACTCCGTCTTCACCAACGTAGCCCTCACCGACGACGGCGACGTGTGGTGGGAGGGTATGACCGAGGAGGTCCCGGCCCACCTGACCGACTGGAAGGGCAACGACTGGACGCCCGAGTCCGGCACGCCCGCCGCGCACCCCAACGCCCGCTTCACCACGCCCGCCGCGCAGTGCCCGATCATCGCGCCGGAGTGGGAGGACCCCAGGGGCGTGCCGATCTCGGCGATCCTCTTCGGCGGGCGCCGCGCCACCGCCGTACCGCTGGTCACCGAGTCCTTCGACTGGAACCACGGCGTCTTCCTCGGCGCCAACGTGGCCTCCGAGAAGACCGCCGCCGCCGAGGGCAAGGTCGGCGAGCTGCGCCGCGACCCCTTCGCCATGCTGCCGTTCTGCGGCTACAACATGGGCGACTACATGGGGCACTGGATCGACGTGGCCAAGGACAAGGACCAGTCCAAGCTGCCCAAGATCTACTACGTCAACTGGTTCCGCAAGGACGACGACGGCCGGTTCGTGTGGCCCGGCTTCGGCGAGAACGGCCGCGTCCTGAAGTGGATCGTGGAGCGCCTGGAGGGCAGGGCGGAGGGCGTCGAGACCCCGATCGGCGTGCTGCCGACCAAGGAGTCCCTGGACACCGACGGCCTCGACCTCGCCGACGCCGACCTGGAGTTCCTGCTCAGCGTCGACAAGGAGGTCTGGCGCGAGGAGGCGGCACTCGTCCCCGAGCACCTGAACACCTTCGGCGACCACACGCCCACCGAGCTGTGGGACCAGTACCGGGCCCTGGTGCAGCGCCTGGGCTGAGCACCGACACCGCCAAGCTCCGTGGCCGGTCCGACTAGCCCTGACCCGCGAAGTCGTCACGAAGGCCGGTCACGAGAGGGGAGACCCCTCCGCCCCAGTAGCTCGATGTCCCCGGGGCCCGGAGGGGCCTCCCCGGCACGGGCCGGGTCCCGCACAACGGCGTGCGGGGGCCCGGCCCGTTCGTGTGACCGCCCTGCCCACGGGTACCCGGTGGTGCCGCGTGGTGCTGCTGTTCGTCATCTGACCCCCTCCGTGCCGACGGCCGGCAGCGGGCCGGCGGCGTCGTGGCGACCCCGGCCGAGGGCGGCGTGGTGCGTGGCTCCCGGCCCGCGCGTCGCTGCGGGTGCGCGCGGGCCGGGGCCGTCGGGGGAGCCCGGAGGCTCAGCGGGACGCGAGTTCGCGCGGCTCCAGGGCCGCCGAGTGCGCGTCCATGCGCTCGGCGGTCAGGATGGCGGCCGCCGTGTCGGCGCGGGAGGCCGCGACGACCAGGGCGCGGGCCGCCAGCTTGTGCGCCCGCCGGTGCAGGGCCGCGGGGCACGGCTTCGGGTCGGCGGGGGCCACCTGCAGCCGGACCGGCGGCTTGCCTCCCCGCAGCCGGGCCACCTGCTCGGCGAGCCGGTCGGCGGCGGTGTCCAGACCGGTGCCGGGTTCCAGCGCGTGCAGCTCGTCCGTGACCGCGAGCAGGGCCGCGAGGTGGCCCGCGAGCTGGATGTCCAGCTCCTCGTCCCGCGACCGGTGGGGGAAGTCCGTGGTGCCGTCGGCCATCGTGCTGTGGACCGACTTGCTGCGGATCGGCTCGTACATGGGATGGCCTCCTGTTGCTTCAGGAAGTCATCCTACATTAGATCCAATCTAAAGTTGACGCCGTTCGGGGCATACGGCCGGAGTCCGGAGTCCCGGTGGGGCGGGGATCAGGGCTGGCCGTACCCGTCCAGGAAGTTCCCGATCCGGCCCACCGCCTCGCGCAGGTCCGCGGCCGTCGGCAGGGTCACCACCCGGAAGTGGTCGGGCTCGGGCCAGTTGAAGCCGGTGCCCTGGACGACCATGATCTTCTCCTGGCGCAGCAGGTCCAGGACCATCCGCCGGTCGTCCTTGATCTTGAACACCTTGGGGTCGAGCCGCGGGAAGAGGTACAGCGCGCCCTTGGGCTTCACGCAGGTCACGCCCGGGATGGCGGTCAGTGCCTCGTGGGCGGCGTCCCGCTGCTCGCGCAGCCGCCCGCCGGGCAGCACCAGCTCGTTGATGGTCTGCCGCCCGCTGAGCGCCGCGACCACTCCGTGCTGCCCCGGCATGTTGGCGCACAGCCGCATGTTCGCCAGGATCGTCAGGCCCTCGATGTAGGACTCGGCGTGGGCGCGCGGCCCGGAGATCGACATCCAGCCGACGCGGTAGCCCGCCACCCGGTACGCCTTCGACATGCCGTTGAAGGTGAGGGTGAGCAGGTCGGGGGCGATCGCGGCGGTCGGGGTGTGGGTGGCGTCGTCGTAGAGGATCTTGTCGTAGATCTCGTCGGAGCAGACCAGCAGGTTGTGCCGGCGGGCGATGTCCGTCAGTCCGCGCAGCATCGCGTCGTCGTAGACGGCGCCCGTCGGGTTGTTCGGGTTGATGATCACCAGCGCCTTGGTGCGGTCGGTGATCTTCCGCTCGACGTCGGCGAGGTCGGGCATCCAGTCGGACTGCTCGTCGCAGCGGTAGTGCACCGCCGTGCCGCCGGAGAGCGAGACGGCGGCCGTCCACAGGGGGTAGTCCGGGGCCGGGACGAGCACCTCGTCGCCGTCGTCGAGCAGGCCCTGCATCGCCATCACGATCAGCTCGGAGACGCCGTTGCCGATGAAGACGTGCTCGACGTCCGTCTCGATGCCGAGGGTCTGGTTGTGCATGACGACCGCCCGGCGTGCCGCCAGTAGGCCCTTCGCGTCGCCGTAGCCGTGTGCCGTGGAGACGTTGCGGAGGATGTCCTCCAGGATCTCCGGCGGGCACTCGAAGCCGAACGCGGCCGGGTTGCCCGTGTTCAGCTTCAGGATGCGGTGTCCGGCCGCTTCCAGCCGCATCGCCTCCTCGAGCACCGGGCCCCGGATCTCGTAACAGACGTTGGCGAGCTTGGTCGACTGGATCACCTGCATGTCCGCGAGCTTACGACCCGGTTACGACCCATGGGCCGTGTTTTCCACCACGCGGGACGCGCGCGTCCGGGTGGTCGCCACCGCCTCCGGGCGTGCCCCGGGGGCCGGATCGCGCCAACTCGCGGCCGGTTACCGGCCCTTGTCCGCACCCCTCTCCGTCATGAAAATGCTCATGACAATACGGTGCCGTCCGGACGACCTCCGGCCGGTGCCCTCCATAGAGGGGACCCCCACATGAACAAGCCTCTCCTTGCCGCGCTCGCCACCCTGGCCGTCACCGGGGTCGGCGTGGCACCGGCGGCCGCGTCACCCGCGTCACCCGCGTCACCCGCGGCCCCGGCCGCCCGCGCCGTCTCCTTCGCCGGGACCGTCGCGCTCAGCAACTGCTCCGGCTCGGTCGTCCGCCTGCCCGCCTCCGCGGACGACGACCCGGCGCTGGTCATGTCCAACGGCCACTGTCTGGAGACCGGCTTCCCGGCGGCCGGCGAGGTCGTCGTCGACCAGCCCTCCAGCCGCACCTTCGGGCTGCTCAACGCCTCCGGCACCCGCGTCGCCACCCTGCGGGCCGTCAAGATCGCCTACGCGACCATGACCGACACGGACGTCTCGCTCTACCAGCTCGGCAGCACGTACGCCCAGATCCGCGGCTCCTACGGCATCAGCCCGCTCACCCTCAACGACACCCGCCCCGCGGCGGGTACCGCGATCACCGTCGTCTCCGGCTACTGGAAGCGCACCTACGCCTGCAACGTCGATGGGTTCGCCTACCGCCTGAAGGAGGGGGAGTGGACCTGGAAGGACTCGGTCCGCTACACCTCCGCCTGCCAGACCATCGGCGGCACCTCCGGATCGCCCGTCGTCGACAACGCCACCGGCAAGGTCGTCGCCGTCAACAACACGGGCAACGAGGACGGCGGACGCTGCACCGACAACAACCCCTGCGAGGTCGCCGAGGACGGCACCGTGACGGTCCGCGAGGGCATCAACTACGCCCAGCAGACCTACGGGATCCCCGCCTGCTTCGGCCCCGGCAACAAGCTCGACCTCTCACGCGGCGGCTGCGCCCTGCCCAAGCCGTAGGCCGGCGCGCGGGGCCGGTCCGGCGGGCCGTGCCGGCCCGGCCCCCGGCTCAGCGCGGGACCCGGCGCACCGACCGCCCGGCCAGCACGTCGGTGCGCCGCCCGTCCTCCATCACGAACCGCCCGTCCACCAGCACGTACGGGATGCCCGTCGGCAGCACCCGCGGCTCCTCGAAGGTGCTGCCCGCCGCGACCGTCGCCGGGTCGAAGAGCACCAGGTCGGCCCGGTACCCCTCGCGCACCAGACCCCGGTCCGGCAGCCGCAGCCGGGCCGCCGGGCGCGAGGTCAGGTGGGCGACGCACTCCTCCAGCGGGAGCACGCCCAGCTCGCGCACGTAGTGCCCGAGGTAGTGCGGGAAGGTGCCGTAGGCCCGCGGGTGCGGCTTGGCCCCCTGGAGGATGCCGTCCGAGCCGCCGGTGTGCACCCGGTGCCGCATGATCGCGCGGACGTTCTCCTCGTGGCCGACGTGCTGGAGGATGGTCGGCGCCAGCCGGTCGGCCAGCAGCAGGTGCCGGGCGACCGTCCACGGGCTCTCGCCGCGCAGCCGCGCCGACTCCAGCACCGTACGGCCCACGTAGGGGGCGAGCGCCGGGTCGCCCGTGCCGGAGATCTCGATCGTCTCCCACTCCATGGGCACCCCGTGGGAGCCGTCGGAGCCGATCTCCTCCATGTGGTGGCGGATCCGCTCGGCGGTCTCGTCGTCCGCCAGCCGCTCCAGGATCCGCTCCGGGCCGCCCTCGCTCGCCCAGCTCGGCAGCAGCGCCACGAGGGTGGTGCAGCCGGGGGTGTACGGGTAGGTGTCGAGCGTGATGTCGGCACCGCCGGCGAGTGCGTCGTCAAGCAGGGTCAGCAGCTCGGGGGCCCGGCCCTTGTTGACGCCGAAGTTCATCGTGGCGTGGGCGAGGTGGAGGGCGCAGTCCGCCTCACGGGTCAGCTCCACCATCTCCTCGTACGCCCGGAGCGCCCCGGCGCCGTAGGAGCGGTGGTGCGGGCAGTAGTAGCCGCCGTACGACGCCACCACCCGGCACAGCTCGGTCAGCTCGGCGTCCTTGGCGTACATGCCGGGCGTGTACGTCAGCCCCGACGACATGCCGACCGCGCCCTGCTCCAGGCCCTCGGCGACCAGGCGCCGCATGTGCTCCAGCTCCGCCCCGGTCGCCTCCCGGTCGTCCCAGCCGACGGCGAGGGCGCGCACCGTGCCCTGCGGGATCAGGTACGCGGCGTTCACGGCGATGCCGCGGTCGAGCCGGTCCAGGTACTCGCCGACCGACCGCCAGTCGAAGTCGACGTCGTCACCGGGGCCGTTCCACCCGGCGATCGCCCGGCGCACCTCGCCGAGGGTGCGGTCGTCGACCGGCGCGTACGACAGCCCGTCCTGGCCGATCACCTCCAGGGTGACGCCCTGCGCGGCCTTGGCGCTGTGGTCCGGGTCCCGCAGCAGCGCCAGGTCGCTGTGGGCGTGCATGTCGATGAAACCGGGGGACAGGACCAGCCCCTCGGCGTCCAGTTCCCGGCGCGCCCGGGGGCGCTGGCAGCCGGCGGCCGCCGCCTCCTTGACGATCGAGACGATCCGGCCGCGGTCGACCACCACGTCGGCGCGGTAGGAGTCGCCGCCGGAACCGTCCACGACGTCGGCGTCCCGGATGACCAGCTCTTCCATGCTGACTCCTCCTGGCTTCTAGAAGAACGTGCGGATGTAGTCGACGACCGTTCCGTCCGCCTCGGCGACCGGGATGAGCTGCCACTTGTCGAAGGACGTGCACGGGTGGGACAGCCCCAGGCCCAGCCAGTCCCCGACCTCCAGCTCCGCCTGCGGGGCGGTGCGCAGCCAGGCGTGCTGGTCGGACAGGGCGCTCACCGTGATGCCGGTCGCGGGGCGCTCGGGGCCGCCGCCGGCCGGGCGCACGGCCTGGGCGAAGGGCAGGTCGAGGTCGTACGCCGCGTCCCGCTTGCCCGCGTTGGCGAAGGCCTGCTCGGGGGAGGGGCGGGAGACCACCTGGGCCCACAGCCGGAACGCGGGCTCCAGGGCGCCCTCGGAGGGCACGCGGTTGAAGGGGGTCACCTCCCGGTAGTGCCCGTCGTCGTGGGAGACGTACGCACCCGAGCGCAGCAGCTTGAGGACGGGCCGGGTCAGTTCGGGCACCTCGGCGAAGACGTCGGCCACCGCGTCGAACCAGGCGCTGCCGCCCGCGCTCAGCACGATCTCCGCCAGGCCCTCGAACCGCCCGGCCGCGTCGAAGCCGGCCGCCAGCGCGACCAGCCTGCGCAGCCACGCGCGCACGCGCTCGGGGTCGGCGTCCGGCACCTCGCCCTCGTACCCGGCGACCCCCGCCAGCCGCAGCGTCCGCGTCCCGGCCACCGCGTCGGCGACCGCGGCGCACTCCGCCTCCGTGCGCGCCCCGGTCCGGGCGCCCTCACCGGCGCCCAGCTCGACCACGACGTCCACCGGGCGGCCGGCGCCCGCCGCGGTCAGCGCCGCGTCCATCAGCTCGACGCCGCGCACCGAGTCGACGTAGCAGACGAAGCGGAACTCCGGGTCGGTGTCCAGCTCCGCCGCGAGCCGGCGCAGGGCGGCGGCGTCGACCAGCTCGTTGGCCAGGAAGATCCGCCCGATGCCGAAGGCCCGCGCCACCCACACCTGGTGCGGCACCGCGAGGGTGATGCCCCAGGCGCCGTGCTCGATCTGGCGGTGGAAGAGCTGGGGCGCCATGGAGGTCTTGCCGTGCGGCGCGAAGGCGAGGCCGTGCCGGGCGGAGTACGCCTCCATGAGCTCCAGGTTGTGCGCCAGGCGCTCGGCGGACAGCGCGAGGACGGGGGTGGCGAAGCCGTCGGTGAAGAGGTTGCGGCGCTGTCCGGCCAGCTCGGCGAGGGTGAGGCCGTAAGCGTCCGGGGGGAGGCCCTTGAAGCGGTGGTCGACGCGCTCCCGTGCCAGCTCGGCGAGGGCTTCGCGGCCGCTCACGGGGCCGTTGTCGAGGGCCATGGAGCCTCCCTGATCCATTGCGTTGCAAATCTTGCAACAGGCGTTGCGTATATCGCTTACTGCTGTCTAACATCTCGGCGAACGCGGGGTCAACGGAGCCGCCGCCCGCGAGACGCGAAGAGGAGCCAGGACCATCGTGACCGTCGACGGACCCCGCAGCACCGCCCCCGACGTCGTGGACGTCGTCGCGCTCGGCGAGTCCATGGTCACCTTCCTCCCCTCCGTACCCGGCCGCCTCGCCGACGTCCCCTCCTTCGAACGGGCCATCGGCGGCGCCGAGTCCAACGTGGCCTGCGTCCTCGCCGGCGCCGGGCACGCCGTCCGCTGGGTCGGCCGGGTCGGCGCCGACGGCTTCGGCGACCACCTCGTCGAGGCGATCGGCGCCCACGGCGTCGACGTCTCCGCCGTCCGCCGCGACCCCGCCCGCCCCACCGGCATCTACTTCCGCACCGCGGGCGACCGGGCCACCGACGCCCACGAGGTCGCCTACTACCGGGCGGGCTCCGCCGCCTCCGCGATGTCCACCGGCACCATGGACCTCGACGCCGTCCGCTCCGGCCGCGTCCTGCACCTGTCCGGCATCACCCCCGCGCTCTCCGCCGACTGCCTCGGTCTCGTGCGCGAACTGACCGCCCGCCGCCCCGGCCGCCCCCTCGTCTCCTTCGACGTCAACCACCGTCCCGGCCTGTGGCGCGACGCCGGTCACGGCCACGGCCCCGAGGTGCTCCTCGACCTGGCCCGCGGCGCCGACCTCGTCTTCGTCGGCGACGACGAGGCGCGGGACGCCTGGGGACTCACCGGACCCGAGGCCGTCCGCGCGGCGCTGCCCGAACCGGAGGTGCTCGTTGTCAAGCAGGGCGCGACCGGCGCCACCGCCTTCCACGGGGACCAGGTCACCTCCGTCCCCGCCCTGCACGTCGACGTCGTCGCCGCCGTGGGCGCGGGCGACGCCTTCGCCGCCGGGTTCCTCTCCGCCACCCTGCGCGAGAAGCCCGTACGCGAGCGGCTGCGCCACGGCCACCTCATGGCCGCCGCCGCCCTCACCGTCCCCGGCGACCTCGCCGCACCCCCCGCCCGCGGCCACGCCGACCGCCTGGCCGCCCTGGACGACACCGCGTGGGGGAGACTGCGACTCGGCCCCGGCTGGACACAGGCCGACGCGAGGGCCGAGGAGGAGGTACGCACCCCATGAGCCAGACCGTCGACCGCGCGCTCAGCATCCTGCCGCTGCTCGCCGAGGGCCCCGCCGACCTGGGCCGGGTCGCCGACCGCCTCGGCGTGCACAAGTCGACCGCCCTGCGCCTGCTGCGCACCCTCCACGACCACGGCTTCGTCTACCGCCAGGCCGACCAGCGCTACCGCCTCGGCGCCCGGCTCATCTCCCTCGCCCAGGAGGCGATGGAGAACCTCGACGTCCGCGAGATCGCCCACCCCCACCTCGTCCGCCTCAACGAGCAGGTCGGCCACACCGTCCACCTCGCCGTCCACGAGGAGGACGAGGTCCTCTACATCGACAAGGTCGAGAGCCGCTACCCGGTCCGCATGTACTCCCGGATCGGCAAGCCCGTCGCCATCACGGTGGCGGCCGTCGCCAAGCTCCTGCTCGCCGACCTCCCCGAGAACGAGCGCCGTGCCGTGGCCGAGCAGCTCGACTACCCCATGTACACGGCCCGTTCGACACCCAACGCCGACGGGTTCCTCAAGGAACTCGCCAAGGTGCGCGAACAGGGCTGGGCCACCGACCTCGGTGGCCACGAGGAGTCCATCAACTGCGTCGCCGCGCCCATCCGGGGCGCCGACGGCCGGGTGGTCGCCGCCATGTCGGTCTCCGCGCCGAACGTCGTCGTCACCGCCGAGGAACTCCTCACCCTGCTCCCGCTGGTGCGCCGTACGGCGGACGCCATCAGCGGCGAGTACTCCGGCAGGACCCCAGTCAAGGAAGTCACCGCATGACCGACAAGATCGCTCTCACCCCCGCGACCCACACCGTCCCCCCGGCGAAGTTCAGCCACGGCGTGAAGAAGGGCAACATCCTCCAGGTCGCCGGCCAGGTCGGCTTCCTCCCCCACGAGGAGGGCAAGGCCCCCACCCCGGCCGGCCCGACCCTGCGCGAGCAGACCCTCCAGACCCTCGCCAACGTCAAGGCGATCCTGGAGGAGGGCGGCGCCTCCTGGGACGACGTGATGATGATCCGCGTCTACCTCACGGACGTCGACCACTTCGCCGAGATGAACGAGATCTACAACACCTACTTCGAGGAGCAGGGCCTCACCCAGCCGCCCGCCGCCCGCACGACCGTGTACGTCGGTCTGCCCGCCGGCCTCCTCATCGAGATCGACGCGCTGGCCGTCCTCGGCTGACCGTCCCCTCCCGCCTGTCTGAACCGCTTGTGAACGGCACGGCGCCCCCCACCCCACGGGGCGCCCTGCCGTGCTCCGCCCTGCCCGAAAGCTCCATGTACTTATCCAGAGGACCCCCGTATGTCCTACCCGTCCCTCCAGCTCGCCGCCGCCTCCGAGACCCCACCGCACACCGGCGGCCTGCTCACCCTGATCGACGGCACGGCCGGCCTGCTGACCGTCGCCGCCATCGGCATCGCGCTCCTGCTCTTCCTCATCATCAAGGTGCGGCTGCAGCCCTTCGTCGCGCTGCTCGCCGTCTCCATAGCCGTCGGCCTGCTCGCCGGCCTGTCGGTCACCGAACTCTTCGGCACGGTCCAGAAGTCCGACGCGGTCTCGACCATCGAGTCCGGCATGGGCGGCATCCTCGGCCACGTCGCCATCATCATCGGCCTGGGCACCATGCTCGGCGCGATCCTCGAAGTCAGCGGCGGCGCACAGGTGCTGGCCTCGCGGCTGCTCGGCCTCTTCGGGGAGAAGCGCGCCCCGCTCGCCATGGGCCTCACCGGCCTGATCTTCGGCATCCCGGTCTTCTTCGACGTGGGCATCTTCGTCCTCGCGCCCATCGTCTACGCCGCCGCCAAGCGCTCCGGCAAGTCGATCCTGCTGTACTGCCTGCCGCTGCTGGCCGGCCTGTCGATGACCCACGCCTTCCTGCCGCCGCACCCCGGCCCGGTGGCCGCCGCCGGACTGCTGAACGTCAAGCTCGGCTGGATCATCCTCATGGGCATCGTCTGCGGCATCCCCGCCGTCCTCGCCGCCTGGGCGTTCTCCGCGTGGATCGGCCGCCGCATCTTCGTGCCCGTGCCGCAGGACATGGTCGAGGCCGCCGAGGAGGCCAAGCAGGCCGTCGTCGAGGAGCAGCGCAAGGCCGGCGTCGCGCCCACCGAGAGCCCCGTCGCGCTCGGCACGGTCCTCGGCATCATCGGCACCCCGCTGGTGCTGATCCTCGCCGCGACCTTCTCCTCCATCGCCCTGGACCCGTCCACCCTCCGCTCGGTGATCGAGTTCTTCGGCAACCCCTTCGTCGCCCTGACCATCGCCCTGTTCCTCGCCTACTACCTGCTCGGCATCCGGCGCGGCTGGTCCCGCAAGTCGCTGGAGACCGTCTCGACGGCCTCGCTGAAGCCGGTCGGCAACATCCTGCTGGTGGTCGGCGCCGGCGGTGTCTTCGGCGCCGTCCTCAAGGCCAGCGGCGTCGCCCAGGCCCTCTCCGACACCTTCAACGACGTCGGCCTGCCGGTGATCGTCCTGTCCTACCTGATCTCCGTGGTGCTGCGGGTCGCCCAGGGCTCGGCGACGGTGGCCATCGTGACGACGGCGGGCATCGTGGCGCCGCTGCTGTCCGAGGGCGACCACTCGCAGGCGTTCGTGGCCCTGGTCATCATGGCCATCTCGGCGGGCTCCATCTTCGCCTCGCACGTCAACGACGGCGGTTTCTGGATGGTCGCCAAGTACTTCGGCATCAGCGAGCGGGACACGCTCAAGACGTGGACCGTCCTGGAGAGCGTGCTGTCGGTCGCCGGGTTCGTGGTGGCGGCGGTCGTGAGCCTGTTCGTGTAGACGGCTCGCGCAGGCGGCTTGTGCAGGCGGCTTGTGTAGGCGTCTGATAACGAAGTCGGGGCTGGCTGTGCCCGGCACAGGATCGTCGACCATACTGCCCGCGTGGAGCAGCGCAGAGGATCGACGAGCCAGCCCCTGGAAGGCGCCGGATTCGACCCGGCCTTCATCCCCGGGCTCACCGCACCCGTGTCCGGTGGGCCGGAGGACGTGAAACGCGACGAGGACCGGGCGGACAAGGACGCCGCCGCGGAGACCGAGGAGCCCTCGGCGTCCCCGGCGGAGGAACCGTCCGCCGGGGACACCCCGGCCGACGCGGATGCCACGGCCGACGCGGACGCCGCGGAACCGGAGGACGAGGCCCCCGTGGACGGCCCGGTCTTCGAGGCGTCCGACCGCCGCGCCCGGATCGTCGCCGACCACAAGGGCGTACGCCTCTCCCTCGACGACCAGAGCTGCGACTTCCGCTGGGACGAGGTCGGCGCCGTCGAGACGGAGACCGGCCGCTTCGGCAAGCGGTTCACGGTGACGGTGCACACGTCGGACCGCCGGTGGTACCCGATCGAGATCGAGGCCACCTCGCGCAGCCGCTTCCCGGAGTGGGAGTCGGCCCTGGACAAGGTCCTCGACGCGTACTTCGAGGACGGCGAGACCGGGAGCACGGACGAAACGGAACCGGCGAAGCCCGAGAAGCCCGAGAAGCCCGAGAAGCCCGAGAAGGCCGGGAGCGACGCGCAGGGCGCGAAGGACGCCGAGGAGGAGGCCAACGCCCGCGCGGAGTAGGCGTATCGGGTTAGGCGCATCGGGTGAAGATCGGTGCACGCCCTCTTGTGACACCGGCGGCCATGGGCTTTCTTGACCCCCATGGCGGACACCACGGGCAACACCTCAGACGCAGGCGTCACGGGCGGTGCCGACACGGCCCCCCGCAAGTCCAGTTGGCGCCACATCGGTCCCGGCATCGTCGTCGCGGCGACCGGTGTGGGCGCCGGCGACCTCGTGGCCACCCTCATCGCGGGCAGCAACTTCGGCTACACCCTGCTGTGGGCCGCGGTGATCGGCTGCCTCGTGAAGATCTCCCTCGCCGAGGCGTGCGGCCGCTGGCACCTCGCCACCGGCCGCACGCTCTTCGACGGCTGGGCCGCCCTCGGCTCCTGGACCACGTGGTTCTTCGCGGTCTACGCCGTGATCTGGGGCTTCGTCTACGGTGCCGCGGCGATGTCGTCCAGCGCCCTGCCGCTGCAGGCCCTCTTTCCGGACGTGATGGGCCTGGAATGGTGGGGCATCGCGTGCGGTCTGGTGGGACTGGTCTTCGTCTGGTTCAACAAGTACAACGTCTTCGAGAAGGTCATGACGGTCCTGGTGGGCGTCATGTTCGTCGTGACCGTCTACCTGGCGGTCCGCGTCACGCCCAACCTGGGCGACGCCTTCGCGGGCCTGCTCCCGGTCCTCCCCGACGAGAAGGACTCGGTCCTCAACACCCTCGGCCTGATCGGCGGCGTGGGCGGCACCATCACGCTGGCCGCGTACGGCTACTGGGTCAACGCCAAGGGCTGGACCAGCACCGGATGGATGAAGGTCATGCGCCTGGACAACCGGGTCGCCTACGCCACGACCGGCGTCTTCGTGATCGCCATGCTCGTCGTCGGCGCCGAGCTGCTGCACTCGGCGAACATCGCCATCGCGAGCGGCGACAAGGGCCTGATCCAGCTCGGCGGCATCCTGGAGCAGGAGTACGGCACGGCCACCGGCAAGCTCTTCCTGATCGGCTTCTTCGCCACCTCCTTCACCTCCCTGATCGGCGTCTGGCACGGCGTGAGCCTGATGTTCGCCGACTTCCTGGCCCGCCGGCGCGGTGAACGCGAGGCGAGGGCCGACGAGTTGGCCTCCGGCCGCCGTGAGCGCTCCTGGGCCTTCCGCGCCTACCTGCTGTGGCTCACCTTCCCGCCCATCATCCTGCTCTTCCAGGACGAGCCCTTCCGCCTGATCATCATCTACGGCGTCCTGGGTGCCGCCTTCATGCCCTTCCTCGCCCTCACCCTGATGTGGCTCCTCAACTCCTCCCGCACCCCGCGCGAGTGGCGCAACGGCAGCCTCAGCAACGGCATGCTGACCGTCGCGGGGCTGCTGTTCCTGGTCCTGTGCGTGAAGCAGATCTGGGACCAGCCGTGGGGGGAGTTCTTCTAGCCCCGGGCGTGCCCGAACGGGCAGCGACGAACGGACGGAAGGGCAGCGGCCGGCGAACATGCCCTGCCCGAACCGCTCTGGCCCGGAGCCTTCCGGTGCGGTAGCAAAAAGAGGTACGTTCCGGGTCCCGAGAGGAATCCCATTGCGCGCGCAGGACCTGCCCGAAGCACTCGGCAAGGAAACCCGCAAGAGTGCACCGGCAGGCGGCAGACCGGCGATCGGGCGTCCGGAGCCGCAGTCCGGCCACCTGACCGCTCCTGCCGTCCTGGCCCTTCAGCGCGCGGTCGGGAACACCGCGGCGACCCGTGTGGTCGAGGAATCGAGGCACCGGCACGGTGCCGGACGCGGTCACGGCCGCACGGGCGCGGACGCCGCGGCTTCCGGCACCCCCACGGTCCAGCGAGCGCCCGGCCCCGGGGCGGAGAGGCCGAAGGAGCAGGCGGAGCCGACCGAGTGGTTCAACGCGACCACCGGAAAGTGGGAGGGCGGGCAGCCCGACGCGGAGACGATGCGCCCCGCCCACGGTGGGGAACGCCACCTCCTGAAGCCGAAGCTCGAGGCCGAGTTCGCCGCCAAGCGGTATGCCGGCGTCGACCAGGTCCCCGTGTACAAGGTCCGCACGTACCGCAGGACGAAGGGCCCGGGCACGAACCGCCGCTCTCCCGAGCTGCGCATGCTGGACCGGCTGGGACGCCTCGGAATGAGTCAGATCCGACGGGACGGCACGCCGCACCTGGCGACCTCCGTCATGCCGGACGGCCGGCTGGGCATGGCCGGCAACACCGGCCGGCACCACGTCACCGAGGAAGAGCGGGACAACGTCAACGGGGAACTCGCGGACGTGCAGAACGAGGACATAGGCGCCTACGGCAAGAGGCGGATGGACAAGGACCTCAACAAGGTCCGGGCGATGCAGGCCGGCGACTACTTCGCGGGCAACTACAACAGGCCGCAACTGGGCGCCGTGTCCCATGCCCTGAAGAACCCCGACTGGAGCGGCTCCCGCGTCGGGGACGACAACGGCGGCAGGACCGGCTCGCAGCACGCCGAGATGACACTGCTCGGTCAGCACATCGCCCACTGGAAGGCCAATCCGCGCAAGCCCGAGGACGGAACGAAGACCGTGGACATGGGCGGCGTCAAGCTGGCCTGCGCGGCCTGCCAGTGGGCCTTCGAGGCCGCGAACCGCTTCATCGGCAGCAAGTACCACTACAAAGTGGTCGCCTCGGGCGCCCACGGCATGCTCTTCCGCAACTGGATCATGCCGAAGTGGCTGGCCGACCATGCCCAGGCCCGCGCCTACGTGGAGGGCAGGATCAAGGCCGAGGCCCCCGGCGCCAGGTTCTACAAGGGCTTCGACGGCAACCTCGTGCTGAACCTTCCGAAGGACTACAGGACTGCGGAAGCCGACCAGGAGCCGGAGGAATCCGAGTCCGAGTGGGAGCGGATCTAGCTCCGAGTCCGCGGCACCGCGCCCACCGCGGAGGGCGCCCTGCCCGTCGCGTCCCGGCCTTCGTCAGCGCGGCGAAGGCCGGAGGTCCCTTCTCGTACGCGGTACGGGTGAACGGGCCGGTCGCCCGCCTCATGGCCGGTGGTCCGTCTTCTACGTTCGGTGACGGCATATGCGGGCCGCGGGGAGGGCCCTCGGGAGCAGGACTGGCGAAAGGCTCACCCGATGTCGGGGCTGGAGAGCGCGGTGGCGCGCACGATGTCCTTCGGACCGTCCGTCGGTTGCTGTCTGGTGGCGGCCTCGCTGGCGCTGCGCGCGCGGTGGGCCGGTGGACGGGTGCGCACGCGACTGCTGCTGCTGGCGGGTTCGGCGGTGGCCGGGGGCGGGTACCGGCTGCTGGCCGACGCGCTCTCGGTGCGTCCCTCGGCCGCCGGTCCGGACGCGCGTCCGCTGCTGGGGCCGGTGGTGGCCGTCGGGGCGCCGCTGGCGGTCGGCCTGGCGGCGGCCGGGCTGGTGGTCGCGGCAGACGCCGGCGCCGGCCGTCCCGTGTTGCTGCGGAGGGTGCTCGACGGGGTCGTCGCGGCGGGTGCCGTGTTCATGGCCGGGTGGGTCCTGCTGCGCGGGGCCGGCGGCCACTGGCGGCTGGGGGAGGGGATGGTGGGGTTCCTGTGGGCCGCCGAGCTGGTCTTCCTCAGCTTCCTGCTGGCCCTGTGCCGTCTCGTGCGCAGTGACCGGAGGGCCACCGTGTGGGCGGGGGTCGTCGGACTCGCTCTCATACTGCTCGGCGACACCATGCAGCTGTGGGCGGTCGGCCCGCACCGGCTCGGGGTGGACGCCGCCCAGGTCGCCGGATGCAAGACCGCCGGCCTGCTGGTGATCGCCGTC
Organism: Streptomyces sp. NRRL F-5650; assembly: GCF_000721365.1. Classification (NCBI taxonomy): domain Bacteria; kingdom Bacillati; phylum Actinomycetota; class Actinomycetes; order Kitasatosporales; family Streptomycetaceae; genus Streptomyces; species Streptomyces sp. NRRL F-5650. The sequence goes on along the minus strand of NZ_JOGV01000025.1, from coordinate 31,310 downwards.
GGCCCGTGGCTGCCCGGCGGCGCCGGTGTCCTGGGGACGGCCCGGCCGACGCTGCGCTGGGGGATGGAGGGCACCGCGGCGTTCGTTCCCCTGACGGTCTGCACCGTCATGGCCCTGGGGCACGTGCTGGCCCCCGACTCCCGCGACCCGGTGCCGCTGCTGGTGGGCGGGACGGTGCTGCTGAGCCTCTGGGTGCGCCAGAAGTTCCTGCCGGGCGAGCCCATGGAGCGAGGCGGCTGAGCCTGGCGCAACCGCCTTGGCGAGACGAGCGCGGGGCAGCCCACCGCGGCCTGGCACTGGTCCTCGCGTTCGCTCCTGATCGATCGAGCCCGTCGAGCAGCCGGAGCGCGGCCAGGCAGCGGGAGGGCGGGAACCGGATGTCCTTTCCGGAGTTCGCGGAAGCCGAGGCACTCGGTTCGCGTACATCGCCGAGCAGTACGGATTCCGTCACTCCGGCCCGGACCCGGACCTGCGTGACTCCGGCACGCCGTTCTTCGTCTTCCGGCGTCTGCCGGACGCGAGGGAACGCGCCGCCCGCACGAGGAAGAGCCTTCCCGGCGCCCCGAGAAGGGCCGGCCGCCGGGAGTGCGCGCTGGCCGCTGCCCGCCCGGATCGTCGTCGACTACTACGGTGCGCCGGCGCGGCAGCGGACGCGTCCGTGGCTCATCGGTATTCCGGTGGTGTTCCTGCTCTTCCTGACGGGGAACGGCGAACGGCGAACTGCACGCGACGGGACTGCGCGTCGCGGCCGGCGTGGCCCTGGCGCTGATTCCGGCGCCGGCGGTGGTCCGGCCGATGTGTGCGAGGCGCTCGCTGCAGGAGTCGAGGAGGTGGACCGACGGGACCTCCTGAGCGGCCGAGGCGGCTTCCTCCTCGAGCCTCCGGACCCGTGACTGGAAACCCTCAAGGCCGACCTCCCGGCCCAGACGCCGTCCGACGCCCCCACCTTGCTCAGGTTGTGCCGTGCCCTGCCGTGCACGGGCGTCCCCCGCCCACTCGTGCGGGGCGGGGGAGCCGGTCGGCCGTGGACTACGGCAGGGCGTGCACGTGCGCGCCCACCGCGCTCGACCACGCGTTGCCCGCCGTCGCGTCCCAGTTGGTGGACCAGGTCATCGCCCCCCGCAGGTCGGGGTACGTCCTCGACGGCTTGAAGGAGCCGCAGTTGGTGGCCTTGGTGAGGCAGTCCAGGGCGGCGTTGACCACCGACGGGGCGACGTACCCGCCGCCCGCCGCGCGGGTCGAGGCCGGCAGGCCGAGGCCCACCTGGGACGGGGCGAGACCGCCCTCGAGCTGGATGCAGGCCAGGGCGGTGAGGAAGTCGACCGTGCCCTGGGCGTACACCTTGCCGTCGCAGCCCAGCATCGTGCCGCTGTTGTAGTACTGCATGTTGACGACCGTGAGGATGTCCTTCACGTTCAGCGCGGTCTGGAAGTAGCCGCCCTGCGTCGACTGCATGTCGATGGTCTGCGGGGCCATGGTGAGGATCATGTCCGGGCCCGCCTTCGCCGACAGGGCGCGCAGGGCCTGGGTCATGTAGGTCGGGTTGAGACCGTTCTCCAGGTCGATGTCGACGCCGTCGAAGCCGTACTCCTGCATGAGGGAGTACACGGAGTTGGCGAAGTTCGTCGCGGAGGAGGCGCTGTTCACCGAGACGGTGCCCTTCTCGCCGCCCACCGAGATGATGACCTTCTTGCCCGCGGCCTGCTTGGCCCGCACGTCCGCCTTGAACTGGTCGACGGTGTAGCCGCCGAGCCCGGCCGAGTCGAGGTTGAAGGTCACCGCGCCCGGCGTCGTGGTCGCGTCGGCGAAGGAGACCGCGATGATGTCGTACGCGGAGGGCACGTCGGAGATCTTCTGGACGGTCGCCCCGTTGTTGAAGTTCTGCCAGTAGCCGGTCACCGCGTGCTTGGGCAGGGTGCCGCTGCCCCCGCCGTCGTCCGGCGCCGTGGTGCGGGCCGTGACCGCCGCCGACTTCGCCGACTCACCGGCCGCGTTCACCGCCGTCACCTGGAAGGAGTACGACGTCGAGGCCGCCAGACCGGTGACCGTCGCGGAGGTGCCGGTCACCGCGGTCACCTTGGTGCCGTCGCGGTAGACGTGGTAACCGGTGGCGCCCGAGACCGTGTTCCAGGTGAGGGAGGCCGAGTTCGGCGTCGTACCGGAGACGCTCAGGCCGGCCGGGGTCGCGGGGGCCGTGGGGTCGGGGTTCCCGCCGTCGCCGCCACCGCCGTCGGGGCCGAAGACGGACAGGTCGTCGACGTAGTACGCCGCCTGCCCGTACCAGCCGTGTGTGTACACCGTCACCGAGGTCGTCGAGGACCCGGTGCTGAAGGTGGTCTTGAGCTGCTTCCAGGAGGCGGAGTCCGGCGTCCAGGTCGACACGTCGGTCGTACCGGTGCCCGTCACGCCCAGGTAGGAGTAGCCGCCCTGCACCCACGCGCTCAGCGTGTACGTCGAGTTGGGCTTCACCGCGACGCTCTGGGAACAGCGGGCGGTGTCCTGCCCCGCCGGGGTGGCCTTCAGGGCGGCCGAGCCCGCGTGCACCGGGGAGGCGACGGTGGCGCCGCTGTTCGCCGAACAGGTCCAGTTGCTCAGACCGGACTCGAAACCGGCGTTCTTGGCGTTGTTGACGTCGGCGGCCGATGCCGGGCCGACCGCCGTGAACGCGAGCGCCAGTGCGGCGGTGACGGCGCCCGAGAAGGTGCCGAGACGTCTGCCGCGCCGTCTGCGTACGGGGTCCACTGCTGCCTCCGGTGGGGAAGTGGGGCGGGATGGGGGACGGTGGCCACCGCTGAACTACAAGGTGGTCCAGACCAATTGAGGGTGTCAAGAGGTAGGTACGGACCAAGTGCGCGGCGGGTGGTGGACGGACGGCAGCCGCCAGGCGGACGCCGATGTGCGCTCGAAAATGCTCAACCTGTCCTGCTTTGGCGCACCTTGTGCAGCACAAGTTGTTCCAGAGCTGGAGAAACGCTGTTCTCCCGTCACAGGCGCGTGGATACAGTGCTCACGTAGTCACGCAGTGAAGTCATCCGGGGGTGCCGGAGCAACACCGGCGGTCCGACGGGCATGGGAGACGGGGAGCCGCGCGTGCCAACTGCCATTGCCGTGACCAGTGCCGACCTGGCACTGCCGCCGCAGGACGAACGGACGCTGCCCGCGGCCGTGCTCCAGGACGTCGACCGGCGACCCCTGGACCAGGTGCTGGCCGAGCTGCAGGGTCTGGTCGACCAGTGCGGGCACGTGATCGTCGTGTTGTCCCAGGCCGTCCCGAAGGGCGTCGAGCGGCGCCTGCACACCGTCCGGGCCCTCCTGGAGACCGACCGCGTCGCGCTGTTCCGGCCGCCCCTGCCGCCGCTCGGCATCGCCGTGCTGGCCCGCCAGTTGCGCCAACTGGCCTCCTGCGACCTCGGCCCCGGTGTCCTCGCCTCCGCCGGCCGCCTGCTCACCCACTACATCCACGCCGGCGCCCTGCTCGGCTCCGTCACCCGGCTCGACCGCGTGCCGGTGGACCTCAAGGCGCACGCCAGGTCCTGGGTGCCCGGCAGCCAGTTCGGCGTCGTGGCCCACCCCGAGCCGCAACTGGTGCGCATCGGCCCCGAAGCCGCCCTCACCGGACCGGAGTTCGGCACCTCGCTGCTGGTCGCCAAGGGCCAGCTCCCGTCCGACTGGGTCACGGGCACCCTGGCCCCGGCCTGGCGCGTGCAGGGGCTGCGCGAGACGGAGCTGCCCGCGGAGTCCCCGCACTGGTGGGGGACGGGACGGCTGACCGAGTTCTGCGCCTACCTCCCCGACCTCTCGGTCCTCTACCAACTGGTCGCCTCCGTACGGCAGAGCGCCTGCCACTGGTGCGGCATCGACGTCATCGGCGACCGCTGCGTGTTCTGCTCCGCGACCCCGCCGGTCCACGACGACCACGGCGGTGCCTCCGGCGGACCCCGCGGCGGCGGCAGGGAGCGCGCGCTGGGCCACCGCCGCGATCCCGCCCTGGGCCGCCGGCGTGAGAGACGCGCCCTGACGGGGTAGATCGCCAGCGCCCCACCCACCAGCCCCCGTCCACCCGGACGTCCGACCACCCCCCCGATGAGGTTGCACGGCCCATGAACTCCCGTCAGCGCCGCGGCATCGTCCTGCTGATCCTGTCGGTCCTCTGCGCCCTCGGCGCGTTCGCCGGCGTGCTGTCCGTCGTCAACGACGTGAAGTCCAAGGTCGGTCCCGAGGTGACCGCGTACCGGCTGAAGTCCGACATCGAGCCCTACACGCAGCTCGGGGCCGCGCAGTTCGAGAAGATCGGGATGCCCGAGCGCTGGCTGTCCGACAACGCCGTCACCGACCTGTCCCAGGTCCGCGGCAAGATAGCCGTGACCAGGCTGAAGGCGGGCTCGCTGCTCCAGACCGACATGATCGTCGACACGCCCGCCCTGCGGCCCGGGCAGCAGGAGGTCGCCATCATGATCGACGCGGCGACCGGCGTCGCCGGGAAGATCACGCCGGGCGCCACCGTCAACGTGTACGCCACCTTCGAGGGCCAACGCGAGGGCGACCCCGACCAGTCGAAGATCGTCGTGACCAACGCCAAGGTCATCGACGTGGGCGAACTCACCTCGCTGGAGCCCGACGCGGACAGCCGCGACCGCCGGACCACCGACGCCGTCCCCATCACCTTCGCCCTGTCCACCCTCGACGCCCAGCGCCTCACCTACGCCGAGTCGTTCGCGCGACGCGTCCGGCTCGCGCTGGTGGCCCCCGGCGGCGACACCACGGTCCCCGACAAGGACCGGACGTACGAACTCGCGAAGGACAAGTGAGAGCCGCATGGCCACGAGGATCCTCCCGGCAGTCGGCGACCCGGACGCCGTACGGTCCCTCACGTCGCTGCTCGGCCGGCTCCCGGACGCCGAACCGGTCACCCCGGTCGCCGACTCCACCCAGCTCGTCGACACCCTCGCGCGCCTCGCCGCCGAGTCGGTCGACGAACTGCCCGAGGTCGTGATCGTCCACGAGCGCATCGGCCCGGTGCCGGCCCTGGAGCTGATCCGCGAGGTCGCCCTGCGCTTCCCGGCCGTCGGCGTCATCCTCGTCACCTCCGACCCCGGCCCCGGCCTCTTCCAGGCCGCCATGGACTACGGCGCCCGCGGCCTGGTCGCCCTCCCGCTCGGCTACGAGGAACTCGCCAGCCGCGTCCAGGCGGTCGCCCAGTGGTCGGCGGGCGTACGCCGGCACCTGGGCAGTGCCGTCGACGTGTTCACCGGAACCGGCGGCACCGTCGTCACCGTCAGCGGCGCCAAGGGCGGGGTGGGCACCACGCTCACCGCCGTCCAACTGGCCCTGGCCGCCCAGGCTTCGGGCCGTTCCACCGCCCTGCTCGACATGGACCTCCAGACCGGCGACGTCGCCTCCTACCTGGACGTCCAGTTCCGCCGCTCCGTGGCCGACCTGGCCGCCATCACCGACCTCTCCCCGCGCGTCCTGGCCGACGCCGTCTTCCGCCACGACAGCGGCCTCGCCCTGCTGCTCGCCCCCGGCGAGGGCGAACGCGGCGAGGAGGTCACCGACCGCGCCGCCCGCCAGATCGTGGGCGCCCTGCGCTCCCGCTACGAGGTCGTCGTCGTCGACTGCGGCGCCCAGCTCGGCGGCGCCGGGGCGGCCGTCGTGGAGACCGCCGACACGGCCCTGCTGGTCACCACCCCGGACGTGGTCGCCGTACGGGGTGCCAAGCGGGCGGTGCGGATGTGGGACCGGCTGCAGATCCGCAAGGCGGAGGAGACCACCGTGGTCGTCAACCGGCACACCCGGGGCACGGAGATCCAGCCCCCGCTGATCCAGCGGATCACCGGCACGGCGATCGCCGCCACCACGGTCCCGGCCAACTTCAAAGAACTCCAGGGTGCCGTGGACGCGGGCCGCGTGCACGAACTGGACGCCAGGAGCACCGTGAAGCAGGCCCTGTGGGCGCTGGCCGGCGAACTGGGCCTGGCCGGCGTGCCCGAAGGGGGCCGCAAGGGCCACGGCCGCCTCCGCGGGGACCGGGGCGAGCGCGGCGCCCGGGGCCCGGCCGGCTTCCGGCGGCGGAAGGACGGTGCGGGGTGAGCGCGTTACGCGGCCGGGCGGTGGCCCGGGGCCGGGACAGCGGCCAGGTGACCGTCGAGTTCCTCGGCATGACCCCGGTGATCGTCGCGACGCTGGTGGTGCTGTGGCAACTCGTGCTCGTGGGATACACGTACACGCTCGCGGGGAATGCTGCCGACGAAGCGGTACGGGCGGCGACGGCCGCGGAGCGCGGGGCGCGGCAGGGGGCCTGCCGGGAGGCGGGCCTGGACAAGCTCCCGGGCTCCTGGGAGGGAGGCGCCGAGGTGAACTGCGGCAGCGCGGGCGGCTACGTCACCGCCGACGTGCGCATCGAGGTCCCCCTGCTCTTCCCGGGCACCCTCAGCATCCCGTTCACCGTGCACGGCCACGCGGGGGCCGTGGAAGAGGAGGACGACTGAGATGCCGTACTCCCGCGCCGGACGCGACCGCGACCGCGACCGGTACCGCGACCGGTACCGAGGCCGGGACGGGGGCCGATGCCGGGACCGAGGTCGATGCCGGGACCGATGCCGGGACCGGGGCCAGGTGGCCATCGAGTACCTCGGCTTCCTCCCGATCCTGCTCCTCGTCGGCATGGCCGTCGTACAGCTCGGCCTGATCGCGTACACCGCCCAGCAGGCCGGCACCGCGGCCCGGGCGGGCGCGCGCAGCGCCTCGCTCCGCGAGAGCGCGGACGCGGCGTGCGCGGCGGCCGTCAGCGGCCGGCTGGCCGGCGGCACGCACTGCACGCCGTCGTACGGCGGGGACGAGGTGACGGTCACCGCCACTGTCGACATCCCGTCGATCGTGCCCGGGTGGGACTTCGACCCGGCCCGCAAGTCCGCCACCATGCCGCTGGACCACTGACCGAGGAGCCGAGGACGCATGAGCCTGCGCGCACGCATCCACTCCCCCGAGGAGCACGGCAGCCGGGGCGAGGACGGACACCTGGTCGCCTCCTACCGGGCCAAACTCCTGGAGGAGATCGACCTCGCCGAGATGAGCGCGCTCGCCACGGCCGAGCGCCGGGCCCGCCTGGAGCGGGTCCTCGGGCACATCATCAGCCGCGAGGGCCCGGTCCTGTCGACGGTCGAACGTTCCCAGCTCATCCGCCGGGTCGTCGACGAGGCACTCGGCCTGGGCATCCTCGAACCGCTCCTCGAAGACGCCTCGATCACGGAGATCATGGTCAACGGCCCCGACGCGATCTTCGTCGAACGCGCCGGCCGGGTCGAGCAACTGCCCCTCCGCTTCGCCTCCCACGACCAGCTCATGCAGACCATCGAGCGCATCGTCTCGACGGTCAACCGCCGCGTGGACGAGTCGAACCCGATGGTCGACGCCCGTCTGCCGTCCGGCGAGCGCGTGAACGTCATCATCCCGCCGCTCTCCCTCACCGGCGCCACCCTCACCATCCGCCGCTTCCCCCGCTCCTTCACCCTCCAGGAGCTGATCGGCCTCGGCTCGCTCGACGAGAACATGCTCTACCTGCTGGCCGCCCTGGTGCAGGCCCGCTTCAACATCATCGTCTCGGGCGCCACGGGCACCGGCAAGACCACGCTGCTCAACGCCCTCTCCGGCCTGATCCCCGAGTCCGACCGCATCATCACCATCGAGGACTCGGCCGAACTCCAGCTCCAGCAGGCCCACGTCATCCGCCTGGAGTCCCGTCCCCCGAACGTCGAGGGCCAGGGCAGGATCACCATCCGCGACCTGGTGCGCAACTCGCTGCGCATGCGCCCCGACCGCATCGTCGTCGGCGAGGTCCGCGGCGGCGAGTCCCTGGACATGCTCCAGGCCATGTCGACGGGCCACGACGGTTCCCTCGCCACCGTCCACGCCAACAGCGCGGAGGACGCCCTGATGCGCCTGCAGACGCTGGCCTCCATGTCGGACGTGGAGATCCCCTTCGCCGCGCTGCACGACCAGATCAACAGCTCCGTCGACGTCATCATCCAGCTCACCCGCTTCGCCGACGGCGCCCGCCGCATCACCGAGATCGCCCTGCTGGCCAGCCACGGCGGCGAGCCGTACCGCCTGGCCACGGTGGCCCGTTTCAACGCCCGCCCGATGACACCCGACGGCCACGTCCTCGGCGCCTACGAGTACCACCCCCTGCCGCGCCGCACCGCCGAGCGCCTCTACATGGCGGGCCAGCCCGTCCCGCAGGCCTTCGGCGTGGCCCACGCACCCGACCAGCTCACCACCCGAGAAGCCAGGTAGGACCGCCCGATGGAACCGGAACTCGACACGCTCGTCACGCTCACCACCGGCATCACGCTGCTGACCTGCGTCCTGGCGGTCATGGGCCTGCACTCCTACGCCGCCGGCAAGGCCCAGCGCGCGGCCCTGGTCGACCGGCTCACGGCGGCAGGACAGACCCCGGTGACGGGACGCCGACGCCGCTTCCCGGGCCTGGACCGCCGCCTGCGCCGCACCAGGCTCGGCCGCAACCTGGAACGCCGCCTGGCGGCCACCGGCCTGGACGTGACCCCCGGCGAGTTCTTCGCCTACATGCTGGCCACGGTCGCGGGTCTGTGGCTGATCGGCCAGGCGGCCCTCGCCCCCTTCTTCGGCCCCCTGGCCGGCCTGCTCGGCATCGGCATCGCCACCCAGTTCCTCAACTGGCAACGCCAGAAACGCATCGAGAAGTTCATCAACCAGCTCCCCGAACTCGCCCGTATCCTCGCCAACGCCACCCAGGCCGGCCTCGCCCTGCGCACCGCCATCGGCATGGCCGCGGAGGAACTGGAGGCCCCGGCCGGCGAGGAACTGGGCAAGGTCGCCGACCAACTCGCCATCGGCGCCTCCATGGACGACGCCCTCGGCGAACTCGCCGACCGCCTCCCCTCCCGCGAACTGGTCGTCCTCGTCACCACCCTCGTGCTCTCCAACCGCGCGGGCGGCCAGGTGGTCGGCGCCCTGCGCAACCTCACGGAGACGCTGGAGGAGCGCAAGGAGACCCGGCGCGAGATCCGCACCCAGCTCTCCCAGGTCACGGTCACCTCGTACGCCGTTCCCGTCCTGGGCGTCGGCTCGTTGCTGCTGATGAACGGGGTGAAGGACGGCGCCCTGGAACGCATGACGGGCTCCCCGGCCGGCCAGGCCGCGGTGATCACCGCCTTCGCCCTGTACGCCGTCGGTTTCGTCCTCATCCGCCGCATGTCCCGCATCGACGTCTGAGAGGAGGCGCAGACCCCGATGACCATCCCCTTCCCCGGCGTCCTTCTGGGCCTCCTGATGGCCCTGGGCGTCTGGGGCGTCTTCGCCGGCCTCCGCATGTACCGCGCGGAGGCCAAGCTCCCCGACGACCTCGCCCTCGCCCTGGAGGTCGGCGCCACCCGCACCGGCGCGGCGCACTCCCTGATCGACCGCATGGGCATGCGCTACGCCCCGGCCGTACTGCGCCTGATGGGCCCCGCCCTGGTCGCCCGGTACCGCCGCAGGATCGACCTCGCCGGCAACCCCGGCGGCCTCACCATCGACCGCTACGCCGCCCGCCGCGCGGTCTACGGCGCCCTGGGCGCCGTGGGCTTCCTGGTCTTCCTCCTCCGCGGCCAGTACGTCGTCGCCCTCCTCCTGCTGGCCTTCGGCGCCTTCTGGACGGAGGTGGGGCTCTGGTCGGCGATCCGCATCCGCAGGGACGTCATCGAGCGCACGCTGCCCGACTTCCTGGACGTCGTGGCGGTGGTGGTCAGCGCGGGCCTCGGGTTCCGCCAGGCCCTGGACCGGGTCTCCACGCGCTACGAGGGCCCCTGGGCGGACGAACTGCGCATCACCCTGCGCCAGATGGACCTCGGCATGAGCCGCCGGGAGGCCTTCACGGAACTGCGCCGGCGCAACGACTCGGAACAGGTGGCGATGTTCGTGACGGCACTCCAGCAGGGCGAGGAACTGGGCGCCCCCATCGTCGAGACCCTGGTCTCCCTGGCCAAGGACATGCGCCGCACCGACGCCCAGAACGCCCGCCGCAAGGCCGCCCGCGCGGTCCCCAAGGCCACGCTCATGATCACGACCTTCATGGTCCCGGCCACGATGATCCTCCTCGGCGCGGGCCTGATCCTGGGCTCGGGGACGGACTTCGGCACGCTCACGGGCGAGTAGGGGAGTGCGACTGCACATGAACACAAGACGTCAACTACCGCCATCCAGAGACTTACTCGCCCTACTTCGCTGCAACACCTTTCGCACTTGCAACCAACTGTGGGACAGTCGTTGCCTGGTACTCCCGACAGGCCGAGGTCCCCGAGCGCAAGGGAGGTGGAGATCGTGCACGCCATGACACCCGGCACGACCAGCCGGCGGATCACCACCACCCACCCAAGCGTCCCGCACGAGGAACGCGCCGCCGCCCACCCTGGAGGGGAACACCATGACCAACTGGCTCCGCACCACCACCGCCCGCCTGCACACCACCCTCACCACCACCGACCACCGCAGGGACAAGGGCCAGACGGCGGTGGAGTACCTCGGCATCATCGCGGTGGTGGTGGCCATCGTGCTGGCGATCACGGGGACGGATATCGGGCAGACGATTTACGACGCGATCGTGGACAAGGTCGACGAGGTCATCAACGGTTGAGCCGCGACCCCGGGCGACATGACGCGGGACAGGCCTTTCCCGTCTACATCACCGTGGTGGGAGGCCTGCTCCTTCTCGCGTTCGCCTACTTGGCGGTCGGTCAGGCTTCGGCCAACCGGAATGGCGCGCAGACAGCCGCCGACGCCGCTGCTCTCGCTGCAGCCCAGCACACCCGCGACCAACTCGCAGCCATGTGGAGCAAGGAGGTTCTGGACCCGACCCAGTGGCAGCAGATCTTCGACGGCGACGTCGTGGGCCTCGGTCCATCGTGCGGGCGCGCAGAGCAACTCGCTACGCACAACGACGCTCGTCTGGTGAGCTGCGCTCCTGAAGGGCTGCTTGGCTACACGGTCGAGGTGGAGACGGTCAGGCCTGTGGGGGACTCCATCGTGCCGGGTACTGAAGACAAGCATTCTCGGGCCTCAGCAACCGCCGAGGTGGAGCCCCGTTGCACATTCGAACCGCCCACGGTTGAGGCAGAAGATGATGACCTGCCGGAACTGGCGTGCGGAGACGAGCGCTGGGTCCTCGACCCGGAGAACCTGGTCGACCTGCCAACGGCAGACGAGCTGTTTGCCGTCCATCTGACCGACTGAGAATCGAATGACGAGAATGAGGGAAGCAGGGGCATGAACACTCGGTTCACCACCAAGGCCCGCAGGGGGATGGTCGCGGTGACTGTCGTAGCTGGTCTCGCCCTCGGTGCGGTCGGTTGCAGCGGGGGCGAGGGCGGAGACGGAAAGGCTCCGGAAGCCTCAGCTTCTGCCTCCGACGACGCGGGCTCCGACCCGAGCGTTCAGGAGGGGGCGGACGATTCCCTGGCCGAAGTCAAGGGAGAGGACGGTCTCATCCTCAAGCTCACCTCGGCGACGAGAGACGCCGGGGGATTCGTAACCGTCAGCGGCGAATTGAAAAATGACGGTAGCAATCCCGCACGCGTCTCCGTACGTACCGCGGGCGACGAGACGGAAATCATCCGGCATGGTTCGTCATTGGGTGGCGCGACGCTTATTGATTCCGTAAAGAAGAAGCGTTACTACGTCCTACGGGACACGGACGGTCGCCCCCTGACCACCACGAACATGCCCAGAATCAAGCCTGGCGCATCCATTCCGGTCTTCATGCAGTTCCCGGCGCCACCGGAAGACACCACTAAGGTCACCTTCCAACTGCCGACATTCGCCAGCGCGTCCATCTCCATCACAGGGTGATGCCGGCCATGACCTCACCCCCGCGCCTGCTGGCCGCAGTCACCCTCACGCTCGCCACGACCCTGTACAGCACCACCGCAGCCCACGCCGACGGCGACCCCAACGACCCCCCCGGCACAGAACCCTCCGCCTCCGCCCCCGTGAAGGTCGACCCCAACGACCCCGACCTGAAACTGCCGGACGGCGCCACGCTCGCGCAGGCGAAGGTCCTGGACATCAAGTCGGTCGTCGAGGAACAGAGTGGCGACGAGCGCCGCGAGGACACCAACACCAGCGTGACGCTCGCCCTCCAGGCCGAGGTCCTCTTCGGCAAGGACAGCTCGAAGCTCGGCGCCGAGGCGAGGTCCCGCATCAGGGGCATCGCCGAGGAGATCAGGAACCAGAACGCCACGAGAGTCCGCGTCTTCGGCTTCACCGACAACCTCGGCTCCTCGACCCACGGCGACGTCCTCTCCAAGCGCCGCGCCAACGCCGTACACGACGTCCTGTCCCAGTCCCTCAACGACGCCGACATCACCTACGAGGTCCGCGGCTACGGCGAGCAGTACCCGATCGCCGACAACTCCACGGAAGCCGGCCGCAAGAAGAACCGCAGGGTGGAGGTCTCCTTCCCACGCTCGGAGCCCTGACGCCCATGATCAAGCGCACCCGCACCCGCACCCGCACCCACCGCCCCGCCCTGGCAACCCTCACAGCACTGACGGCCCTCACCACGGCCGCATGCGGCCCTGCCCACGACGGGCCGAACGCGACACCGTCGGCGCCCCTACCCACCGCAGCCGACGGCACGGGCGGTACCGCCCCCGACACCTGCACCGACGGCAACTGCGAGATCACGGTGACCAGGCCCGTGACCCTCCACTTCCCGGGCCCGGACGGCATCACGAGGGCAACGCTGTCGGTGACCGAAGTCGCCCCCAACAAGATCGAGTACGAGGTGAAGTCGGGCAACAACCGCTCCGAAACCGGCGCGAGCGGCCCCGGCCAAGGCTGCCTCACCCACCTCCGCGACGACGGCAGCGCCAACTCCTGCGGTGCCCTCCGCCCCACCCGCCCGAGCCCGCAGCCCGGCGCGGTGGTGATCCAGGCGACGACGGGCACGGACGGCAGGGCACTCCTCCACATCGTCTCGCCCTGAGGAAAGCGACGAAAAAGACGTCACCCATCGACGCCGATCGCGAGACCCAGCCCGAGCGTCTTCGAGGGACGCCGCGACCATCCCGTGGACATCACGGACGAATGACTCCGCCCGCCGGCGCTGCCGGGCCCTCCACGATCTCCACCCGCGTCCCAACCCGCACCCCCCACTCACCCATCGCCCCGGCTTCGGCCTCCAGTACGTGCCGTGCCCGCAGCCGGGGCAGCCCCAGCCTGCCCGGCCGCATGGTGCGGACGGCGATGACGGTGAGGTGCCGGTCGAGGTAGGCCACGTCGATGGGCATCCGCATCCGGAACGTGTGCACGCTGTTGGCGGGGGACAGGAGCATCGCCCCGTCGACGGAACGGCGCCCCAACAGCCCTCTGGTGCGGGCGCGGTAGGAACCCGCGATCTCCAGCGGAACGCGAACAGCGTCGCAGTCCTGCCCCACCACGGTCAAAGCCCCCGTCCCGTCCCGCCAACGCCGCTGCCTCACACAGTCCCCCTCACCTCAGCAAGTCGGCCCGGCCTTCCTGCCGAAGGTATCCGACACGGGCCCGGCGATCCCCGCGGTGGCACGACCGCTTTGCTGCTCGCCCACGCCGGTAGGGTCTGGGGCTCGTGAACGCTTCCGACCCGCACCTCAGCGCCTTCGCCGAGATCTTCGGCGATCCGCCGGCTGACCACGCCGTACCTGTCGACTGGGAGGCGGTCGAGTCCTGGCTGGGAACACGCCTGCCCGCCGACTACAAGGCCGTCGCCGCCGCGTACGGCCCCCTCGACATCGGCGCCTGGCTCTGGCTTCACACCCCGTGCGTGAACCGCGGTTGGTTCGACTACGGCGCGTGGGTCCAGCAGACTCGGCGAGACGCTCCCGGTGTCCTTCCCTTCGGCGCCACCCGCACCGCCGACACCCTCTACTGGGACACCACAGCATCCGACGACCCCGACCAGTGGCCGGTCGTCATGCACTGCCAGGACGACGAGAACGCGGGCCGCGACCCCTGGCGGCGTTTCGCGGGCCCGCTCGTGCCGACACTGGCCCGGCTCGTGGCCGACGGCATGCGCCCCGTGGCCGCCCGAAGCGGCATGCAGGCCGACCTGGAAAGCACCGCGTGGACCCCGCCGCCCCGGCGCCCGGAGCCAACCGCACAGCAGCGAGCGGCGCTCACCACGGGCAGCGGCCTGAAGGCATTGACCGCACTCGTCCCGCCGCCGGAGACACCCGCGCTCGGTAAGCACAACTGGGACTGGTTGTACGGACGACTGGGCACACGTCTGCCGGCCGAGTACGTACGACCGATGGAACGGTACGGGGCCGGCTCCTGGGGCGGCTGGCTGCGCTTCAGCATGCCCTTCGACGAGGACCGGCACGCGCTCGCCCCGTGGGCCGAGTGGTACACGGAGACGTACCAGGGACAGCGAGCCGAGTTCCCCGATGCCCATCCCCTGGCCGCATATCCCGAGCCCGGGGGATTCCTGCCCTTCGCAGACTCCATCGACGGCGACCAGGTGTGCTGGCTGACCGAAGGCGCCACGCCGGACGACTGGCCGTTGATCGTCGTACCGCGCCATGCCGGCCAAGGCCGGCCGCTCGACACCGATCTCGTCACGACGCTGCTGGAATGGCTGCGCGGCCGGTTCGCGACCGAGGGCCTGCCCCCGCTCGGACGCCGGGACGAAGACCCCCTCGACTACATGGAATTCGAGCCCTACGACGCGAAAACAGCCGCCGATGACCAATGACTCGGCGCCGCACCACCCGAGCCGCCAAAGCCGACACCCACCTTGGTCACCGTTCCCCCTCCGCCGAACGTACCCCCGTCCGACCGACGCGGAAACGACAGTGCTCCGAGGGTCGGCGTGGTGGCCGGACCTCTTTGCTGATTCCGCGGTGTTGCGTAACCGTTGCAGCCCAAGAAGCCGCAGCTACCGCTCACTTGGCATCGTCGCGCCATGGAGGGAGACGGGTGTCACCCTGGTGTCGCTCGGCCCCGGTGGATAGCGTTGCTTCGCTCGAGAGAAGCCTCGTCCCACCCAGGAGCTGACCGTGAATCGCCGCCGCCCCACCCTCATCGCAGCGCTCACGCTGACCGCCGCTGCGGCCCTGACGCTGTCCGCGTGCGGCAGCGAGGACAGTTCCGACAAAGGGAAGGACGAGATCGCCGGGGCGGACACGAGTAGCTCCACCCCTTCGCCGTCACCGACTGCGGCTGAGTCGCCGGAGCCCGATCGGCCGAAGATCGACCTGCCCGCGGATCTCTCCTACACCTTCGACTGGCCCAAGACGGGCGACAAGGACAAGGACGCGGTCCTTGCCGACAGCGAGCAGTCCATCAAGGCCGTGGACTTGGCGATCGTCAACCAGAACCCGCTCGACAAGGCATACCTCTACTACTACGAGGGCGAGGCCGCTGCCGGCACACAGAAGTTCATCCAGAACTACGTGGATAAAAAGGCGAGCATTACGGGAAGTTATCGTTTCTACGCGCCTGAAGTGACAGTCGACGACGATGGAACGGCTTCCTTCACGTATTGCGAAGATCAAGGCAAGGCCTTCGTCAAGTTCCTTGAGAGTAACAAGGTCAGGAAAACCGAGGTAACTGCGAAGAGCTACGTCGTCTATCACACGTCGCTGAAAAAGAACGGTGATGGCGTCTGGGAGATCCAGAACATCGCTTCGCAGAGTGGGAGCGTCAAGTGCCAGCCGTGACACGTGGGAGGAAGAAGTTCTTCGCCGCGACGGGCGTAGGTGTATGTCTGTCACTCTTGCCTCTGTCCGAAGCGGCGCACGCCGACGACATCCTGGACGGCAACACACAGAATTCGGGGACGGAGCAGGCCGCTAACGCCGACGATAATGGCACTGTTTCGGTGACTGTGGGTGGGGTGGTGTTCGACCGTTCGAAGAACGGGAGTGGTGCTTCGGTCGGCGCAGTGACGTCGTCCACGTCATGGTCGCCGCCGGCGTGTTGGTATGCCCCGAAGTTCACCCCCCAGGAGTTGCAGGACTATTTGGAGCCTATCTGGGAGGCTGATTCCACGGGGTACCAGTGGGACGCCGAGCAGCGGGAGAAGTACAACGCGCTGGACGAGAAGAAGGGCTTCCACAAGGACAAGACAGGTGAGGGATTCTGGTGGGGCTCATATGTGAACAAGAGCTATCCGCCGGGCTGGGACAAGTGCGACACGGACTACTTCTGGGTGGACAAGGGTGACCCTCCGCCCGCGGACAAGGAGAACGCTGTCACCCCGGAGGTCCTCGCCGAGCTCGCCTACGCGGAGATCCGCGTCCCCGGCACGAAGGTGACACTTGCGCCGGCGGGGGCGACCAAAGTCAACCTTCCGACATGGGCGTGGCTGGACGGTGCCGAGTTCAAGCCCGTGTCGGTCACTGCATCCGTGCAGGAGATCGGTATCAGCGCGACGGCCACGGCGGAGCCGGTCTCGTTGCAGATCAAGGCAGGCACTCCGGATGCCGAGACCTACCCCGCGTCCGGAGTCTGCGAGATCAAGGACGGCCGCATCGGTGAGCCGTATGAGAAGGGCAGGGCGAATGACACGCCGTCGTGCGGCGTGAAGTACCTGCGTTCTTCGGGGCGCGGCACGTTCCCGCTGCAGGCGACGGTCACCTGGAAGATCCACTGGACGGGCACCGACAGTGCGGGCGGTGATCTGCCGGACGGTACGCTCGGCGCGACCCAGGCCGTCGTTGTCCAGGAGATCCAGGCCGTCAACCGCTGAGCCGTCCCGCCAGTCGTCAGGGCGTTAGCGGGCGTCGGGGCGCCACGGAAACCGGATGCCGTCGTTCCTTCATCGGTGCAGTGGACCGGTGAGAGGGGACGGGCGGGTGGCGGAGCGGCTTGCCGTGGACGGTGACGAACTCGGGCGCTTCATGAAGTCGCTGAAGGAGTCGTCGACTTCGCTCAGGGGTGTTCGGAAGGCGTTGTCGGACGCGACGATCGTCGGCCTGGGCACGGACGATCTCGACTCGGCGTGCGAAGCCTTCCAGGACGACTGGAAGTACGGCTCCGAGGAGATCGGCAAGCAGACGGAGGACCTTGCCGACATCATCGGCAAGAGCAAGGACAGTTACCTCGAGGTCGACAAGGCGCTCGAGGCGGCGCTGCGGGAGTCCCGCGAGGCGGTCAAGGGCGGCGGCGGGAAGTGACGGTCCCTGTCGGCCAGGACGCGTACGGCGCCGCTCTCGACCCGCAGTCGCGGGGCGATCTGGGCAAGCCGCAGGGGCTCAAATCCGCGCCGCCCATTCCGAACCCGGAGTATCCGCACCTGGGCTTCAATCCGGTGCCGGGGGACACGGACACCGTGCGGGGCCTGGAGAAGAAGCTCAGCGGTTGCGCGAAGGTGCTGCAGGAGGCGTACGACCTCGTCACCAAGTTGCTCGACGGCAGCTATTGGAAGGGTGACGCGGCCGTCGCCTTTCGTGAGCAGTTGGACGGTGGGCCGTTGCCGTTGAACCTCAAGAACGCGGCGCACTCGATTCGCAAGGCGGCCCGGCAGTTGGACCGCTGGGAGGGTGAACTCGACGACTTCCAGCGGCGGGCCAGGAAGCTGGAGGCCGATGCGAAGAACGCCCAGGACGCGGTGGATCGTGCGCAGGGGCGTGCGGATGCGGCGGGTCGTGATCTCGGTCTGAAGAAGGACGGGGCCGAGGGAGATGCCGCGGAGAAGGTACTCACGCGGGCGAACGGTGACCTCGATGATGCCAAGGCCGAGCTGAAGAAGATCATCGGCAAGGCGGAGAGGCTGGCCGAGGAGCACGAGGAGAAGGCGGGATACAGGGCGCGGAAGATCCGGGACGCCACGAAGAAGTTGGTTCCGCATGAGCCGGGTTGGTTCGACGAGGCACTCGACTGGCTGGGCGACAATCTGCCGGACATCCTGAGCTTTGTGGCGGGGGTGATCGGGGTTGTAACGCTGCTCTTCTCCGGGCCTCTGGGACTGGCCACCGTGGCGGCATTGCTCCTGACAGCCTCAGGGCTGAGTGCCACGGCTCTCGCTCTGCGGCTCGCCGATCCTGAAGTGCGGGCGTCCCTCATGGACGGCCTCACGGAAGGGGAGCTTGACGCGGATTTCTGGAGCAACGCCGTGTCAGTCGGGGCCGATTTTATGGGGGTGCTGCCTGGACTGGGTGCTGTATCAAAGGGTGCTATCGAAGCGACGGATGCGATTCAAACAGGCGCCAGGTCGCTGGATGTCTGGCAGAAGCTTGGCACTTACGGCTCGAAGGCTCTCGATGAAGCCGGACGAATTGCCGGACTGGAGAACCAGATCCTTGCGCGGGCTGTGCGCGGGCTCAGCAACCCAGAGAAGGTCGCCAAGGTCGTTTCTGCAGCGTCAGGGCTCACCGGTATTGCCACCGGAGGGTTCGGTCTGTACAGCAACGCCGTTGATGCAGATGATGACGGCATCAAGGACGGTGCTGTGGCTGGAATTGATGGCTCGCGTCTCATTATTGACAACGGTGGACTAATTAATCTGGTTCGCTACGTATTTTGATCTGCGCGGAGAGAGTGTCAAGTTGCATCCTGTGAGTAAGTCGATGGCTTGGGATAGTCGCTCAACTCGGTTGGCTTGGGCGCTACAGGTGGCGGCAATTGTTGTCGGGCTGATCGGATGGGTCGTTGGCTGGGTTGGCTTGCTTCAGATCTCCCTCTGGATGCCCAATTGGATGGTGTGGATTTTCATGCCATACTTCATCTATGGGCCGTACCGCGTAGTGATTGGGCTAAAGTGTTTATCAAATACCTTTTTGATGGTTCGGATTCTGCGCGCATATCCGTGGGAAGTTGTGCGAGATGCCCCGCGAGGGCTGACCAGGCGCCCAGAAGTAGTGAGCAAACAATATGGATGGTTCGAGTTCCCCAACCCGTCTCGTCCTGGACAGTGGCTACCGCTTGTATTTCCCAGCCATCTGCGAAGGTGGTGGTGGTGTCGTCGAATGACCCCTCTCGCCAACAGGCGTCTGAAAGTAGAGATCGAAACCCTTTGGTTCGCAGGTGACCCTCGATTCATCGGAATCGTCGCCGCCCCGCCGTGCTGGGGAGCAATTCCTCGACGGCTGAGAGTCGTTGAGCAGCGCATCGACGCACAGAGTGGTACGAGCTTCGCTGATTGGGGTGCTACACCCGACGACATTGAGCGCGGACGACGTGCTGGCGTCTACCCCGTCAATCCATGATCCATGAGATGAGGCATGACGTGAGTTCTACTGCGATCATTTCTCACGAGTCTCTCGGGGATCCTCACGCAGAACTGTGGTTCGTTGAGCCTGCGGGCTTCACGGCCATACCTCTGGATACTCTCCTTGCGGAACCAGAATCGGCCGAGGCCGACCGACTACGCGTAGCTGCTGCGCCATTGCTCGCGCAGGCTCGGACCGAGTTGGTTCGACAGCGGTACATTGCGCTCCTGGCCTCGGGTCAGCAGATGCTGGGCACGCTGCAGGAATTCGGCACAGTCCACTGCTCCCTCGGACTGCACCGCGACGACGTCGGCGGTGATGCGCAGCCGTTGCTGTCCCTCTTCACGATCACCTGGCACGACACCCCCGCGGCACCCCGGGCCGTGACCGCCGCTCGTGCCGTTGCCGCCGTTTCGTGCGGGCACCGGCGTGTTGCGTACCTCGAGTTGCCCTGTGGCCCTGCGACCGTCAGTGAGGTCCTGCGTCCGCCGGCGGAGGGCGGTCCGCTTTCCGGGCTCCCTCTCCTCCAGGTCCACGCCCACCTTCCCCACCCCGACTGCAAGCGGCTGGCCGTGCTGTCGGTCAGCAGCGCCGCGGTCGCGCGTCGGGCGGAGTACCGGGCGGTGCTGGAGGGGATCGCCGGCACCGTTCGGTTCACCAACCCGTTGGGGGCGGCGTCCTAATGGTGTTGTCCGGGGGCGCGGCCGAAGGTAGGAAGGGCGCATGACTGGACTCGGTGCCGTACTCCGTCCTCAGCTCGCCCCCGAGCGGCTGCGTGCCGTGGCGCGCGTCGCCGACGAGGCGGGGCTGGAGGAGCTGTGGCTGTGGGAGGACTGTTTCCGCGAAGGCGGGATCTCCTCGGCCGCCGCCGCCCTCGCGTGGACCGAGCGGGTGCGGGTCGGGGTCGGGCTGTTGCCGGTGCCGTTGCGGAACGTGGCCCTCACCGCGATGGAGGCCGCCACGCTGCACCGGATGTTCCCCGGCCGTGCCGTCCTGGGCGTGGGGCACGGGGTGCAGGACTGGATGGCGCAGGTCGGGGCGCGGGTCGAGTCGCCGCTGACTCTGCTGCGGGAGCATCTCCTCGCGCTGCGGGCCCTGTTGCGCGGGGAGAGGGTCACCGTGAAGGGGCGTTACGTCCGGCTCGACGACGTCGGCCTGGACTGGCCGCCGGAGCAGGGGGCCGAGGTCTTCGCCGGAGCCACCGGGCCCCGGTCGCTGCGGCTGGCCGGTGAGGCCGCCGACGGGACCGTGCTCACCGCGAACACCCCGCCCGACGGGGTGCGTCGTGCTCGGCGGCTCATCGACGAAGGACGGGCGCTGGCCGGACGGAGCGGGGACCCGCACAGGGTTGTGGTGTATCTGCTCGCCGCCACGGGGAGCGATGCCCGTGAGCGGGTGGGCGCCGAACTGGTCGCCGAAGGTGTCGCGGACGTGCCTGGGCTCGGGGTCGCGGGAGACGCGGAGGCCGTCGCCGACGCCGTACGGAGGCTGGCCGAGGCCGGGGCGGACACCGTGGTCCTGCAGCCGACGGCGGACGAGCCGGACCCGGAGGGGTTCGTGCGGTTCGCCGCGGAGCGGGTGCGGCCCCTCGTGGAGGCGCGGGCGTGACCGGCCCCCACAGCTCCTTCGACGAGCTCGTTGCCGAGGGGGCCTCCGTTCCCACCGAGGGGTGGGACTTCTCCTGGTTCGAGGGGCGGGCCACCGAGGCACGGCCGTCCTGGGGATACGCGCGGTCCATGGCCGGGCGGCTCACCGGGGCCGCCACCGCCGTACTGGACGTGCAGACCGGGGGAGGAGAGGTGCTCGACTTCGCCCTCCGCGCCGCAGGCCCCGACCGGGCCCCGCTCGTCGCCGCCACCGAGGGCTGGGCGCCCAACGTCGCCGAGGCCACCCGGCTGCTGCGCCCCCACGGCGTCCCGGTGGTCGCCTCGGCCGACGACGCACCCCTGCCCTTCGCGGACGGTGCCTTCGACCTGGTCGTGAGCAGGCATCCGGTCGAGCCGCACTGGGACGAGATCGCCCGCGTACTCGCGCCCGGCGGTGCCTACTTCGCCCAGCACGTCGGGCCCGCCAGCGTCTTCGAACTCGTCGAGCACTTCCTCGGGCCGCTGCCGGAGGCAACTCGCCGGCACCGTGATCCCGAGCGTGAACGCGCCGACGCCGAGGCGGCCGGGCTGGAGGTCGTCGAGCTGCGGGCGGAGCGGCTGCGGATGGAGTTCTTCGACGTCGGGGCCGTCGTCCACTTCCTGCGCAAGGTGGTGTGGATGGTCCCCGGCTTCACCGTCGAGGCGTACCTCGACCGGCTGCGCGACCTCCACGAGCGCATCCGGGCCGAGGGGCCCTTCGTCGCCCACAGCTCCCGTCACCTCTTCGACGCGCGCAAGCCCTGAGGCGCCCGTGCCGGCGTCCCGGTCTCGGCACCCGACCTCGGTGCCCCGGTGCCCGGGGGTCCGGGTGTTCCGGTGTCGTTCCTCACGGGGTTTCCACATTGTTATTCACCGGTGTTCTTTTCGGGTCGAATCCGAGCCGCCCGGTCGCGTAGGTTCAGACCAGGTAATTCGCGTGAGCAAAGCTACGCGCGTGGCACCGCGCAGTGGAGGGGGCTGCGCGGTGCCGGTCACGTCCGGGCGGGCGGTCGCCGAAGTCGCCCGGGCGGTCGCGATTGGGGCGGAATGAGGACTTCCGTGGTGATCCGGGCGTTGCCGGGTGACTGCGGAGAGTAATTTTGACACGCCGATGCGCGCGGCATCACTTACGAAGGGTTATGGTGGAAACCCCCCCTCGGGCCGGTCCGTATCCCCCCCCCACGGACCGGCCCGTTTTTCGTTCCCCCACGGACCGGCCCGCTTTTCGTTCCTTCCGGTGGTGTCGGCGGGATTTTTCGCCGAGGTGTCCTCCGGCTCCCTCCCCTTCCTCCCGGGCGGCGCCCCCGGGTGGGGCTGCTGTCATGAGGAGTTCACCGGTGCGCCGCCCCGTGTCGTGGCATGGCGGCGCTTGTTCGAGGGCATAACCCAAGCAGGTCGACGCCCGAACCACGGGTGTCGTATCTCAGCGGGCGGCGCGGAGCCGTCCGCCCGGGAGGCCCTTTGCACCAGCCCCACCGTGCGGTCACGGCACGGGAGACGCGGCGGAGGGCCGGTCCGCGGCCCGCGCCAGTGCAGGGCGGCCCTCACGGTCTGCGCGACAGGCCCCGGACCGGTCGGCTCGGCCGGACCGGCCGGCTCGTTCCCGCCCTCCCGGCCCCGTTCCACTCCGTCGCTCCCCGACCTCTTCCGAGGGGGTACGTCCTTCCGTGGTGACCAGCACAAAGCGCCACAAGCCCGACAGGCGCACCTACGTTCTCGACACCAGCGTCCTGCTGGCCGACCCGAACGCCCTGAACCGCTTCGACGAGCACGAGGTCGTGCTCCCCATCGTCGTGGTGACGGAGTTGGAGGCCAAACGGCACCATCCCGAGCTCGGGTACTTCGCCCGGCAGGCCCTGCGCCTGCTCGACGAGTTCCGGGTGCGGCACGGTCGCCTCGACGCCCCCATCCCGATCGGGGACCTGGGCGGCACCGTCCGCGTCGAGCTCAACCACTCGGACCCCAGCGTGCTGCCCACCGGCTACCGCCTGGGGGACAACGACTCCCGCATCCTCGCGGTCGCCCGGAACCTGCAGGCCGAGGGGTTCGACGTCACCGTCGTGTCGAAGGACCTGCCGCTCAGGATCAAGGCGTCGTCCGTGGGCCTCCTCGCCGAGGAGTACCGGGCCGAGCTGGCCATCACGGACGCCTCCGGCTGGACCGGGATGTCCGAACTCACCCTGCCGGGCGAGCAGGTGGACGTGCTCTTCGAGGAGGGCCGGATCCACGTCCCCGAGGCCGCCGAGCTGCCCGTGCACACCGGGCTGACCATCCAGTCCGAGCGCGGCAAGGCCCTCGGCCGGGTCACGCCCGACGGCAGCGTCCGGCTGGTGCGCGGCGACCGGGAGGCGTTCGGCATCAAGGGCCGCAGCGCCGAGCAGCGGATCGCGCTCGACCTCCTCCTCGACCCGGACGTCGGGATCGTGTCGCTCGGCGGCCGGGCCGGCACCGGCAAGTCGGCGCTCGCGCTGTGCGCCGGGCTGGAGGCGGTGCTCGAACGGCGGCAGCACCAGAAGGTGATGGTCTTCCGTCCGCTGTACGCGGTGGGCGGGCAGGAGCTCGGCTATCTGCCCGGCTCCGAGGCCGAGAAGATGAGCCCCTGGGCGCAGGCGGTCTTCGACACGCTGTCGGCCGTCACCAGCCGCGAGGTCATCGAGGAGGTGACCGCCCGCGGGATGCTGGAGGTGCTGCCGCTCACCCACATCCGGGGGCGCTCGCTGCACGACGCGTTCGTCATCGTCGACGAGGCCCAGTCGCTCGAGCGCAACGTCCTGCTGACCGTGCTGTCCCGGATCGGGGCCGACTCGCGGGTCGTCCTCACCCATGACGTGGCCCAGCGGGACAACCTCAGGGTCGGCCGGTACGACGGAGTGGTGGCCGTCATCGAGAAGCTGAAGGGGCATCCGCTCTTCGCGCACGTCACCCTGACGCGCTCCGAGCGGTCCCAGATCGCCGCGCTCGTGACCGAAATGCTGGAGGACGGGCACATCTGATCCGTCTGTCACCCGTCCGGGCCGTTTGGCGCCCGTACGGGAACTCCGACCCGGTCAGGGCCGGTTACCCGTCAGTTCGGCGCCGTCCGGAAAGGCCCAGAGCCTAGCCGGGCGGCGCCTCGGTGTGTGCGGATTTCCGTGAATCCCCTGGGCCAAACGAGATGTGAGCTTTCACACGCAACACAGAATTGCCTCACCCCGCCGGGTTACGGCAGAGTCTCATTCCTGTCAGGCCCCGCATACGACACAGCCGTGCCCCCAGCGGTACGGCGCCCCAGAAGCACCAGAGCCAACTCCATAGTCGAGTCGTATGCCGCCCGAGCACCACGCGGCGCTCCCCGCAGGGGAGTTGTCCACCGGGCCCGTGCCTCCCGTGACCCGTAGTTGGGGAGGCCAGTGCCAGGGGCACGATTGCGTCCGCGAGGGTCACCGATGCGGGCGATGCTGGAAGGAAACCGTGTGAGCCGGATCTCGGTCCGGGGATTCGCAGTGGCCTCGGCCACGGCGGTCACCGCCGTCGGAAGCGTCGTCGGAGTTGCCTCGGGCAGCGTCGCGCAGAACAACGACGACGCGGAGGCGACGGCAGCAGGCACGACGCTGCTCGCCGACATCCCCATGGGTGAGCAGGCGCAGGTACAGACCGCGTCCCTGACGCATCAGGCCGACGTGCAGGCCATCGCCGCGGACGCGAGCGCCAAGAAGGACGCCGAGGAGGCGGCCCGCAAGGCAGCCGCCCAGACCGCCGTGGCCAAGCAGGAGAAGGCCAGGAAGGCGGCCGAGGAGGCCAAGGAGCGCGAGGCGGAGAAGAAGGCCGCCGCCAGCCGCGACGCCCA
The DNA here is from genome assembly GCF_000721365.1 of Streptomyces sp. NRRL F-5650. NCBI lineage: Bacteria > Bacillati > Actinomycetota > Actinomycetes > Kitasatosporales > Streptomycetaceae > Streptomyces > Streptomyces sp. NRRL F-5650. The sequence goes on along the minus strand of NZ_JOGV01000025.1, from coordinate 6,654 downwards.
GCGCGACGCCAGCACCTTCGCCGTCCAGAGCTCCTACAGCACCAGCCAGATCCAGGCGATGGCCCGTCAGATGGTGCCCAGCGGCCAGTTCCAGTGCTTCAGCAACATCGTGAACCACGAGTCGAGCTGGAACTACCAGGCGGTCAACCCCTCCTCCGGCGCCTACGGCCTCTTCCAGGCGCTCCCGGCGGGCAAGTACGCCTCGGCGGGCGCCGACTGGCGGACCAACCCGGCCACCCAGATCAAGTGGGGCCTCAGCTACATGGACAACCGCTACGGCAGCCCGTGCGACGCCTGGGCCTTCTGGCAGGCCAACCACTGGTACTGAGCCCCGGCTCCGGACCCCGGTCCGCGCTCAACCTCGCGCAGCCCCTCGCCGTCCTACGGTGAGGGGCTTTCGCGCTCCCGGCATGTACGGTCGGACCGGAACGACTCCAGGGGGGAGTGGTGGGGAAAGACGGGGGAAGAGGACGGATCATGTCACGAGTGCCAGGGTGGCTCGGCCGGCTCGGCGCCGGACTGACGCACATGAGCGAGCGGTTGGAACAGCGTCGGCAGGAGGCGCGGCGGCACGACGCCGACGACGGGCCGGAGCCGGTCCCCGACCACGTGCCGCCCTCCGGGGAGGACCTGGCCGAGGAAGGCGCCGAGGACCACTTCGCCGCACACCACACCGTCGCCGTCGACAACCGCCCCGACCCGGCGCAGGCCGTGCCGTGGGGCGTACGGGTGGCCGCGGAGGCCGGGTGGCGGCTGCTGGTGCTCGCGGGCACCGTGTGGGTGCTGACGCGCATCATCAGCGCCGTACAACTGCTGGTGCTGGCGTTCGTGGCCGCGCTGCTGATCACCGCGCTGCTTCAGCCCGCCGTGTCCTGGCTGCGCCGGCACGGGGTGCCCCGGGGACCGGCCACCGCACTGACGGCGGTGCTCGGCTTCGTGGTGATGGGCCTCATCGGCTGGTTCGTGACCTGGCAGGTCATGGAGAACATCGACAACCTCTCCGACCAGGTCCAGGACGGCATCGACGAACTGCGCAACTGGCTGCTGAACAGCCCCTTCCACGTCACCGACAAGCAGATCAACGAGGTCGCCAAGAGCCTGCGCGACGCGGTCGGGGCCAACACCGACCAGATAACGTCGGCGGGACTCGAGGGTGTCACGGTCGTCGTCGAGGCGCTCACCGGCATCCTGCTGGCCGCCTTCTCGACGCTCTTCCTGCTCTACGACGGCAGGCGCATCTGGCAGTGGGCGCTCAAGCTGGTGCCCGCGGCCGCCCGCCCGGGTGTGGCCGGGGCCGGTCCGCGCGCCTGGCGGACGCTGACCGCCTACGTGCGCGGCACGGTGATCGTCGCGCTGATCGACGCCATCTTCATCGGCCTCGGCATCTACTTCCTCGACGTGCCGATGGCCGTCCCGCTGGCCGTGTTCATCTTCCTGTTCGCCTTCATCCCGCTCGTCGGCGCCGTGGTGTCGGGCGCGCTCGCGGTCGTCGTGGCGCTGGTGACGCAGGGCGTGTTCGCCGCGGTCATGACGCTGGTCGTGGTGCTGGCGGTGCAGCAGATCGAGGGGCACATCCTGCAGCCGTTCATCCTCGGGAGGGCGGTGCGGGTCCATCCGCTCGCGGTGGTCCTGTCGGTGGCCGCCGGCGGCATGGTGGCCGGCATCGGCGGTGCCGTGGTCGCCGTGCCCCTGGTGGCGGTGACCAACACCGTCGTGGGCTACTTGCGGGCGTACTCCCGCGAGACCGCCCTGCGCAAGCAGCCCAAGCCCCACGGGGCCACGTCGAGCGACGCCGCCCCGGCGATCGGCCGGGAGCCGGCCGCCCCGGAGACCAAGGGACCCCGGCAGCCGCCGCAGGCCGGTCCGCCGTCGGACGCCTCCCCGGCGTAGCGCGGCGCCCCCGCCGGCGCCGGTACGCGAACGGGCCCCGCCCACCTCCCGGTGAGCGGGGCCCGTGCCGTGCGGGGGCGGGCTACTCGGCGGTCAGGACCGCCTCGGCGTCCAGCGTGACGCCGACGGCCTCGACCACGGCGGCGATCTTGAACGCCTCCTGGATCGTCTCGCGGTCCACGCCGGCCTTGCGGAGCACCTGCTCGTGCGAGTCCAGGCACATGCCGCAGCCGTTGATGGCGGACACCGCGAAGGACCACAGCTCGAAGTCGACCTTGTCGACGCCCGGGTTGCCGATGACGTTCATCCGCAGACCGGCGCGCAGGGTGCCGTACTCGTGGTCCGACAGCAGGTGCCGGGTGCGGTAGAAGACGTTGTTCATCGCCATGACCGCCGCGGCCGACTTGGCGGCCGAGTACGCCTCCGGCGACAGGTTCGCCTTCGCCTCCGGCTCCAGCTCGCGCAGCACGATGGGGGAGCGCGAGGCGATGGCGGTCGCCAGCACGGTGCCCCAGAGCTGCTGCGCCGGGAGGTCGGAATTGCCGATGACCGAGCCCAGGTTGAGCTTCAGGTCCTTGGCGTAGTCCGGTATGGCGGACTTCAGGGAGTCGAGGGACATGTCAGCTCACTCCCCCGACAGCAGCGCGACCGGGTCCAGGGTCTCGTCGCCCTTGCTCCAGTTGCACGGGCAGAGCTCGTCGGTCTGCAGGGCGTCGAGGACCCGCAGGACCTCCTTGGGGTTACGGCCGACGGAGCCGGCGGTGACCATCGTGAACTGGATCTCGTTGTTCTGGTCCACGATGAAGACCGCGCGCTGCGCGAAGCCGTCCTCGCCCTCGATGCCGAGGTCCCGCATCAGCTCGTGCTTGGAGTCGGCCATCATCGGGAACGGCAGGTCGGTCAGGTCCGGGTGGTCCTTGCGCCAGGCGTGGTGCACGAACTCGGAGTCGCCGGAGAAGCCGAGGATCTGGGCGTCACGGTCGGCGAACTCGTCGTTCAGCTTGCCGAAGGCGGCGATCTCGGTCGGGCACACGAAGGTGAAGTCCTTGGGCCACGCGAAGACGACCTTCCACTGACCCTCGTAGGTCTTGTGGTTGATCTGCTGGAACTCCTTGCCCTTCTCCAGCGAGACGCAGGCGGTCAGATCGAACTCGGGGAACTTGTCACCGACAGTGAGCACGCGCTCTCCAAAAGTGCAGCGAGGAAACACCCTTTTTGCAGGCGTTTCCCACGGGTTGGACGTTCATGATGTTGGCACAGGGTGCATTGATTAGTGAAATAGCTACACTCGGTCGAGTTGATCGGAGGTGGCTATTAGTGTCGGGACGGAAGAGGCAGCCCAGCCTCGCCCAACTGCGGGCTTTCGACGCGGTCGCGGAGCACCTGCACTTCCGCGACGCCGCAGCGGCGATCGGCATGAGCCAGCCGGCGCTCTCCGGGGCCGTCTCCGCCCTGGAGGAGGCACTGGGTGTCACCCTCCTGGAGCGTACGACGCGCAAGGTGCTGCTCTCGCCGGCCGGTGAACGGCTCGCGGTGCGGACCAAGGCGGTCCTGGCGGAGGTCGGCGCGCTGCTGGAGGAGGCGGAGGCGGTCCGGGCGCCCTTCACCGGCGCGCTGCGGCTCGGCGTCATCCCGACCGTCGCGCCGTACCTGCTGCCGACGGTGCTGCGGCTGGTCCACCAGCGCTACCCCGACCTCGACCTCCAGGTCCACGAGGAGCAGACCGCGAGCCTGCTGGAGGGCCTGACGACCGGCCGGCTCGACCTGCTGCTGCTCGCGGTGCCGCTCGGTGTCCCCGGCGTCACCGAACTCCCGCTCTTCGACGAGGACTTCGTCCTGGTCACGCCGCTCGACCACTGGCTCGGCGGCCGTGAGGGCATCGAGCGCTCGGTGCTGCGCGAGCTGAAGCTGCTGCTGCTCGACGAAGGGCACTGCCTGCGCGACCAGGCGCTCGACATCTGCCGGGAGGCGGGCCGCGCGGGCGTCCCGGCCACGACCTCGGCCGCCGGACTGTCGACGCTGGTCCAACTGGTGGCGGGCGGCCTCGGGGTGACGCTGCTGCCGCGCACCGCCGTGCGCGTGGAGACCTCCCGCTCCAGCCAGCTCCTCACCGCGTCCTTCGCCGACCCCGCCCCCACCCGCCGGGTCGCCCTCGCCATGCGCACGGGCGCGGCCCGCTCGGCGGAGTACGGGGAACTGGCGGCGGCCCTGCGGGAGGCGATGGCGGACCTGCCGGTGCGGACGGTGCACGACTGAGGGACCGGACGGCCGCCCGCGCGGTCCTCCGGTCCCTCGGTCCTGCCTCCGTGTGCGGCCCTACTCGGTGCGCAGTCCCTCCGGACGCATCAGCCGCAGCAGCGGCGGCAAACTGCACAGCGTCACCACCAGGACGACCGCCGCACCGATGCCGGTCATGGAGAGCACGCCCGTCCAGTCGACGCGCACCGGGGTGCCCGTCATCTTCAGCAGCACCGTGCCCAGGGTCAGGCCCACGATCATGGACAGCAGCAGGCCGAGCACGATCGGAATCGCCGTCTGCCACAGCACCGACAGGCTCAGCGTGCGGCGCCGGGTGCCGAAGGCCACCAGGGCCGACAGCAGCTTCTTGCGTTCGCGCAACTGCTCGAGCTGCGAGACCAGCAGACTGGCGCCGATCAGCGCCAGCACACACGCCGCCCCCACGAACAGGCCGGTGCGGATGGCGTCGAAGCGGTCCGTGCGCTCGGTCGCCGCCCAGGTCACGGTGTCCGCCAGCCGGTCGATGCCCGACGCGGTGTTGCGGACCAGGTCCTGCACGTCCGGCACGGACTCGTCCAGCTTGAGGTAGGCGTGGCCGTCCAGCGTCGGCGCGAGCGCGTCCGGCACCGCCCCCGGCGTGATCAGGAAGCCGCCCCGGTCGGTCCCGGCCACCAGCCCCGGACGCGCCTTCGCGGTCTTGATGCCCTGCGGCACCGTCCACGGGACCGCCCGGCGCTTCGGACCGCCCTCGTAGGTCGGGTCCGAGTACAGCGTCCGGCCGGGGGCGGCCAGCTTCGTCATGTCCTCACCCGTGTCCCACTCGGCACCGTGGACGGCGAACACGTCCCCGTCCGCGCACGAGGGCAGCGTGGAGATCTCCCGCAGCGACGCGCAGTCCCCGACGGTGATCATCGTGCCGTGCTCCGGGTCGCGGGGGCGGTCGCCCAGGTAGCCCTCGGAGTAGGCGTAGACCTCCTTCACACCCTTGGTGTCGCGGAACTTCTCGGCCGCCGCGGCCATCGGGACGCCGCTCGCCAGTTGGGCCTCCATCTGTGCCCGCGACACGTCCTGCCCGGTGGACCTGGTGTAGTCGCTGTCCACGCCGGCGAACAGCATCTGCAGCGCGATCGCCCCGGCGACGGCCACCGCGATGCCGTTGACCATGCGGGCCGCCGTACCACTGCTCAGCTGGAGCCTGCGCACGGCCAGTTGCCAGGCCACGCCGCCCGAGCCGAGGCGGGCGACGACGCTCTCGACGATCCACGGCAGCAGCGCGGTCACGCCCACCAGGAGCAGGACGACACCGCCGGTCACCAGGTACTGGTTGAAGTCGCCGTTGTCCCGGCCGTTGCCGATCATCGGGTACAGCATCGCCAGACCGGCCAGCGGCAGCAGCAGCCGCCACCACAGCCGGCGCCGCGCCGGGCGGCCGGCACGCACCACGCCGAGCGGCTCGATGACCACCCCGCGCAGCGCCAGCAGCGTCACCAGCACCGCCGCCGCCGGCACCGCCACCGCCACCAGCAGGGCCAGCAGCGGGGAGGGGTTGAGGTAGCTGGGGAACACGCTGATGCGGAACACCTCGGCGGTACCCGCGAGCTGCCGCCCGACCATGAAGAAGGCGGCGCCGAAGACCAGTCCGAGGACCGCGCCGGCCAGGGCCTCACCGGCGGCGATGCGCCGGGTCATGCGGCTGTCGGAGCCCACCAGGCGCAGCGCGGCGAGCCGCCGGTCCCGCCGCTCGCCGCCGAAGCGCACGGCGGCGGCGATGAACACCGCGACCGGCATCAGCAGCACCACGAAGACGACGAGGACCAGCAGGAGCAGCACCGGGTCGGACTGCTCCTCGCCGGGCTTCGGGTCGCCGAACCGGTCGATGCGCTCGATCCGGCCCGGCGTGATCTGCTCGGCGAGCCCCTCCGCGCCGCGGTAGTAGGCGAGTTCGGCCGACCCGATCAGCCCGGGCTCCGCGATCGTGCCCACGATCCGGTCGGGCAGCCGCTCGCGCAGCAGCGCGCCGGAGTCCGACTCCAGGAGTTCCTTCAGGGCGGGGGAGACCACCATCTCGCCCACCGCGGGGAACTTCTCCAGCCCCGGCGGCAGCGGAGCGCGCGGACCCTCGGGCTCCAGGGCCCGGCCCCGCACGTCGTCGTTGCGGAAGTAGTCGTCGACCCTGGCGACCACGAGCGTGTCGTTCGCCTTGGGCATCGGCTCGGAGGCGAAGGTGATGTCGGAGCGTGCCGCCTCCCGTTCGTGCCGGACGGTGAGCGCGTTCGGGATCGCGGTCGTCAGCAGCAGCAGGGCCACGCCGAGTCCGACGCCCACGGCCGTCAGCACGGCCCGCGTCCAGCCCTCCCGGCCACCGGTGAAGGCGAAGCGGACGCCCAGCATCAGGTCCGCGGCCCACTGGCGCACGCTCATACGGCCCGCTCCATGTCCCGGGACTTGCCGTCGCGGACGACGATCTCGCGGTCGGAGTAGGCGGCGACGCGTGCTTCGTGGGTGACGAGGACGACGGCGGCGTTG